>CAMPGL010000090.1 GCA_946885435.1 uncultured Brevundimonas sp. | reverse complement strand
AGGCGCCGCCCTTCACCGTCGGATCGTTGGCGACGATCATCACCTCCCGGCCCGACACCCGGCCCACGCCGCAGATCATTCCCGCCCCCGGCGCCTCGTCGCCGTACATGCCGTTCGCCGCCAGCTGGCCGACCTCCAGGAAGGGCGCGCCCGGATCGAGCAGCCGCTCCACCCGGTCGCGCGGCAGGAGCTTGCCGCGCTTCACATGCCGCTCGCGCGACGCCTCGGGCCCGCCCCGCGCAGCCTTGGCGACCTTGTCGCGCAGTTCGTCGGCCAGGGCGCGATTGTGGTCGGCCAGCCGCTTGAAGGCGTCCGAGGATGTGTCGATGGCGGTCGTCAGCTTGGGCATGCGCCCTCTCTAGCGGCGGCGTCGGGCATCGTCACCCCGGACGGAGCGAAGCCACGATCCGGGGCCTAAACTCGATTGCGCCGTTTGCACTTGGGCCCGGACAAGCGTTGTGCGCTTTCCGGGGTGATGTGGTCCCGCTACGCTTGCCGCATGAAGCGCCGCCCCCGCGACGATAAACTCGAGACCGCGCTGGCCGGCCTGTTCAGCGAGCGCCGCTCGCCTGCATCCTGGTTCACCCTGACCGGTGGAGAGCGCCTGTTCAGCGCCGGCGAACCCGCCGACACCCTCTATCTGCTGCGCTCCGGCCGCCTGGGCGTCTTTCGCAAGGAGGAAGGCAAGGAGACCGAGTTCGTCGGCGTCGTGCGCGGGGGCGAACCGGTCGGCGAGATGTCGCTGCTCGCCGGTACGGCCCATACCGCCACGGTCGTGGCCCTGCGCGACTCCGAGATCCTCGCCCTGCCCCGCGACGCCTTCCTGAAGGCGGCCCAGAAGCATCCCGACGTCATGACCGAACTGGCGCGGCTGATGATCCAGCGCACGCGCGACCAGGGCCGCACCGCGGCCGACCCCAGCGTCTTCGGCTTCGTGTCCCTGCGCAGGCGGCCCATCCGCGCTTTCGTGGACCGCATCGCCGCCGGAATCGTCGCCCTGGGCTACACGGTGCAGATCATCGACCAGTCCGCCCTGGCCTCGGCCGCGGAGTGGTTCAACCGCGTCGAGGAGACCCACGACTACGTCCTCTACGTCGCCGAGCAGGAGGACGAAGCCTGGTCCGCCCTGTGCGCGCGCCAGGTCGACCGGCTGTTCCTGGTGGGCAATGCGCTGGCGCTGCCCAGCGCGCCCCCACCGCCTCCGCCCGCCGATGAAGAGGCGCACAGGCCCACCGACCTGATCCTGCTGCGCGACCCCGGAGTGGCGCCGGCCAATGCGCCGGTCTGGCTGTCTGCGCTGGAGCCCGCGCGCTGGTTCCACGTCCGCGAAGGCGATGCGGCCGATGAGGTGCGTATCGCGCGCGTCATCACCGGCACCTCGGTCGGCCTCGTGCTGTCCGGCGGGGGCGCCCGCGCCTATGCGCATCTCGGGGCGGTCCGGGCGCTGCGTGACGCGGGCGCGCCCTTCGACTTCGTCGGCGGCTCGTCGATGGGCGCGGTGGTCGCGGCCGGCCTGGCGCTGGAATGGAGCCAGGAGGAGCTGGAGGCGCGCATCCGCGACGCCTTCGTGGCCAGTAGCCCGCTGGCCGACATCGCCTTCCCCATCATCGCCATGACGCAGGGCCACCGTGTCGAGCGCCTGCTCGAGGAGCACTACGGCGACACGGAGATGGCCGACATGGCCCTGCCGATGTTCTCCGTGGCGGCGGACATCACCAACAACGGCTATCGCGTGCATCGGCAAGGCCTGCTGCGCCGGGCGCTGCGGGCCTCGATCTCCCTGCCCGGCGTCCTGCCGCCCGTGGTCGAGGACGGCGCGGTGCTGGTCGACGGGGCCGTGCTGAAGAGCTTTCCGGCCGACGTCATGCGCGCCCAGCACCTCGGCCCCACGATCGGCGTCGATGTCTCACGGGCCCGGGGCGTTGACCCGAAGGTCCTGGAAAACCCCAAGTCGTGGTGGCGCTGGATCCTGTCAGGCGACTGGAAGCAGGGTCCGCCGATCGTGTCGATCCTGATGCGCTCGGCGACCATCTCCACCTCGGCGGAGCTGGAGGCCTACCGCAAGGCGACCGACCTCCTGATCCTGCCGAAGCTGGACGGGGTGGAAATCCGGGACTGGAAGGCCTTCGACCCCGCCGTGGCCGCCGGAGAGGCCGCCGCTCGGGAGATGCTGGCGGGCCTGAACGGTCCCATCACCCATCTCCGCGCCCGCCGCGCCGAGGAGCAGGCTGACGCTTCCCAAGTGGTGCTGGAGCCTAGCCCACCAGCCCCTGCGCCCAGGTCCAGGCGCGCTCGCTGATCTCGACGATCAGCCGCCAGACGAGCGCGAGGTAGCCGATGCAGACCGCCGTGCCGACCAGGCCCGCGATGGTCGCCAGCCCGTCGCGCTGCATCACGGCGAACCCGAACAGCGCGATCGTGACGGCCGGAAGCATGTCCCCGAACGGCACCGGGAAGGCCAGCATGACCGCCAGCCCCAGGCAAATCAGCCCGATCACCATCTGCGCCAGAGGCCCGGTCAGAACCTTGAGACGCGGCCGGGACAGGCGCTCGATGAACCGGATCGCCGGCAGAACCCGCCCCAACCCCTTGGCGTAGCCGGTCCGCGAGACCGACGCCCGCATGGCCCATTGCGGCAGCCACAGGCTGTGCCGCTGCAGCGTCAGTTCCGACGCCACGATCATCAAAGGAACCGAGAAAATCACCTTTCCGCCCGGCGGCCAGGGCAGCAGGCTCATCAGGGCCGTGACGATCATCAGGGCCCCGAAGGCCCGTTCGCCGAAGGCGACGACCATCTCGTCGAGGGTCAGCCGGTCGCCCGACCGGCCCAGGTCCTCCAGGACCTCGGAGAAGGTGCGGGGATGCGCCGGAGAAGGAGTCAACAGACGCTCCCGCGAAGCTCAGACGGCCAAGATAGGTCCGGCCGTGGCGAAAGCTAGGCCGAGGCGTGCTCGGGCTTACCCTTGCGTTTGGTCGAGGCCATCTTCTCGAGCTCCTTCTCGCTCATGGAGGTGGCCATCTGCTTGGACGGCCCTTTGAGCTCGGACTTCGGCGTATCGCCGCGCTTGGCGGACAGGGCCGCGCCGGCGGCCTTCTGCTGGGCTTTGGACTTGGCTGGCATGAAAGCCTCCTTCTGACGAAGGCTCAACCGGCGTCTCGCGCGGCCGGTTCCGGTCGCGCGGAAAGCCCCGACCATGCTATCGCTCCTGCATGCGCAGACCCCTGCCGACAGAGGCGGAAGCCCGCGAGATCCTGGCCCGCAAGCGGACGCGGCCAAAGCGTCGTGCGCCGCCGCCGATGGGCCGGTCGCTGGCGCCCTTCATCAAACAGCTCGACGAGCGATTTGGTCAGGGGACCGGCCAGCTCGAGGCGCGTTGGGCCGAGATCGTCGGTGAGCCGCTTTCGCGGGTGACGCAACCCCTCAAGCTGACCAAGGGCCGCGCCGGACATGGTGGAACCCTGGAGCTCAGGGTCGTCGGGCCTGCCGCCGCCTTCGTTCAGCACCAGAGCGCCGAGATCCTGCAGCGCGTGAACCTCTATCTGGGCGAAGGCGCCGCGGAAAAGCTTCGCATCGCCCAAGGTCCCGTGAAGGTGCGGACGCCGAAGAGCCAACCGGTGCGAAAGGTCGTCGACAGGCCCTTGCCAGCCGACCAGGAGGAGGCGCTGAGCCGCACTGTCGAGGCCGCGCCCTCGCCCGAATTGCGCGACGCCCTGCTGCGTCTGGGCCGCGCGGCGCTCAAGGACGGTGGGTAAGGCGCTGCGACGCGTTGACAAATCTTCGCCTCACCTGTTCTCGAAGGTGACGCTGTTAGGGCTGGACGCGGGGGAATCGCGCCAGACTGTCCAATCCAGCCGTGCCGGGAGGCCTGAATGCTGAAACTCGATCGTCGCTCGTCCCTCATCGCGGGCGTCCTGGCCGCATCGGCCCTCATGCTCGGCGCCTGCAACGGCGGGGGCGGCGGCGCTGGCGGCGGCGGCGCGGCCGCCGAGGGTGACATGACCATGGGCTCGGCCGAGGCGCCGGTCACAGTGGTCGAATACGCCTCGGTCACCTGCGCCCACTGCGCCGCCTGGAACGAGCAGGTCTTCCCCGAATTCAAGAGCCGCTTCATCGACACCGGCCAGGTTCGCTATGTCTTCCGCGAGCTGCCGACGCCGCCGGCCAACATCGCTGTCGCCGGCTTCCTGGCGGCGCGCTGCGCTGGCGAGGACCGCTACTTCGCCATGATCGACGCCATGATGCGCAATCAGCAGGCCATGATCGCCGACCCGCGCGGCGAACTGCTGCGCATCGCCCGCACCGCCGGCATGACGGAAGAGCAGTTCGACGCCTGCGTCACCGACCAGGAGGCCGCCGACGCCCTGGAAGAGCGCGTGCAGCAGGCCAACGAACAGGGCGTGACCGGCACGCCCTACTTCCTCGTGAACGGCGAGCACCTGGACGGCCCGCCCACCATCGAGGCCTTCGAGGCCGCGATCCGCGCCGCGGGCGGAAACGTCCCGGCGGCGGCGGCGGCGGATGGCGAAGCCGCCGCCACGGCGGAAGACTGATCCGATGATCCGGCGCGCCCTGCTCGCCCTCATCGCCCTGGCCTGGCTGCCTCTGGCCGGAGCCTCGTCGGCCCAGGTCCACGACCGACGCGCCGACGACATGGCGATCGGGCGAGCGGACGCGCCGGTCACGGTCATCGAATACGCCTCGGTGACCTGTCCGCACTGCGCGCGCTGGCACACCCAGGTCTTTCCGGAGTTCAAGCGCCGTTACGTCGACACCGGCCAGGTGCGCTTCATTTTCCGTGAGATGCCCACCGGGCCGGTCGAGGTGGCGACCGCCGGCTTCATGCTGGCCCGCTGCGCGCCCGAAGGCCGCTATTTCGACGTCATCGGCCGGCTGATGCGCGACCAGCCCTCCATCCTGCAGCGGCCCTGGGACGGGCTGGTCGCGGTCGCGAACGACTTCGGCCTGACCGAGGCTCAGTTCGAGGCCTGCCTGAACGACGAACGACGCGCCGCCGCCTTCAACGAGCGCGTGGAGTACGCCTTCGGCCGCGGAGTTCAGAGCACGCCAACCTTCTTCGTCAACGGCCGCAACATCGGTTCCGGCGAACTGTCCCTGGCCCAGCTGGACGCCGCCATCCAGCCGCACCTGGGGCGCTGACGGCCCGCCGTGGAGTTCCAGCGCCTCCGCATCGTTGGCTTCAAGTCCTTCGTCGATCCCGTCGAGTTTCGGATCGAGCCCGGCCTGACGGGCGTGGTCGGGCCGAACGGCTGCGGCAAGTCCAACGTGCTGGAGAGCCTGCGCTGGGTGATGGGCGCGAACTCGGCCAAGGCCATGCGGGCCACGGGTATGGACGAGGTCATCTTCGCCGGCTCGTCGGACCGCCCGGCGCGCAACCACGCCGAAGTCACCCTCACCATCGACAACGCCGAGCGGCGCGCGCCCCAGCCCTTCACTGACGCCCCGCTGATTGAGGTGTCGCGGCGGATCGATCGCGGCGCCGGCTCGACCTATCGGGTGAACGGCAAGGAGGTCCGCGCGCGCGACGTCCAGCTTCTGTTCGCCGACGCCTCGACCGGCGCGAACTCGCCGGCCCTGGTTCGTCAGGGGCAGATCTCCGAACTGATCGCGGCCAAGCCGCAGAACCGCAGGCGTATCCTTGAGGAGGCCGGCGGCGTTTCGGGCCTGCACACCCGCCGCCACGAGGCCGAGCTGCGCCTGCGGGCCGCCGAGGCCAACCTGGCCCGGCTGGACGACATCTCCGGCGAGCTGGAGACCCAGCTGAACCGGCTGAAGCGCGAGGCGCGCCAGGCCGAGAAGTACAAGAAGATCGCCGCCGAGATCCGAGCGCTGCAGTCCGCCCTGCTGTACGCGCGCTGGGCCGACGCCAAGGCGGCCCTGCAGGCGGCGAACGAGGCCCTGTCCGAGGCCGACCGGGAGGTCGAGGACCGCGCCCGCGCCTCGACCCGGGCCCAGACCGCCGCCCTGGCCGCCGCCGAACGGCTGAAGCCTGCCCGCGAGGAGGACGCGGTCGCGGCCGCCCTGCTCCACCGCATGACCCTGGAGCGCGACCGGCTCGACATGCTCGATCGGGCCGCGCGCGAAACGGTCGAGCGCCTGACCGACGACATCCGCCGCATCGTGGGCGACCGGGAGCGCGAGACCGAGATGCGCGATGACGCCGTCGCCCAGGTCGAGCGCCTCTCCGAGGAACTCGCGGCCCTCAGGGCCGAGGCCGAGGCCGCCCCGCAGCGCGGCCCGGAGCTCCAGGCCGCCGTGGAAGCCGCCGAGGCCGCCCGCGCCCAGGCCGACGCCGAGGTGGAACGGCTGGCCGGTGCCGTGGCCTCGATCGAGGCCCGCCTGAACGCCGAAGCGCAGCGCCGCCGCGACGTGACCGACCGGCGCGCCCGCGCTGAGCCGGCGGGGGCCGCCGCCCGGGCCGAGCGCGAGGCCGTGGGCCCGCTCGAGACGCCGGAGATCGCCCAGGCGCGCGCCGCGCTCGACGCCGCCGTCGCCGCCCTGCAGGCCGCTCGCACGGAGGTCGACACCGCCGAAAGCGCGCGCGCCGATGTCCAGACCGCCGAGGGTCAGGCCCGGCAGGCGGCGCGCCAGCTCGAGGATCGGCTCAACCGCCTGACCGCCGAGGCGCGAGGCCTCGCCCAGCTGCTGGCTAAGGCGCATCAGGCGCAGGCCGCCGCCCTGGAATCGACTCGCGCGGACAAGGGCTTCGAGGCGGCCCTGGCCGCGGCCTTGGGCGATGATCTGGACGCGGCGCTGGATCCGAGCGCGGCCGCCCACTGGGCCGGAGCGGAGGCCGCGCCGCCGACCTGGCCTGCCGGCGTCGAGCCCCTGTCCGAGCACATCAAGGCTCCAAACGCTTTGTCGGCCCGCCTGAACTGGTGCGGCCTGGTGGACCGGCAGGATGGCGACCGTCTGGCGAAAGACCTGCCTGTCGGGGCCCGCCTGGTGTCGCGCGAGGGTGACCTGTGGCGCTGGGACGGCTTCGTCTCGCGGGCCGAGGCGCCGAAACCCGCCGCCATCCGCATGGAGCAGCGCAATCGTCTCTCCGAACTCGAGGACGAGATCGACGCCCTGAAACCCCAGGCGGCTGAAGCGCAGGCCGCCCTCGCGACGGCCGCCGAGGCCGTCAAGGCCGCCGACCAGGCCTTGCGTGAGGCCCGCATCAAGCCCGCCGAGGCGGAACGCGCCGTCGCCTCGGCTCGCAACGCCCATGACGCCCTCTCCCGGGCGCAGGCCCAGCGCGAGGCTCGCGCCCAGGCGCTCGACGAACAGCTGGTGCGGCTGGAGGCGGAACTCAGCGCCGCTCGTGAAGCCGAGGAGGCCACACCCGAAGGTGAAAGCAGCTCGACCGCGCTAGACGGGCTGAAGACCGAGCTGGCCGACGCCCGGGCCCAGGCTGACGAGGCCCGGTCCGCCGCCGCCGCCGCCCGGCTCGAGCGCGACGCTGAGGCTCGCGAACGCGAGGGCCGGGCCCGCCGCCTCGAAGCCGTCGAGCGGGACGTCAAGGGTTGGACCGGCCGCTCCGCCTCGGCCGCCCAACGTCTGGAGCAGCTCGACCGGGAGGAAGCCCGCGTCCGCGCCGAACTGGCCCGCGCCGAAGAGGCGCCCGCCGAAATCGCCGGCAAGCGCGAGGCCCTGGTGGACCAATTCGCCGAAACCGAACGGCGCCGCTCGGCCGCCGCCGACGCTCTGGCCGAGGTGGAAGGCGCCGCCGAGGCCGCCGACCGCGAAAGCCGCGCCGCCGAGCGCGCCGTCGGGGAGGCGCGTGAAGCGCGCGCCGGCCTGGCCGCCCACGCCGAGGCGGCCGCCCTTCGCTTGGCTGACGCCGACCAGCAGGTGCGCGAGGCCGCCCGCATGGCGCCCGAGGAACTGGGTCAGAAGCTGAAGGAGGACGCCGTCGCCCTCCCCGCTGACGCCGCCGGCGCCGAGTCTCTCCTTTTCGGCCTGGAGCGCGAGCGCGAGGCCCTGGGCGCCGTCAACCTGCGCGCCGAGGAGGAGGCCTCAGAGCATTCCGAGCGGCTTCAGTCCATGAAGCTCGAGCGCTCCGACCTGACCGGCGCCATCGGCAAGCTGCGCGACGGCATCGACGAGCTGAACGCCGAGGGGCGCGAACGTCTGCTGGGCGCCTTCGACACCATCAACGGCCATTTCCAGACCCTGTTCACCGCGCTGTTCGGTGGCGGTCAGGCGGAGCTGAAGCTGGTCGAGAGCGACGATCCGCTCGAGGCCGGGCTGGAGATCTTCGCCTGCCCGCC
>CAMPGL010000089.1 GCA_946885435.1 uncultured Brevundimonas sp. | reverse complement strand
CGGGCCAGGACCTGGATGGTGCGGCGGATCTCCTCGTCGCGGCCGATGACCGGGTCGATCTTGCCGTCGGCGGCGGCCAGCGTCAGGTCGCGGGCGTAGCGCTTGAGCGCGTCATAGGCGTCCTCGGCCCCGGCGGAGTCGGCGGTCTTGCCCTTGCGCAGATCGTTGATGGCGGCGTCCAGGCCGTCGGCCTTGACCCCGGCGGCGTTGAGCACGGTCTTGGCGACCCCGCCCTCCTTCGCCAGGCCCTGGAGCAGGCGCTCGGTGGTGACGAACTGGTCCCCGGCCTTCTTGGCGGCCTGCTCGGCGGCGGCGAAGACGCGGGCCGTGTCGCCGTCCAGATAGAGCTGGCCCGAGCCGCCCGAGACCTGGGCGCGCTTCGACAGCGCGGTCTCCGTGTCCGCCTCGGCGCGCTTTGCGTCGCCGCCGGCGGCGGTGATGAGATTGCGGGCCAGGCCGCCGCGTTCCTCCAGCAGCACCTTCAGAAGGTGCTCGGGCGCGAACTGCTGATGGCGGCGGGCGAGCGCCAGCGACTGGGCCGACTGGATCGCCTGCTTGGCGCGGTCGGAATAGAGGTCGAGGTTCATGCTTTCCCCTGATGAGGCGGAATGCGGCCCGGGACGCCCTCTGTGCAAGCGACGCGCCGGACCCGATGCGGTTCAGGTGGGTGTGGCCGCAGCGTCACACAAGGCCTCCGCGCATTGATCGGTGTTCTCCCGACGAAACTCATGCCAATCTGACACTTGCCGTTGGGGACGGCGCGCGGGGGGAAGCCGATGAGTGACGTCGATACAGGCCCGCGCCCCAAGCGCGCCAGACGGGCCACGCGGCTCCTGACCACGGACGACGCCATCGAGCTGGCCATGGAGGCCGAGGCCGCGGGCCATCCGGCCTCGGGCCCCGCCGCCGACCTGATCCGCACCCAGGCGCGGCTGGTCGGCTGGCAGATCGCCAGCGAGCGGGCGAACTTCAGCCTGAAGGTGCTGACCGCCGTGGTCGGGATCGTGGTCGCGGTGATCGTGGCGACCATGCTGATCTCGGCGGCCAACTATCGCGGCCTGACCATCCAGCCGTTCTCCGTGCCGCCTGAACTGGAGGCCCGCGGCCTGGACGGCTCGGCGGTGGCGGCCCGACTGCTCGACAAGCTGAGCGCGCTGCAGAACGGCACCATCTCGCTGCGGGCGCCGAACTCCTATGCGAACAGCTGGGGCGACACGGTGGAGGTCGAGATTCCGCAGACGGGCGTCTCCGCCGGCGAGCTGTGGCGGTTCCTGCGGTCGTGGCTGGGCGAGGAGGTCAAGATCACCGGCGAGCTGGTGCGCCAGACCGACGGCCGCCTCCAGATCACCGCCCGCGCGGGCGGCGATGCGCCGCCGCCCGTCCTCGGCGACGAGGCCGAACTGGAGGCGCTGCTCGACCAGGTGGCGGAAGCCATCTTCCAGGAAACCCAGCCTTATCGCTACGCCGTCTACCTGACCCGCACGGGACGAATGACCGACGCCATCGCGGCCTTCGAGAATCTGGCCGCCACCGGCGACGAGACCGACCGGAAATGGGCGCTGGCGGGCCTGAGCCTGCAGCTGCAGCGCATCGGGGACTTCGACGGCGCCATCGCCCGCGCGGAGGAGGCGCTCGAGATCGATCCGGACTTCGGCCTGGCGCGCGCCAACCTGGCCGGTGTGCTCGGCACGGTCGGGCGGATCGAGGAATCATACCAGCACGAGTTGCGGACGGCGCAAGCGCTTCGGAATGACGCGGACCTCAATCCGGAGATCAGCGCCGGCTTCATTCTGGAGATGGAGGCGACGGTTCTGGACGTAGAGCACGACCACCAGGGCGCCGCCGCGCTGCTGCAGCGGGCAGCCGAGTTCGACAGTCGCAGCCAAAGGGGGGCTGGTCTGCAAGTCGCCCTGCAGCATGCGTACCTGCACGATGTGGCGCGCGGCCGGCGAGCGCTCGGCAGAGCCCCGACAACCGAGGACTCCGAGGCCCTGCTTTCGCGTGACAGCTATGAGGCCGTCGGATGCCTGATCCTGGAAGACTGGCCGTGCTTCACGCGCCTGATGGACGCGGTGCTCGCACCGGCGCCGGCGCCAGACCGTCCTGAGGCGGCCAGCCGACAGATCTGGCTCATTTCGAACGCGCCCTTCATCGCGCTCGGACGCGCGCATTCCGGTGACTTGGCGGGCGCGCAGTCTCTGATCGCAGAGACGCCGACGGACACCTACCTCGCCGCCGAAATGAGAGGCCGTATCTTCGCCCTCTCGGGCGACGCCGAGGCCGCCGAGCGCTGGTTCGCCCGCGCCGTGGCCCTGGCCCCGAGCCTGGCGGACGGGCGCCTCGCCTGGGGCCGCGCGCGGCTCGCACGCGGCGATCACGCAGGAGCGATCGAACAGTTCGAACTGGCCGCGGACAGGGCGCCGCGCTGGGCCGATCCGCTGAAGTTCTGGGGCGACGCCCTGGCCGCCCAGGGCGAGCATCGCGGCGCAATCCGCCGGTACGGTCAGGCGATGGAGCGCGCGCCGCGCTGGGGCGCCCTGCACCTCGCGCTAGGCCGGTCGCTGGCCGCGTCGGGCCGGACCGACGAGGCGCGGGAGCGCTGGCGCGCCGCCGCCGGCATGGACCTGAACCCGGCCGACCGCGCCGAGGTGCGGCAGCGGCTGGCGGGATAGCCGCACGGGCTCAGCTGCTCCCGCCTGGCCGGGCACCGGGAACCTTCACCGTGGGCGACGGCTTAACCGTCATGCTCAAGACACGAATGAACCCGCGCGTCTTCTGGGGCGCGAGCGTGATCATCGGCCTGTTGCTGGCCGCCGCGGTGCTGGCCCCTGGGGCGTCGGACTATGTGTTCCAGGCGGCGCAGAGCTGGGTGATCGGGGCCTTCGGCTGGTTCTATGTGGCGGTCGTGGCGGGCTTTCTGCTGGTCGTGGCCTTCCTGGCCCTGGCGCCGACGGGCCGGCTGAAGCTGGGGCCGGACGACTGCGAGGCCGACTATCCGTACGTCTCGTGGCTGGCCATGCTGTTCGCCGCCGGCATGGGCATCGGCCTGATGTATTTCGCCGTGGCCGAGCCGGTGCAGCACTACGCCGCCCCGCCCGAGGCCGAGCCGGGCACCTTCGCCGCCGCGCGCGAGGGCATGGTCATCACCTTCATCCACTGGGGCGTGCACGCCTGGGCCATCTATGCGGTGGTGGGGCTGAGCCTGGCCTATTTCGCGCACAGGAAGGGCCTGCCCCTGACCCTGCGCTCGGGGCTGCATCCGCTGCTGGGCCGGCGCATCAACGGGCCCATCGGCGATGCGGTGGACATCTTCGCCATCTGCGGCACCCTGTTCGGCATCGCCACCTCGCTGGGGCTGGGCGTGGCCCAGATCAACAGCGGGCTGAACTATCTGACCGGCCTGCCGTCCAACGCCTGGGTGCAGGTGGGGCTGATCGTGGCGGTGATGGGGGCGGCGACCGTGTCGGTGCTGACCGGGCTGGACCGGGGCGTGCGGCGTTTGTCGGAGCTGAACCTGACCATCGCCGTGGGGCTGATGCTGTTCGTGCTGATCGTGGGGCCGACCGGGTTCCTGCTGAAGGCCTTCGTGCAGAATTTCGGCCTGTATCTGGACCACTTCTTCGAGCGGACCTTCAATCTGTACGCCTATGAGCCGCGCGGCTGGATGGCGGACTGGACCCTGTTCTACTGGGCCTGGTGGATCGCCTGGTCGCCGTTCGTGGGCATGTTCATCGCCCGCATCTCGCGCGGCCGCACGGTGAGGGAGTTCATCATCGGGGTGCTGCTGGTTCCGACCGGTTTCACCTTCATCTGGATGACCGTCTTCGGGAACACCGCCATCGCGCTCGACATGGGCGAGGCGGCGGGCGCCATCTCGACGGCGGTGTCGGCGGACCTGTCGACGGCGATCTTCCGCTTCTTCGAATACCTGCCGGGCACGGCGATCACCTCCACCCTGGCGGTGGTGCTGGTCGCGGTCTTCTTCGTGACCTCGGCGGATTCGGGCTCTCTCGTGATCGACACCATCGCGTCCGGGGGCGCCGACGAGACGCCGCGGTGGCAGCGGGTCTACTGGTGCGGGCTTGAGGGCCTGGCGGCCGCCCTGCTGCTGCTGGCCGGGGGGCTTGGCGCGCTGCAGGCCGCGACGCTGGTCGCCGCCCTGCCGTTCGCGGCCATCATGATCCTGCTGGCCTGGGGACTGGTGCGCCAGGCGCAGGCGGACGTCGCCGGTCGCCCTGTCGAGACCGGAGCCGCGCCCCTGACCGAGCGGGTCAAGCGCATCCTCGCGCCCGCCCGACGCCAGGACATCGAGCGCCAGATCGAACGTCACGGCCGCCCGGCCCTCGAAAGCGTCAGCGCCGCTCTGGGCGCCGGCGGGCTGAACACGACCGAGGTCGCCTCGACGCCGGAAGGCCTCGCCTTGCGGGTCCGACCGCCCGGCGGCGAAGCCTTCGCCTATGAGCTGAGGGCGGTGTCGCGGCCGCTGCCGGCCTATTCGCCGCTCGAGGCGCCGGAGCCGCGCCGCAGCAACGAGTGGCGGCTGGTCGCGTCCGGCCCCGGGGCGCGCCGCCAGGACATCACCGGCTATACGCGCGAGCGGATCATCGCCGACGTCCTGACCCAGCTGGAGCGCTGGCGCGCCGCCTAGGCCGGCGCGCACGGAACCGGCCCACGCAGCGCGGGTTGATCTCGAAACCCGGAGATCTCCCATGTCCCGCCTGCTGATCGCCCTGTCCGCCGCCGCCCTGAGCCTCGCCGCCTGTGGGCGGGCGGACGAGACCGAACTCGGGGCTCCGGCCGCCGGAGACGCGGGGGTGGACGCCTCGGCCTCCGACGGGATGGCGGCCGGCGGCGGCGCGGAAGCAGCCGGCGCCGAAGCCGCCCGCAGCCCGGCTGACGGGGCGGCGGCCCCGCCGCCGCCGGCGCAGGACGGCATGACCAGCCAGCTGCCGGTCGAAAGGGATCCGGCCGCGCCCTACACCGGCGCCGGCGAGCCGGCCGACGGTCCCACCTCCCAGTCCCTGCCCCGTCCCGACACCCCCATGCCCCAGACCGACCCGGACGGACGACCGTCGCTGTGAGCGGGGTGGTCGGCGGCTAATAGGGCTTCCTTCCTGACCGGGGCTGGCCTATCGGTCGGCCCACCTCAGAGGGGCGCGAAGACGCCCGGATACTCGGGAAGAAAGACATGGACGGCGGCCAGGCCGATATCTCTCCGGAAGCCCTCGAACAGGCGTTTGCGGAGGCGCTGGGTCTCAAGACCGGCTCGGCCCTGGGGCCGCTCGAGCGGAGTTTCCTGACCCAATCGGCCGATGACTACGACGCCGGCGAGGCGCCGGGCCTGGACGTGGCGGCCTTCGCGAAACTCCTCGCCCGGTTCTGGACCTTCGCCGGGACGCGCGACATGGGCCAGCCGCCCGCGATCCGCATCGAGCCGGCCGCCGCGGCCGGCCTGGAGGCGCCCTACGACCTGATCGAGATCGTCCAGGACGACCGCTCCTTCCTGGTCGACAGCATCATGGGCCAGCTGGCCGAGGCGGGCGTCTCCGTCAGGGCCATGTTCCACCCTGTTGTCGAGCGCGACGGCGGCCGGGAATCGACCATCCTGGTGGTCGTCGACGCCCTGACCCAGGAGCGGCGCGACCACGTCCGCCGCGAGGTGTCCGCCACGCTCGACGCGGTCCAGCAGGCGGTCGAGGACCACGCCGCCATGAACCAGGCGATGGCCGCGGCCATCGGGCGGCTGGAGGCCGACGCCCCGGGCGTCGATCCCCAGACCCTGGCCGAGAGCGTCGAGTTTCTGCGCTGGCTGCAGAACGATCACTTCGTCTTCCTGGGCGCGCGGGAATACGACTATCCGCGCGACGCCTCCGGCGGCTACGCCCAGGACGGCGCGCTCACCCTCCAGCGCGAGGGCCTGGGCGTGCTGCGCGACCCGTCGGTGGCCGTGCTGCGCCGCTCGCACGAGACCGCCACCCTGACCCCGGCCCTGCGCAAGCGGATCGACAAGGGTGACCCCGTGTCGGTGGCCAAGGCCAATCTGAAGAGCCGCGTGCACCGCCGCGTGCACATGGACTACGTCTCGGTCGTGCGCTTCGGCGCCGATGGCCGGCCATCGGGCGAGACGCGGTTCGTGGGCCTGTTCACGGCCGAGGCCTATGACAAGCCGGCCTTCGAGGTTCCCCTGATCCGCTCCAAGGCGCGCAAGGTGCTGGAGCGCGCCGGCAAGGCCGAGGGCACGCACAACTACAAGCGGCTGCGCAACATCCTGGAGACCTTCCCGCGCGACGAGCTGTTCCAGTCGAGCGAGAACCACCTGCTGCTCACCACCCTGGGCATCCTGCATCTCTATGACCGGCCGCGCGTGCGGACCTTCACGCGCCGCGATCCGTTCGACCGGTTCGTCTCAATCCTCGCCTTCGTGCCGCGCGAGCGGTACGACGCGGGCGTCCGCGAGCGCATCGGCCGCATACTGGCCGAAGGCTGGGGCGGGCGGCTGTCGGCCTGGTACCCGCAACTGTCCGACGCGCCCCTGACGCGGGTGCATTACATCATCGGCGTCAATCCGGGGGATCACCCCGAGCCGGACCTGGACGCGCTGGAAGCCCGGGTCGTCGAGGCGGCGCGCAGCTGGGGCGATCGGTTCGACCAGGCGGCGCGCGACGCCGGCCTGGCCGAGGAGGAGCTGTCGGCGCTCTCGCACGCCTGGGCCGAGGCCTTCCCGGTCGGCTATCGTGATCGGTACGACGCCGCCGAGGCCCTGGTCGACCTGCAGGAGATCGACCGGCTGGGCGAGCAGGACGTGGTGGTCCGCGCCTTCCGCGGGGCGACCGACACGCCGCTGCAGTTCCGCTTCAAGCTCTATCGCCGCGGCCGCGCCGCGCCGCTGGCCGATGTCCTGCCGATCCTGGCCGACATGGGCCTGAAGGCCATGGAGGAGTTCGGCCACGTGCTGCGCCCCGCCGAGGGCGACGCCATCCACGTGCATGAGTTCCTGCTCGAGGATCCGCGCGGCGGCGACCTGGCCTTCGCCGATGTGAAGGACCCGTTCGAGGAGGCCTTCTCGGCCGTCTGGACCGAACGCACCGAGAGCGACGGCTTCAACCGGCTGGTGCTCGAACTGGGCGTCAGCTGGCGCGAGGCGGCCCTGATCCGCACCCTGGCCCGCTACCGCCAGCAGACAGGGCTGGACCCGTCGCAGGCGGTGCAGGAAGACGCGCTGCGCGAGCACCCGGAGGTGTCCCGCCTGCTGGTCGAGCTGTTCCGCAACAAGTTCGACCCGGCCCTGCCCGGCGACGCCGAGGCGCGGCAGCCGGTCGTCGACGGCCTGTTCCAGCGAATCCTCGACGGCCTGCAGGCCGTGAAGAGCCTGGACCACGACCGCGTGCTGCGGCGACTGGCGCTGCTCATCATGGCGGTCAAGCGGACCAACTATTTCCAGCCCGGGACCGATCCGGACAATCCGGGCAAGCCGCACATCTCGATCAAGATCGCCTCGCGCGAACTGGCCGACCTGCCGGCGCCCAAGCCCTATCGCGAGATCTTCGTCTGGGCTCCGCACGCCGAGGGCGTGCACCTGCGCTTCGGGCCGGTCGCGCGCGGCGGTCTGCGCTGGTCGGACCGGCGCGACGACTTCCGCACCGAAGTGCTGGGCCTGGTGAAGGCGCAGCAGGTCAAGAACGCGGTCATCGTGCCCGTGGGCTCCAAGGGCGGCTTCTTCGCCAAATGCCAGGCGCGCGTGGCCAAGGCCTCGGGCGGCGACCGCGACGCCATCCAGCAGGAAGGCATCCGCGCCTATCGCACCTTCCTGTCGGGCATGCTGGACATCACCGACAACATCGCCGCCGACGGCTCGGTGGTGCGGCCGGCGGACGTGATCGCCTGGGAAGGCGACGACCCCTACCTCGTGGTCGCCGCCGACAAGGGCACGGCGACCTTCTCGGACATCGCCAACGGCATCTCGGAGTCCTACGGCTTCTGGCTCGGCGACGCGTTCGCGTCCGGGGGTTCGGCCGGCTACGACCACAAGGAGATGGGCATCACCGCCCGCGGGGCCTGGGAGGCGGTCAAGCGCCACTTCCTGGAGATGGGCAAGGACATCCAGTCCGAGCCTTTCACCGTGGTCGGCGTGGGCGACATGTCGGGCGACGTGTTCGGCAACGGCATGCTGCTGTCGAAGCAGATCCGCCTGGTCGCCGCCTTCGACCACCGGCACGTGTTCCTCGATCCGGACCCGGACGCGGCCAAGTCGTTCGCCGAGCGCAAGCGGCTGTTCGAGCTGCCGCGCTCGTCCTGGGCCGACTACGACCAGGCCCTGATCTCCGAGGGCGG
>CAMPGL010000088.1 GCA_946885435.1 uncultured Brevundimonas sp. | reverse complement strand
CCCCAGGCCCGCCCCGATGCCCCGACCGTCCCCCAGACCTTCGAGGAGACCGTCGCCCTCATCGAATCCCGGCGCGACGTGAAGCTGCTCATGGACGTCCAGCGCTATGTGAAGCTGGTCTCCTTCCAGCCCGGCCGGATCACCTTCGAGCCGACGCCGGAATGCCCCTCTGACCTGACGCGGCGCCTGTCGGGCAAGCTGCGCGAATGGACCGGCCGGCCCTGGCTGGTGGCCACCGAGGGCGGCGGGGGCGGCGAGAGCCTGTATGAACAGCAGAAGCGCCGCCTCGCCGAGGAGCGCGCCGCCATCGAGGCCGATCCCTTCGTGCGGGCGGTGATGGAGACCTTCCCGGGCGCCGAGCTCGGCCAGGTCCGCCGCCTCGACGTGGCCCCGGTCGAATCCCCCGTGCTCGGCGACGTCGACGCCGCCGAAGACGAGTAGAGAGTGAGACGATGAAAGACCTCAACGCCCTGATGAAACAGGCCCAGGAGATGCAGGCCAACCTGCAGCGGGCCCAGGAGAAGATGGCCGAGAGCACCGCCGAGGGCACCTCCGGCGGCGGCATGGTCCGCCTCACCCTCAAGGGCCCCGGCGAGATCACGGCGCTCGCCATCGACGACAGCCTCTTGACCCCCGGCGAAGGCGAAATCCTCGCCGACCTGATCGTCGCCGCCCACGCCGACGCCAAGCGCAAGCTCGACGCCGTCAACGCCGAACTCATGCGCGAAGCCGCCGGCCCCATGGCGGGCATGAACATCCCGGGCATGCCGAAGCTGTTCTAGGGGGAGCGGCGGACAGGCCAATGTCCGCTTTCCACCCATAGCGGACATTCGAGAGGACCGGTTGCGGGCGATCTGTTGCTCTCCATCGTCCCGATCCCGTGCCGGTCCCGCTCACGCCCGCCTACGTAATTCGCCTTAGGTTGACCCTCGGTTTTCGGGCGTTCCATAGTCCGGACTCCGCGGTTGACGGCGACGGCCGCCGCGGGTTGAGGCGAGGCGAGGAGGGCCGCCGTGGACGAAAAGAGCCAATCAATCGATCCGGCTGACGACGACGGCCTGACGCCTGCCCAGATCGACGAGGCCATGCGCCAGGTTCCCCGGGGCGCCTTCGCGCTCGCGGGCCTGACGGTGGGCCTGCTGATCCTCGCCTGGCTGGCCATCTACGTCTTCGTCTTCCTTCCGCGGGGCATGGTGAACTGAGCCATGGCGGGGGAACCGGAGGGGGAAGACAAGGTCGTCAGGTCCGAGCTGCGCTGGGCGCTCGTGGCCGGCGGCGTGGTGGCGGTCATCTTCGCGAGCGTGCTCTTCGCCGCCATCGCGATGCGGATGAACCCGCCCAGCAACATCGAACACGCCGACCCGGCCACGATCCACATGATCGGCGAGTTCACCGAGACCAACCTCGGCGCCCGTGAGGAGGCCGACGGCCGGGTCACGGTGCGGATGGTGGCCACCCAGTTTGCCTTCGTGCCGAGCTGCGTCGTGGTGCCCGAGAACCGGGAGGTCACCTTCCGCTTCGTCAGCCCGGACGTGATCCACGGCATCCTGATCACAGGGACCAACGTCAACACCATGGTCGTGCCCGGCTACGTCGCCCAGGTGCACACCATCTTCCGCGAGACGGGCGAGCGGCTCATGCCCTGCCATGAGTTCTGCGGCCTCGGCCACAGCGAGATGATCGCCCGGGTGCGGGTGGTGCCCGAGGACGAGTTCACGGCGGGCCCCGACGGGCGGGCCCTGTGTCCGACCGCCGGCGGGGGGCTGGTCAACGCCTCGGCCCCGGCCGTTCCGGTCGGCGACGTGGGCGAGGCCGGGGTGGTCCCGGCGGGTCCGCTCACCAGCGGCGAGGCCGCGCCGGACGCGGCCCAGGCGACGACGGAGGCGGTCCAGGCCGCCGAGGCCGGCACGGCCGGAACGGGGGAATAGTCCGATGCTGACCGCGCGCCGCCTGGTGCTCTCTCACATGTGGGTCGCCTTCGCGACCTTCGGCTTGGCCATCGTTCTGGGCGTCTGGCAGATGTGGGCGCGAAGCCCGCTGCGCGCGCCCTTCCTCTCGGCCGAGACCTACTTCAACTCGGTGACGCTGCACGGCGTCTCCATGGCCTATGTGCTGACCACCTTCTTCATCATGGGATTCGGCTATTTCGTCGCCGAAAGCGCGCTGAAGCGGGCCCTGCCGGGCAAGACCTGGGCCTGGGCCGCCTTCTGGATGGGCATCATCGGCGTGGCGATGGCCGTGGCCGCCATCGTCACCAACAAGGCCACGGTCCTCTTCACCTTCTACCCGCCGCTGACCGGCAGCCCCTGGTTCTACATCGGCCTGGTGCTGGTGGTGGTCGCCTCCTGGATCTGGTGCGGCCTGATGATCGTGGCCATGGGCCAGTGGAAGAAGGCCAATCCCGGAGAGCCGGTGCCGCTGGCCATGTTCGCCACCGTGGCCAACGCCATCATGTGGCTGTGGACCACCGTGGGCGTGGCCGCCGAGCTGCTCTTCCAGGTGATCCCGGCGGCCTTCGGCTGGGTGCACACGGTCGACGTGGGCCTGTCCCGCACGCTGTTCTCCTGGACGCTCCACGCCATCGTCTACTTCTGGCTGATCCCGGCCTACATCGCCTTCTACACCATGGCCCCGCGCGAGGCGGGCGGGCGGCTCTATTCCGACACCATGGGCCGGCTGACCTTCGTGCTGTTCCTGCTCTACAGCCTGCCGGTCGGCATGCACCACCTGTTCATGGACCCCGAGCATTCGACGGGCTTCAAGTTCATCCAGGCCGGCCTCACCTTCCTGGTCTCGGTGCCCACCCTGCTGACCGTCTTCACCATCTCGGCCTCGATGGAGCTGGCCGGACGGCTGAGGGGCGGGACCGGCCTGCTCGGCTGGATCAAGGCTCTGCCGTGGAAGAACCCCATGACCCTGGCGACGGGCCTGGCCTTCTTCCTGCTCTGGTTCGGCGGCGGCGGCGGCCTGATCAACATGAGCTACGGCATGAACGCCATGATCCACAACACCAGCTGGGTCACGGCGCACTTCCACCTGATCTTCGGCGGGACGGTGGTGATCATGTATTTCGCCATCGCCTACGCCATCTGGCCCCACCTCACCGGCTGGACCTTCCGCAATCCGGCGCGGCTGCGGCTGCAGCTCTGGCTGTGGGCCATCGGCATGATGGTCATGACCATCCCCTGGCACTATCTCGGCCTGCAGGGCCAGTGGCGGCGCGTGGCGACCTTCGACTACTCCGATCCGCTGATCGCGGGCTGGGGGCCGTGGGTGCTGGTCTCGCTGGCCGGCGGGGTGATCCTGCTCGTTTCGGCGGCGATGTTCCTGTTCAACCTGCTGCCGCCGCACAGGAAGTGGGCGACCCAGCCGGGCCCGGCCGAGGCCACCTATCCCTACGCCCTGGCCGCCCACCCGCCGCATCGGGTGCCGGCGGTGCTGAACGGGTTCGGCCTGTGGAACTGGCTGGTCGCCATCCTGATGCTGGCGGCCTACGGCTGGCCGATCCTGCAGTTCTTCCTGACCGACGCGCCCCAGGCGATCGTCCACCGGATCGGAGGCTGAGCCATGAGCGACCTGGATCCCCGTCCCGAGACGCCCGCCACCGAGGCCGAACGTAAGGCCGACAAGGCCTGGACCCGCACGCCCATCCTCGTGGTGGTCGGCTTCCTGCTGGTGTTCGGCGCCCTCGGCTTTGTCGTCATACCGGTGTCGCAGGGCGCCCAGTCCGGCGTCGACGCCTGGACAGCCATCTGCCGCTCGCTTGGCATCAGCCCCGGCAATCCCGCCTCGCGCCAGCCGGTCAGCGACGCCCAGGCCCTGCCGGTCTCGCGCGTGGCCTGGACGCCGTCGATCCTGAACACACTGGGCGGCGCGGACCGCCAGCTTGGCGCGGACCTGGCCACCCAGGTCTGCTCGGCCTGCCACGGCGACGCCGGCGTTTCGCCCAGCGGCGCCTTCCCCCATCTCGCCGGCCAGTCGGCGGCGGCCATCTACAAGCAGCTTCACGACTACCGCACCGGCGCCCGCGCCCACCCGCAGATGACGCCGGTGGCCCAGGCCCTGCAGGAGCGCGAACTGGCCGCCATCGCCGCCTATTACGCCGAGGCATCTGACGACCTCAGGCTGGGCACGCGCAATCCCCTTCCGGACGAGGCGCTGCAGCGGCTGGTCAGCGAGGGCGACCCGGCCCGCGGCATCCCGGCCTGCAACGCCTGCCACATGCCCGGCGCCGGCGGCCCGATCGAGACGCCGATGATCAACGGCCAGCACGCGGCCTACATCCAGGCCCAGCTCGACGCCTACGCCACCGGCGCGCGCCGCAACGACATCTACCAGCGCATGCGCACCATCTCGGCGGCCCTGACGCCCGAGGAGCGCGCGGCCCTGGCCGCCTACTACCAGGGCACCCGGTAAGGGACCTCGCGGACCGTTCGGTCTGTGCTAATCCCGGCCCATGGCCTCCTCCGCCGGACCCGAGATCGAACGCCTCATCAGCCTCTTGGCCAAGCTACCAGGCATGGGCCCCCGCTCGGCCCGGCGCGCGACCCTGGCGCTGCTGAAGAAGCGCGAGCAGCTGATGGAGCCCCTGGCCCAGTCCCTGGCCGAGACGGCGGCCAAGGTCCGCCCCTGTTCGGTCTGTTCCGCGCCGGACACGCGCGATCCCTGCTCGATCTGTTCGGACACCAGCCGCGACGCCTCCCTGATCTGCGTGGTCGAGGAGGCCGGCGCCCTGTGGGCCATGGAGCGCGTCGGCGCCTTCCGGGGCCGCTACCACGTGCTCGGCGGCCTGCTGTCCGCGCTCGACGGCGTAGGGCCCGACGCCCTGCGCACCGGCGAGCTGCTGGAGCGGGCGGGGCAGGGCGGCGTCAGCGAGGTGATCCTGGCGCTTCCCGCCACCGTCGATGGCCAGACCACCGCCCACTACCTGGCTGAGCGGCTTGGGCCTTCGGGCGTGGCCGTCACCTCGCTGGCGCGCGGGGTGCCCGTGGGCGGCGAGCTCGACTGGCTCGACGACGGCACGATCGCCCAGGCGCTCAGGGCCCGCCGGCCGGCCTGACGCGTCCGCCCCGCTGCGGCCAGCGTATATTGGGACATGACCGACATCGCCCTGACTCACCGGCGTGGCCTGCTGCTCGGGGCCGTCTCGCTCCTGACCGCCGCCTGCAGCGGCAGCGGGGCCGAGGCGCAGGGGCGTCCGGACCGCTTCGCATCCTCCCCGTTCCGCCGCATCACCGATGCCCAGTGGCGCGAGCGCCTGCCGCCCCTGGCCTATCGGGTGCTTCGGCACGAGGCGACCGAACGAGCGGGAACCAGTCCGCTCGATGATGAGCACCGGCGCGGGACCTTCCACTGCCGGGGCTGTGACCTGGAGCTGTTCCGCTCGGAGTGGAAGTTCGACTCGGGCACCGGCTGGCCCAGCTTCTTCCGGGTCAATGAGGCCCACATCGGGACCCAGGCCGACTACGCCCTCGGGATTCCCCGGACCGAATACCGCTGCGCCCGCTGCCTCGGGCACCAGGGCCACGTCTTCAATGACGGTCCCCGGCCGACGGGCCTGAGGTACTGCAACAACGGCGTCGCTCTCACCTTCCGGCCTGCCTGATGACCCTCTTCCTGATCGCCTGGCTGGGTGGGGTGCTGACCATCCTCAGCCCCTGCATCCTGCCGGTCCTGCCGTTCGTCTTCGCCCGCGCCGGGCGGCCCTTCGTGACCAGCGTCCTGCCCATGCTGCTGGGCCTGGCCCTGATGTTCGCCGCCGTGGCCAGCCTGGCGGCGGTCGGCGGGGCCTGGGCGGTCCATGCCAACGAGATCGGCCGGTGGATCGCCATCGTCCTGCTCGGCGCCTTCGGCCTGATGATGCTGTTTCCCGGTCTCGGCGACCGGGCGATGGCGCCCGTGGCCGCCCTTGGCGCCCGCCTGACCGAACGGGTCGGGGTCGGCGGCCGGTCCGGCCCGGCGGGAGAGGTCGGCGGCTCGCTCCTGCTGGGTCTGGCCACCGGCCTGCTCTGGGCGCCATGCGCAGGGCCGATCCTCGGCCTGATCCTGACCGGCGCGGCCCTGAACGGCGCCTCGGCTTCCACCACCGGCCTGCTGTTCGCTTACGCCCTGGGCGCCGCCACCTCCATGGCCGCGGCCCTGCTCCTGGGCGGCCAGGCGCTCAAGGCCATGAAGGGTTACCTGAAGCACGAGCGGATCGTGCGCCGGACCCTGGGCGCGCTGGTGCTGGTCGGGGTGGCGGCCATCGCCCTGGGTCTCGACAGGGGCGTGCTCGCCCGCCTGTCCGCAGCCTCCACCGAGCGCTTCGAGCAGAGCCTGCTCGGCATGGGCGGCATGGAAGACCGGATTCCGGAACAGCCCGCCGACGACTTCCGCGACTTCGGCCCCGCGCCCGAGATCACCGGCGCCACCCAGTGGCTGCAGGGCGGCCCGCTGAGCCTTCAGGACCTGCGCGGCAAGGTCGTGCTGGTCGACTTCTGGACCTACTCCTGCATCAACTGCCTGCGGACCCTGCCGCATGTCATCGACTGGCAGGAGCGCTACCGCGACCACGGCCTGGTGGTCATCGGCATGCACGCCCCGGAGTTCGCCTTCGAGCGCAATCCCTCGAACGTCCGAAGCGCCGTGGAGGAGCTCGGCATCGACTATCCGGTCGCGCTCGACAACGACTTCCGCGTCTGGCGCGCCTACGCCAACCGCTACTGGCCGGCCCACTATTTCATCGACGCCCGCGGCCACCTGCGCCACGTCCGCTTCGGCGAGGGGGAATACGCCCGCTCCGAGCAGATCATCCGCACCCTCCTGATGGAGGCCGGCGCCACCGACCTGCCGCCGGCCGGCGAAGGCCCTGCCGCCGAGGGCGCCATGGCCGCCTCCAGCGGCCGGCCACGCTCTCCCGAGACCTATCTGGGCACGGAGCGCGGCCGCAATCTGGTCGACTCGCCGGACGGTCTCCAGCCCGACCAGTGGGCCCTCACGGGCGCCTGGGACCGGCAGGACGAGCGGGCGGTCCTGGACGAGGGCCCGGGCGCAATCACCTACCGCTTCCGCGGCCGCGACGTGCACCTGGTGCTGGCCCCGACCGAGCCGGGGCGCACGATCCGCTTCCGCGTCACCCTCGACGGTCAGGCTCCTGGCCGCGCCGCCGGCGCTGACATCTCGGCCGACGGCTACGGCGTGGTTGAGACCGACCGCCTCTACCAGCTGATCCGCCTGCCGGATGTGGGCGAGGGCGTCTTCCGCATCGAGTTCGAGGACGGCGCCGTGGCGGCCTACGCCTTCACCTTCGGCTGAGCCCTGCGTCCGGTCCTGGCGTAGCGGCCCGTCAGTTTGGCGGACGGCGGGACTCTGCTTAAGGGCGGGATGATGGACGTATTGACGATCGTGCTGGCGCTCGTGGCGCTGCTGGGGCTCGTGGCCGGCGGCTTCGGCTTGACGCAGGCCTTGCGGGAGCGACGCCGCGCCGAGGACTTGGCCGTCCAGGCCCGCGAGGCGCACGACCGCGCCATCCGCGCCGAGGCCAACGCTGAGGCCGCCCGCCAGACCCAGGAGCAGGTGGGCGTTACCTTCAAGGCTCTCTCTGCCGAGGCCTTGGAGAAGGCCGCCAACGACCTGATGCAGCGCGCCGAGGTCAACTTCCGCCAGCGCGACGAGCGCGCCACTGAACAGCTCCAGGCCCAGCTCAAGCCCGTCGCCGAAACCCTCACCAAGTTCGAGGCCCAGGTGCAGGCGCTCGAGAAGGCCCGCGCCGAGGAGACCGGCGGCCTGAAGGAACAGCTCGGCCTGCTCATGCAGGCCTCCACCGCCACCCAGAACGAAGCCCGCCGCCTGACCGAGGCCCTGCGCGGCAACACCGGCCGGCGCGGCCGCTGGGGCGAGCAGACCTGCAAGAACGTGCTGGAGATGGCCGGGCTCGCGGGCCGCTACGACTTCCAGGAACAGGTCTCCTCCGCCGACGACCAGGGCCGCCAGCGCCGGCCGGACTTCATCGTCCGCCTGTCCGGCGGGGGCCTGTTCGTGATCGACGCCAAGGCCTCTCCCCACTTCGCCGAGGACACGGGCGGCGACGAGGCCGAGCAGGCCCTGGCCGTGGCCCGCCGCGTGGCGACCAGCATGAAGGGCCACGTCCGCGAGCTGTCGTCCAAGGCCTATCAGGACCAGTTCAAACCGAACCCAGACTTCGTGGTCATGTTCGTGCCCAGTGATTCCTTCCTGGCCACCGCGCTGGACCATGAGCCGGACCTGATGACCACGGCCATGGACTGCGGCGTGCTGATCGCCACGCCCACGACCCTGTTCGCCCTGTGCAAGGCCGTCGCCTATGGCTGGCGCGCCGAGGAGCAGG
>CAMPGL010000087.1 GCA_946885435.1 uncultured Brevundimonas sp. | reverse complement strand
GCCCAGATCCGTGCCGATCACGCCGGGCGTGGCCGAGGCGCGCTGCAGGATGTTGTCGCAGGTCAGGCCGTCGCGAAGGCCGTTCAGCGTGGCCGTCGCCGCAGCCACCTGGGCCTCCGTGGCGGTTGCGTCGAGACGGATCGCCGCCTGGCGAAGGTTGGCGAGCTGGGTCACGGCGCCGGACCGCTCGTCACGCAGGAGAATGATGTAGACGCCGCCATCGACCGCGATCGGGTTCGACAGCTGGCCCGGATCCATCTGCTCCAGCACCGCCTGCACGGCGGCCGGCGGCTCGCCGGCGACCACCCAGCCACCGTCGCCGCCCGTGCTGGCCGAGGGCGCGGAGCTGAACTGACGCGCGACCGCCTGGAAGGGCGCGCCGGCGATGATCTGCTGCGTCAGCTGACGCGCGCCGTTCATCGCCACATCCATCCCGCCCACGGTTGCGGCGTCGATGTAGATTTCACCGACAAGCCATTGCGGGCGCGACGCATTTTCCTCGATGCGCGCCAGCACGGCGTCGACCTGATCGGCGCCGACGCGGGCCCGGTCACGATAGCGCCCACTGACCAGCATGCCCCAGCCAATGTCGGTCCGGAGCTGCTCGACGTAGGTCTGGCGGCGAATGCCGAACTGCTCCATCGCGGCCAGCATCTGCTGAGCCGTGCCGCCGGACTGCTGGGCGAGCGCCTCGATCTCGGCCTGAACCACGGCGTCGCTCACCTCGACCTCGAAGCGGGCGAGCTCCTGCGCCTGCAGGCGCTGGTCAATGATCGCCCGCAACGCCTGTTGCTGGATCGCCGGCAGGTTCTCTTCGGTCGGCTGCAGCTGCGAGGTGAAGATCAGCAGCAGCATGCGCTGGCGTAGGTCGTAGCTGGTGATGAGCTGATCGTTGACCGTCATCAGCACGCCCTCGCCGATCTCGAACTCGGGCGGCGGCGCCTGCGGGGTCGGGGCTGTGGGGGCCGTCGGCTGGCCCGCGATCTGGGCCGTCGAGGGTTGGGCAAGGGCGATGGCCAGGGCCACGGCTCCCACGGAGAACATCCAACGCATGGGTGAAGTCGTTCCTCTTCCGACGTGCGGTACGAGCCGCAGGGCGGCGGTCAGCTGACAGTGTCGCGTCCTAATAGCCTGACCCGCCCAATGTGGCGAGGTTTAGGCGTACGAAGACCCCCTCGGACGAGCGCAGACCCGTCTGGCCAAAGACGGTTTCGTCCCGCTCGTAGACGAGTTCGAAGCGCAGGCATTCGTCCTCGTACAGCAGGCCGATCTCCGAACGCCGCCACAGGTTCTCGTCCAGGTCGCGCGTGGCTCGGAAACTCACGCCCCAGTCGCCGACGATGAACACCTGTCCGGACGCCTGGATGGTCTCGTAGTTGTTGACGGCCAGTGGGGAGGGGTCGGTGTTGTCCAGGATGTACCGGACCGCGACACGGTCGTTCTCGCGGAACCGCGCGCCGAAGCCGACCTCGGCTTGGCGGACCTCGAGGTCGTCGTCCAGCCGCGCCCGCGCCCAGCCGGAAGCGCTGGCGAACGGCTGGAATGTCGCGGCCACGACCCAGTCGGACGCGGTCTCGGAAATTCCAGTAGGATCATAAAGTTCGCCGGGTGAGCCGGCGACAGGTCTCAGGTATTCCTCCTCTTCCTCGGCGCGGAACATGCGGCCGACAAAGAGGCTGGCGTTGCGCGTCGGTCCCAGTTCGACAGAGGTCCGAACTCCCAGACTCAGGCGTGCCCCGCCCTCATAGAGGTCGTAGCCGGGGAACTTGTTTTCCTGGAACAGCGAGGTTTCGTCGAGCTCGAGGACCTGGCTGTCCTCGTTCGGCACGCGCGGATCGATGTCCGCCTCCGGCGAGATCGCCAGCTGCGCCATAGGCTCAAGCGTCACCGAGCCGCCTTCGAAGCGCCGGATGAGCGGGTATCGGACGTCCACACCGAGAGTGGCGTTGAATCGCGAGAGGGCGTCGTTCTCGCTGGGAGATCCGACCAAAGGCAGGTCGGACACGGAATAGACGTCCGCCCGGCCGGTCAGGAAGGGCTCGAAGCGCAGGCCGCCCGACGTCGTGATCGCGCGGCGCCAGTCGATCTCGGCGGTGGCCCGGGTGCTGTCCACGCCCGACAGGTCCGCGGGGGGCGGCGCGGCCGCATAGACCGGCGAAAGCACCGGTGACCCCACATAATCCTGACGGAAGAGGGCGACGGCGGAGCCGCGGAACCTGAGTCGTCCGCCGAGCACCGGGTCCTCCGGCTCCCAGCGGGCTTCGATGAGCGGACCCACAAGCGGCAGGGTCCCATCGTCCTCGTACACGACGCCGCGAGCGTCGCGCGTGTCGAAGCCGAACCCGCCGAAGCCCGTCACGCGCAGGCTCTGGAAGCTGAGCACCGCCGCCGAGAAATACGACCGCTCCGTCTGGCGCACCACATAGGCCTGGCTGATCAGGCGACGATAGTCCGTCAGGTAGGCTCCGCGGTCCTCGTAAACGTCCTCGATGTCATAGCGGTCAAACAGGCTCTTGTCGGACACCCGCTCGACGGTGAAGCCCCAGCGCCAGTCCGCATTGATGTCGAATTCGCCTTCGCCGAGGACATAGCCTCGCGATTCAGCCTCACCGAAGCGCTCGTTCTCGAACACGCCGGGCGCGACCTCGATGTTCCCGAACAGCTGCTCGTGAGTATAGCCCGCGCGGATGTTGGCTTCGCCGGAATAGAAGCGCCGGCGCCAGTCCAGATTCAGGAAGGGGTTCACGCTCGCATTGATCTGCGGGCTGATGATCAGATCCTGATGCGGCGAGATCACCCAGAGGTACGGCTGCTCGTAGGAGAAGCCGCGGCCGTCCGAGCTGGTCACCGTCGGGATCAGGAAGCCCGACTGGCGCTCGGCCGTCGGATCCGGGTGCCAGAAGACCGGCGAATAGAAGACCGGCAGCCCAGCCACGCGGATCACCGCGTTGCGGTAGAAGACGACCGCGTTCTCCTGGTCCTGGACGACGGTCTCGGCCTGGATCGACCAGGTCGGCTCGCTGGACTCGCCCTCGCTGTTGCAGATGTCGCAGGGCGTGAAGATGGCGTTGTTCAGCTCGTTGACGGTCTCGGAGCGCCGCACGGCCGTGGCCGAGGCGATCCGGATGTTGTCCTGCAGCATGGCCGCAAAGCCGGTGGCGACACCCGCGCGCAGCTCGTCATCGAGCTCGATGGTGTCAGCGTACTGGACCGTCCCGTCCGGATTGATCAGCTCCGCATTGCCCGACGCCGACAGCAGTCCGGTCTGACGCTCGTAGTCCACGCGGTCGGCGCGCAGCAGCCGGCCCTGGTAGCGGGCCTGGACCGAGCCGGTGGCGGTGATCACCTGGGTCTCGCGGTCCTCGGTGATGGCGTCGGCCTCGAGGTACAGGCCGTCCTCGGTCAGCCCGTCGGGCCCCGGCTGCTCGACGACCTGACGGCCCTCGGCGGGCGCTGTCTGGGCCATGGCCGGCGCGCCTATGGCCAGCAGGGCGAGCGCCGCCGCGCCCGCGAACAGGCGGCCGCGCAGGAACGGCTTGGCGGAGGCTTCGTCTGGACGGCGCTGCATCGTGTCCTTTGTCGGCTCCGCCTGGGTTAGCCGTCTTCGGTGTAGCAGAGCAAGGTGAAGGCAGACAGCATCGCCAGCAAGGGCGGAGACCAGGCCGCGACGAAAGGCGGCAAGGTCTCGGCCTCACCCAGGGCGCGCGTGAAGGCGGCCAGGAAATAGAACAGGAAACCGAGCGCGATCGCCGACAGAACCATGAACGGCAGGTCGCCGAGCCGCAGCAGCCTGAGCGAGAAGGCCGCCGCCAGAATCGAGATGGCCGCGAACATCAGGGGCGTGGCCAGTAGCTCCTGGAACCGGAGCCGGTACTGGGTGGCCGAAAACCCCGCGGATTCGATCCGATCGATCGTCGTGGGCAGGCGCCAGAAGGGCACGCTGCGCGGCGCCTCGAAGCGGTCGAAGGCTTCGGCTCGGTCGAGATTAGAGGGGATCGACAGGGTGGCGTAGTTGACCGCCTGTTCCCCGGCCGCGGCCTCGCGGGCGTTGGTCAGCTCCCAGCGTCCAGGCAGCAGCTCCGCCGATTCGGCCTCGATACGGCGCTGGAACGAGCGCCGGCCGTCGTCGTCGGCGACGTAGATGAACATGGAGACGCCGGTCAGCCGGCTGGTGTCGGAATCCCGCTCGCGGGCGCGGATCACCACCTGAGTCCGGCCGTCCCCCTGACGCACCCAGACCGTGTCCGGGGCGCCGGATTCGACGCGGGTCTCGAGCATCGACTGGGTCGCCGCCTCGTACCGGCCGTTCAGCCATGAGGCGAAGGGATTGAGCGCGACCACCGTCACCACCCCGATGACGAAGGCCGCTCCGGCCGCCGGGAAAATGAACCGCCAGGCCGACACGCCGGCCGCCCGCATCGCGATCAGTTCGCTGCGTCGGTTCAGGCTCACGAAGGCGGCCAGGACCCCGAACAGGAAGATGAAGGGCAGGAGCTGCAGGATCACGTTGGGCGACTTCATCAGCATCAGGCCGATGAGCTGCGCCGCCGAGACATCGACGCGCGAGCCGAGGTCCCGCGAGATCTCGACGAAGTCGATCAGCATGATGACCGCCGCCATGACCGCCAGGGCGCCGGCGATGGCGCGCAGCGTCCGCCGCAGGACGTACAGCTCCAGACGGCTGAGCCGGCCCTGCCACTCGTTCAGGAACCCGGGAAGGCGGGACCGGCGCCGTCTCATGCCGACGCTCCCACGAAACGCTGCGGGCCTGCGCCGAGCGCGACGTAGCGGTCGACCCTTTGGCGGAAGAGAACGCGGAACCCGAACCAGACCAGTCCGAGCGGAAGGAGGTACTGGACCACGTTGATCCAGGCGCTGCTTCCCGCGGCCGACAGGACCGCGAAGCCTAGCAGGCGCACGGTGATCGCCGCCGCCGAGAAGGCCGCGATGCGGCGCCCATAGCCCGTCCGGCTGAACGGCCCGCCGAGCACCGCCGCCAGCGCCATGGCCATGAAGCCGATGACGTACAGCGGCGACGCCAGCCTCGCATGGCCCTCGGCGTAGAGCTTCTCGCGGTTGCCCATCTCCCACTCGTTGTTCGGATCAGGGAAGAACAGCTCGGTAAGCCAGCGGTCGGACTCCTTGTAATGCAGGGGGTCCGGCTCGACCGCATAGGGCGTGAGGTCGAAGACATATTCGTCGAACGACAGGAAGTTCAGGACCCCGGCGCCCGAAAATTCGGAACTGGATCCTTCGTTCAGGATCATCGCCGGCCGTCCGTCCAGGCTGGTGATCCGTCCGGTCGCGGCGTCATACAGGGTCGCGCCATCGGCCCGCTCGATGTGGATGAACAGGTTCCGCATGATCCCGTTTTGGTCCACCCGCTGGGCGTAGATGGTCAGGTTCGGCGCCCCCTGAACGAACTCGCCTTCGCGCACCAGGATGGCGGCGAGGTCGGCGCGCACCGAGTGCAGCTCCTCGCGCATCTCGCGCATCCCGGCCGGCTGGATGAAGAGGTTGGAGATCAGGGCCAGCAGGGCGACCAGCACCGACAGGCGGATGGCCGGGTCGATCACCCGCCAGCGGCTCATGCCGCCGGCGTAGCAGACCACGATCTCCTGCTCGGAATGCAGGCGGTTGAGCGCCAGCAACGCCCCGACGAGCACGCCGATGGGCAGGATCAGGGTGACCACCTGCGGCAGGGCCAGCACCGTCACCTTGGCCACCGTCCAGGCGTCCTGGCCGCGCTCCACGATCAGGTCCAGCTGCCCCAGGCTCTGGCCCAACAGCGCGACGAGCGTCAGCGCGCCCACCGCGATGACGACGGGGACGGCCAACTGACGGAAGAGGTAGCGGTCGATGATTCTCATGCAGGCGTTGCGGGCGAAGGCCGCGCGGGGCATGTATCACGCCCGTAAGCGAACGCCACGTCCGGCGTCACGCTAGCTGAACGAAGCCGGCCGACAAGAGCCGCTCAGGAGTAAGCCAATGAATATCCAGTTCGCCGCCTCCGCAGGCGACGCCGACGCCATCGCCCTGTTCGTCCACGACGGTTCGGTCCTGACGTCCGGCGCCCGCGAGGCTGATTCGCGCCTGGGCGGCGCGGTAGCCCGCGCGGCGGGGCAGGGGCGTTTCAATGGCAAGGCCGGCCAGTCCGCCCTGGTCGGCGGCGCGCCCGGCGCCCAGACCTGGGTCATTGGGGCCGGCGCCGAGGCCGACTTCCGCGATCTCAACGTCGAGGCCGCCGCGGCCGCCGCCTACAACGCCGCCAAGCTGTCGGGCGCGACCACCCTGGCTCTGGAACTGAGCCACCTCGACGCCGAACAGGCCGCCCGCGCCGCCTTCGGCGCCCACCTGGCCGCCTATCGTTTCGACAAGTACCTGACCAAGCAGAAGCCCGAGAAGGTCCCGTCGATCACGACCATTCGCGTCGTGGCCGGCGATCCGGCGGCCGCCGAAAAGGCCTTCGAGAGCTGGAACGCCGTCGCTGACGCCGTCTATTTCGCGCGCGACCTCGTCTCCGAACCCGCCAACGTCCTCTATCCCGAATCCTTCGCCGAGCGCTGCAAGGGCCTGAAGTCGCTGGGCCTCGAGATCGAGGTCCTCGGCGAGAAGGAGATGGAGAAGCTCGGCATGCGCACCCTGCTCGGCGTCGGCCAGGGCAGCGTCCGCGAGAGCCAGCTGGTCGTCATGCGCTGGAACGGCGGGGCCAAGGACGCCCAGCCGATCGCCTTCGTCGGCAAGGGCGTCTGCTTCGACACCGGCGGCATCTCCATCAAGCCCGCCGAGGGCATGGAGGAGATGAAGTGGGACATGGGCGGCGCCGCCGCCGTGGCCGGCCTCATGCACGCGCTCGCGGGCCGCAAGGCCAAGGTCAACGCCGTCGGCGTGCTGGGCCTGGTCGAGAACATGCCCGACGGCGCGGCCCAGCGGCCTGGCGACATCGTCGTCTCCATGTCCGGCCAGTCGGTCGAGGTGATCAACACCGACGCCGAAGGCCGCCTCGTTCTGGCCGACGCCCTCTGGTACACCCAGGAGCGCTTCAAGCCGAAGTTCATGGTCGACCTGGCCACCCTGACCGGGGCCATGATCATCTCGCTCGGTCTCGACTACGCAGGCGTCTTCTCGAACAACGACGACCTGGCCGACGCGATCGTTTCCGCGTCCAAGCCGACCGGCGAGAAGACCTGGCGCATGCCTCTGCCCGAGGAATACGACCGCATGATCGACAGCGCCGCCGCCGACGTGAAGAACTCGTCGGGTCGCACCGCGGGCTCCATCACCGCGGCGCTCTTCCTGCAGCGCTTCGTGAACAACACGCCCTGGGCCCACATCGACATCGCCCCGACCGCCTGGAAGAAGGATTCCAAGGTCGGCACGGTGCCGGACGGCGCCACCGGCTATGGCGTGCGCCTGCTGAACCAGATGGTCGCGGACCGCTACGAGGGCTGATCCGCCGATGGGCGCCGAGGTCTGGTTCTACCACCTGGAGCGGTCGAGCCTGGACCAGGTCCTGCCGGAACTCCTGGAAAAGACCCTGGCCCGTGGCTGGCGGGCGCTCGTGCGCGTCCGCGATCCCGAGCGCCTGTCGACCCTGGACGAGCGCCTCTGGACCTGGCGGGCCGAGAGCTTCCTGCCCCACGGGCGGGCGGACCGGCCAGACGCCGAGCGCCAGCCCGTGCTGCTCACCTCGGAAGCGGCAAACGCCAATACGGCTCAGGTTCTGTTCATCGTCGATGGCGCTGAACTGGGACCGACCGACGCGTTCGAGCGTTGCATTCTGCTCTTCGACGGCCGCGACGACGAGGCGGTCGCCGAGGCGCGGAAGCGTTGGAGCCAGGTCAAGGCCACAGGAGCCGTGTGCTCCTACTGGAAGCAGGACGAGGACGGACGATGGAGCAAGGCGGCGTGAGATCTCTGTGGAGCCTGACCGCGGTCCTGATGCTGGCCGCCTGTGGCTCCGGTGCGGGCGCGCCGTCCGTGTCGCCGCCGCCGGTGTCGCCGCCGCCGATTCCCGCCTATGACGCCCGTCCGGTCCCGCGCGACCAGTGCGGCGCAGAGGCGCTGCAGCACCTGATCGGGCAACCGAGGACGGAGATTCCCGTTCCGGTGGATGTGACGAGCCGCCGGGTGGCGTGCACGACCTGCCCGCTGACCGAGGACTATTCGCCGAGCAGGCTGAACATCCTCTACGATCGGGATTCCGGCCGGGTCGAGCGGGTTTATTGCGGCTGACCGAAAGGACGACCGATGCGAACATCCCTGTTGCTGGCGGCCCTGGCGCTCAGCGCCTGCGCGCCTTACCCGCCGCCCCATCATCCCGGACCTCCCGGCCCCCCGCCGCCGGGCGAGGACATGTGCCGGGCGCATGAGCACCGCTATCTGATCGGGCGCCACCGCTCCGAGATCCCCCGGGAGCCCCCGGGCGCGACCTGGCGGGTGACCTGCACCAGCTGCCCGGTGACCATGGACTACAACCCCCGCCGTCTGAACATTCTCTACGACGAGCGGACCGGCATCGTGCAACAGGTGAACTGCGGATGAGAACTGCGCTGATTCTAACGGGAATGTTCCTGACGGCTGCCTGTGCGCCGGTGACTCCCGCACCGGCTCCGGGTGGACCCTGGCAGTGCAACGCCGCCGACGCCCAGTCCCTGATCGGCAGCCATTTCGGTGC
>CAMPGL010000086.1 GCA_946885435.1 uncultured Brevundimonas sp. | reverse complement strand
GGCTCGATGCCCTTGGCGGCGTCCAGCACCATGATGGCGCAGTCGGCGGCGGTGAGGGTGCGGTAGGTGTCCTCGGAGAAGTCCTCGTGGCCCGGGGTGTCCAGCAGGTTGAACATCTTGCCGTCGTGCTCGAACGTCATGACCGAGGCGGAGACGGAGATGCCGCGCTCCTTTTCGATCTTCATCCAGTCCGACCGGGTGCGCCGGTTCTCGCCGCGCGCCCGCACGGCCCCGGCCGCGCGGATGGCCCCGCCCGCGAGCAGGATGTGCTCGGTCAGGGTCGTCTTGCCCGCGTCGGGGTGGGCGATGATGGCGAAGGTCCTGCGGCGCAGGGCTTCTTCGGTCAGGGAAAGCTTGGACATGCGGCGGCGCGCTTAGCGCGGCGGGCGGACAATGTCACGGGACGGCCGATGAACCTTGGCCATCGACCTGGCGTTGTGAAGGGATGGCTGGACCCAACTCACGCCTTCCGCCGGCTCCGATGTGGACCCTCGCTCGAAGCCAGAGCCCCGTCCTGGCGACAGCGATACACGACGGTCACGCCGTACGGCCCGAGCTGCTCGACCGGTTCGCCCTGGGCGAGGCGGATCGGCTGCGGGAAGAGGACCCCTTCACCGGTCAGGCGGCGGCGGCCCACGCCAACCACCTGATCGCGCACCGGTCCCGCTTCGAGGTCGATCTCAACCGAGGCGAGGCCGAGGCTGTCTACGTCACCCCGGAGCAGAGCTGGGGCCTGGAGGTCTGGCGCTCCCCGCTGTCGGACGCGGAGATCGCGGCGTCGCTCGCCTACCACCGGCGCTTCTACGCCCAGACGCGGCAGGTGCTCGACCAGATGGCCGAGGACCATCGGCGGTTCGTGGTCCTGGACCTGCATAGCTACAACCATCGACGCGACGGACCGGACGCGCCGCCGACACCGCCCGCCGAGGCGCCGGACATCAACATCGGCACCTTCTCCATGCCGCGCGAGCGCTGGGCCTGGCTGCTCGAGCCGGTGATGGAGACGATCGCGGCTTTCGACTTCGCGGGACGACGCCTGGACGTGCGCGAGAACGTCGCCTTCCAGGGCAAGGGAGAGCTGACCCGGATCGTCCATCAGGCGTGGCCGGAACAGGGATGCGCCATCGCCTTCGAGTTCAAGAAGGTCTTCATGGACGAGTGGACGGGCGAGCCGGATTCCCGGGCGCTGGGGGCCATGCGCGGCCTGGTCGCGGAGGTCGTGCGCGTCATCGAGGCGCGGCTGTGAGCGTGGTGGCGAAACCTCGCCTGGAAGCGGCGCCGGCCGAAACCGCCTTCTTCGAAAAGCTGGACGACCGGCTGGGCGGCCAAAAGGCCGTGCGGCTGAAGCTGCCGTACGGCGGCCGGCTCCACATCGACCGCGAATTGCCGTTCGTCGTGATCCACCGGGACCGGGCCCCGAAGGCGGCGAGCGCGGCGCGGGGGGTGGCGCTGGCCAGCCCGGTCTACGCAGCGTGGCCGGCGGGCGCCGAGGCCGATGCGTTCGGACGCGAGCTGCTGCGCCGCCTCGGGCGACGGCTCACGGACCGGCTGGGCGCCTTTGTCGTGGTGGAGCTTCACGACCTGAACCTGTCGGCCCCGCGCAAGGCGGACTCGCCCGAGCCGCCGCCCTACCGTTTCGAGATCGACTCCAGCGACGACGAGCTGGCGCGCGGGGTGGCGGACCGACTGGCGGAGGCGCTCGGGCGTTGCGCGCTCGAACGGCGGACGCCGGAGATCGGCCGCGTTTGCGACGATCCAGGACTGTTGGCGACAGAGCACGACGCGCCCCGCGTGTCGCTGGGCGTGCCGCGGGCCTATTTCGCGCCGGGCGCGCGAGAGCTCTATCCCGGCGTGCTGCACGAACTGGAGGTTGGGGTTCTGGACGCCCTGCTGCACGCCCTGTGCGGGGTTGTGCAGGCGTCGAGCCTGGACACGCCGCGCCACTATCGCGCGCTGGGCCGGTCGAGCTTCATCCAGGCGGCCCGGACGGTCGACCGCAAGCTGGCGGGGATCGCCTCGGCGTTCGACTTCCTGCTGAGTGTCACCCCGATCAACGCCGCGGCCGCCTGGGCGGCGTTCAAGAAAGACGATACGCGCGCGCCGCAGTTTCATTATCGGCCGCTGACGGTCGACCCCGTGGATCTCAAGCGCCGACTGTTCTCCATCCGGATCAAGGGCGTGGAGGACCCCGTGCTGGAACGGCTGTTCGAGGAGAAGCGGCAGGAGCTCGACCTGCAGCTGACCCTGCTGCAGACGCGCGGCGCCGAACCATTCCGGGCGGGCTCGGTCATGCTCTACGGCTCGGTCGACGACCGGCTGGCGGCCGCCGCTCGCGGGCTGCTCTCCCATCTTTCGGATCAGCCGCATTCGCCAACCGATCACGACGAGGTCGCGGAGAACGTGGTCGACAGCGATGGGCTGCAGGCCGCGGCGCTGGCGCTGATCGCCGGCTACAGGCGAGGTTGGCCGGATTTCGACCCGACCGTGGAGGTGCGTGACGACGTGTCGGGTCTGATGGTGTCGGGCCCGAAGTTGCTGATCTCAAGCCAGGCGCGGGTGCGCCCCGCACGCGTCGACGCCCTGCTGTCGCACGAGGTGAGCGTGCACCTTTTCACCTATTTCGCGGGCCAGGCGCAGGGACTGCAGATCTTCAAGACCGGTCTGGCCGGCTACGAAGGCGTGCAGGAGGGCCTGGGGGTCTTCGCCGAATATCTGAGCGGGGCGCTCACGATCGACCGGCTGCGCCTGCTGGTCGGGCGCGTGCTTGCGGTGCGCGCGATGCTGGACGGGGCGGACTTCCGCGAGACCTTCCGGCTGCTGGCCGGCGAGGTCGGACTGTCCCGGCGAACGGCCTTCCACGCCGCGATGCGCGTGCATCGGTCCGGCGGCCTGGCCAAGGACGCGATCTACCTGAAGGGGCTGATCGCCGTGCTGGACCATCTGGCCGACGGCGGAAGCCTGGAGCCGTTCTGGGTGGGCAAGATCGCCGAGGGCCATCTCCCGGTCGTGGACGAACTGACGGAGCGCGGCTTTCTGAGCCCCCCACCAAGCCGACCTGAAATCCTGTCCCGGCCCGAAGGCCGGGCCCGCCTCGACCGCGCCTCGGCCGGACTGACTCTCACGGACCTCGTTTCCCAAAGGACCCCCGCATGATCGTCGCCTTTTTCGTCAACGCCATGGACGCGGAGCATCCGCACTACACGACCACGATCCTGGCCAATGAGTGCGTTCGGCGAGGCCACACGGTGCTCTACCTGACGCCGGGGGATTTCGTGATCGCGCCGGACAACACCATGCGCGTCCACGGCCTGTTTCCTCCGCGGCGGAAGTACCGGACCTTCAAGGACTTCTTCGAGGCGACCCAGAAGGACAGCGAGAAGCGCACGATCGACGTCAGCGAGATCGACGTCCTGATGTTGCGCAACGACCCGTCCAACGACGCCCAGGAGCGGCCCTGGGCCGAGCACATCGGCATCCTGTTCGGCCAGGAGGCGGCCAAGCGCGGCGTGCTGGTGCTGAACGACCCGACCGGCCTGTCGATGGCGGTCAACAAGCTCTATTTCCAATCCTTCCCCGAGGCGGTCCGGGCGGAGACCCTGATCACCAAGCACGCCCGGGACATCAAGGCCTTCGCCGACGACCACGGCGGCCGGGTCATCCTCAAGCCCTTGCAGGGATCGGGAGGGCAGGGCGTGTTCATGGTCGACCCGAAGAGCAAGTCGAACATCAACCAGATGATCGAGGCGATCAGCCGCGACGGCTACGTCATCGCCCAGGCCTACCTGCCGGCCGCGTCGAAGGGCGACATCCGGCTGTTCATGCTCAACGGCCGGCCGCTGAAGATCGGCCAGAAGTACGCCGCGTTGCGGCGGGTCAGCGCGCAGGACGACATCCGCTCCAATGTCCACGCCGGCGGCTCAATCGTCGCCGCAGAGATCGGCGACACGGAGCTGGAGTTGGCCGAACTGATCCGGCCCAAGCTGATCCAGGACGGCATGTTCCTGGTCGGGATCGACATCGTCGGTGACAAGATCCTGGAGGTGAATGTCTTCTCGCCCGGCAACCTGCATAGCTGCTCGAAGCTGGCGGGCGTGAGGTTCTCCACGCCGATCCTGGAGTCGATCGAACGCAAGATCGACATCGCCCGGACGGCTCCCGGCTCCTTCGACAACCGGGCGCTTGCCGTGCTCTGAGCCGGGGCGCCACGACCGACCGGTTCGCCGGATCGCGTCTCTCCAATCGTTAAGCTGCGCCGCCTGCGCTTTCGCGCCATCCTCCGCGGCAGTTGGAGGGACCCCGCATGCTGACCGCCCTGTTCAGCCTGACGCTGATCGCCCAGGAGACGCCGCCCCGGCCGGCGCCGCCGGAGGCTCGGGAGATCGCGCCGGAGGTGTGGCTGATCCCCGGGGGTGTGACCGAGGACCGGGAGCCGGACGGGAACACGGTGGTGTTCGGCTCGGGCGCCGAGTTGGTCGTGTTCGATACGGGGCGGCACGCCTGGCATCGCGAGGCGATCGAGGCGCGGGTCGCGGCGGACGGGCGGCCAGTCGCGGCCATCGTGAACAGCCACTGGCACCTGGACCATGTGACCGGCAACCTGGCGCTGGCCGAGCGGTGGCCCGACGCGCCGGTGTTCGCCAGCCGGGCGATCGAGGGCGTGATCGAGGGCTTCATGCGGCCGTCGGTGGCGCGCGGGCAGGCGTTTCTCGACAGTGGCCAGGCGCCGCCGGCCCTGGCCGAGGACGTGCGCGGCGACATCGCCGTGATCGAACGCGCCGAGGAGCTGATCCCCGACCGGGCCCTGGAGGCGAACGGCTCGCTGCCGGCGGGCGACGGGCGGTTGCAGGTGCGGATCGCCGAGTATGCGGCGACCGAGGCCGACGTCTGGCTGTTCGATCCGGCCTCGGGCGTGGCGGCGGTGGGCGACCTGATCACCCTGCCGGCGCCGTTCCTGGACACGGCGTGCCCGGACGGCTGGCTGGCGGCCCTGGACGAGGTGCTGGCCGAGCCGTTCCGCCTGGTCGTGCCGGGCCACGGGCCGGTCATGGGGCGGGCGGAGGTGGAGCGCTATCGCACTGCGCTGGGCGCCTTCATCGACTGCGCGCGCGGGACAACGGAGGCGGAGACCTGCGCCGGCGACTGGGCGGCGGCGGTCAGCGACCTGCAGGAGACCGAGTTCAACCGCGGCCAGGCGGCGGGCTTCGCCGCCTATTACGTCGGGATGCTGCGCGAGAGCGGGGGGTCGAGCGCCTATTGCCGGGCGGGCGTCTAACCGTCCCCGTCGCGGGGATCGATGATCCGCGTCCGGCCGTCCTCCTCGACCAGGCGGCAGGGCGGCCACATGGGGTCGTCCAGGGCGGCGTCCTCGGCGCTCTGGGCCAGGGCGTCGGCGGCGGCCTGGGGCGAGGGATAGGTGGGGACCAGCTGGTTGAACATCTGGGTCCAGACCTCGGCCGCGCGGACCGTCTCGGTGTTCGGGTCGGCGGCGCGCCAGGCCATGGCGAGGCCGGCGCAGAAGGCCACCTGGGAGACGTTGATGGAGCCGGCGCCGCCGAACGGCGGGGGCGAGCCGCCCCCGGCCGGCGCGCGGCCGCCCACCGGACGGCCCGAGGAGATGCGCGCCTGGATCTGGCCGATCAGCGAGCGGGCCGCGGCCGAGGCCTCGGGCGAGTGGGGGTCGTTCACGAGCGGCGAGAGCAGGCTCAGGGCGTGGCCGAACTCACCCGCCTGGATCAGGGCATAGGCGCCCTCCAGCCGGATGCTTTCCAGCTGGGGCGCGAGCTCATTGGCGGCGAGCCAGGTCTCCAGGTCGTTCTCGGTCGGGTAGTCGGGCGCGATGGTGCGGCTGCGCGCCAGGGCATACAGGGTCTGGAAGCTGGTGGGATCGGCCTCGTAGGCCCGAGCCAAGAAGGCGCGCGCGCGGCCAAACAGGGAGGCGCGCTGATCCGGGTTGGCCTCGCCCTGGTTCATGAGGAGTTCGGCCTTCAGCTGGAGGGCCTCGACATTGGCGGGATCGGCCTCGAGCACCCGGTCGAGGATGGCGTCGGCGACGGCCGCGTCGCCCAGCATCAGCTCCCCGCGCGCCAGCACCAGTTGGGCGAAGGGATCGGCCGGATGGCCGGCGGCGCGCTCGCGCACCCGGGCCAGCAAGGCCGGGCCGCGCCCCTCGGCCACCCAGCTGCGGAGATGCTGGGCGTCGAGCAGCAGGTCGTCGGCCGAGGCGGGCAGCTGGGTGATGGTGACGGTCGCGGGCGGGGCCTCGTCCGGCGAGAGTTCCATGTAGGGCATGCCGCCGCGCATGTAGGCGCGCAGGGTCGCCTCGACCTGATCCATCGACAGGCCGGTGGTCTCGGTGAAGGCCTCCGGCGAGGTCGCGCCCTGGTTCAGCCGGCGGACGTAGTTGCGCAGCTGGGCCATGCGGTTCGGGTCGCTCAGCATGTAGTGGGTGAGCAGCCACGCCTGGGCGTAATAGAGGGAGCGGGCCTCGGGATCCTCCCAGGCGCTCGGACCTTGGGACAGCACCTGGTCCCACGGCAGCCAGCGGCGGAAGTAGTTGAGGGTGTCGGTGCGTCCCGGCGCATGGCGGCCGACGTAGATGCGGCGCGGACTGATGTCCGTCGTCATGTAGTACTCGGCGTAGCCCTCCACGAGCCAGCCGGGATAGCCGGAGGGGAAGTTCGCCAGCATGAAGTGGTGCACGTATTCGTGCATCAGGGTGTCGTCGTCCTCGCGGTCGCGGATGGCGACGGCGAAGATGTCGGAGTTCGACCGGACATAGACGCCGGCGGTGTTCTCCCCGAGATCGGGACGGATGCTGCGCAGGCCCTCCTCACCCCAGACGAGGTAGATCGGCAGCTTGCGCGCGGGCACGCCGGCGGGGTCCAGGCCGTGGCGGGCGCGCAACATGGAGTCGAAGGTCTCGAGCTGCTGGACGTAGGCGCGCAGGGTGCGCTGGTCGCCGTCGGAATAGACGACGAAGCGCGGGCTTTCGGCGCGGAGCCAGTCGGCCTGGGCCCGCCCGGGCAGGGCGATCAGGCCGAGCACCAGCGCGCAGGCGAGCGCGCCGAACCGAAGCCAAGCCATTGGAACCTCCCGCTTTCCCTGAGGGAACGCTAACCCAGATCGAAGCGGGAGGTCCAGACGGACGCGGCTTAGCCGGCCAGTTCGGCCTCGGCCAGCGCGATGCGGGCGCGCAGGTGCTCTTCGGCGGCGATGGCGGCGCCGATGGCGTTGAAGCGCTCGACGGTCAGGCCGGTCGAGGTCGCGGCTTCGCCCATGGCGGCCTGCTGCTCCGGGGTGGGGGCGGAGGAGCCGCCCGAGGCGGCGCGGACGGCGACCATGGCCCGGGCGAACTGGTCGATCTCGGCGTCGCTGGTCGCGGCCGAGACGCCGCCGGGGGTGGGCTCGCCGGCCGCGGCCAGGTCGATGCGGGCGCGGACCACGGCGTCGGACTGGCCGGCGGTGGCGATGGCGTTGAAGCGCTCGGGCGTCAGGCCGGCGTCGGTGACGGCCTGGGCCATCTGGGCCTGCTGCTCGGCGCTGGGGGCGCCGCCCGCGGCCTGGGCGATCGGCATGATCACCTCCAGGGCCTCGGCGTAGGCGGAGAGCTCCTGGTCGGTGAAGGACGGGCTCTGGGCCAGGGCGGAGCCGGCCCCGAACAGGGCGGCGGCGGCGACGGCGGCGGCGATGGTCGAACGCATGGATTACCTCTCACTCGAAATGAAACGAGGCAGGGGACGTATCCGCCTGCCTCGCGATCAGTGCGGGGAGCCTAGGGGGGCGATCGCGACGGGGCAACCCGAGTGCGGCGATGGGACGCCCGTCAGGGGCTCGGCCAGATCCGGGTCCAGACGACGCCGAAGGGGGGCGGACCTATGACGTTCGGGGCGACGCCGATCCCGCATCAGGCGTCGACCTGGCGAGGATGGCCTGAAGCATGAGCTCCCCGAACAGACCGTTGCCGTGCGCCTCGTCATCCGGTTGTCGGTAGTCCGGCAGGAGGTCCTGCTCATCCGCCGTCAGCTCAGAGATATCCACGACTTCGGCGCCAGCCTGGGCGGCCTGGGCGGCCAGGATCGGCTCCAATCGAAGAAAGAGGGAACGCGCGCCCGCCGCCGCGCAGCGGCGCGGGCCGATCGGCAGATAGACCTTGAGGCCCAAGCCCGTCAGCTGGCGCACGAAGTCCAGGGCGCCTTCGTTAAGGTGCGCATGCAGCGCTTCGAGCGCCGACTGGCTGATGAAGCGCACGCCTTCCCAGTGCGGGCGGCGGGACAGATAGGGCAGGTTCGTGCCGAAGTTGCAGACGACCGGGCAGCTGATCTCGGCGGCCCGCGGTGCGCCGGCCGCGGCGAGGAACCTGCGATAGCGCGCGTCGGCCTCCGCGTCGCGAAAGGTGAAATCCGCGCCGTCGAAGTCGGCGAAGTCCCGGTTCAGCTCCCGTCCCCGCGCGATCATGCCGCCGGCGACGTTCACGCCCAGTCGGGCCGCGCCCTCGACGAGGGCGGCGGCGTGCGAGTTTCCCAGAATGAGGACTTCAGGCCTCGGCATATCGGTCCAGCAGACGATCATCGCAATCGGGCTCGGCGTCGGCGTCCGTCGCTCCATCGGCCCCAGGCGGTGGCGGCTGGACGGCCTCCCCCAGAAAGCGGCTCATCACGAACTCCACGCCGGCCGGGGCCACCTCGCGCATGTTCGGCTGAAAGTGCGAAGCCCGGAAAGGCGGCGCCGTGATGATCTCATAGGACGGGAAGTAGTCGATGGCGGGCTCCTCGCGCGCC
>CAMPGL010000085.1 GCA_946885435.1 uncultured Brevundimonas sp. | reverse complement strand
CCCGCCGCCATGGTCACGATCATGGTCTCGCCGATGGCGCGGCTGACGGCCAGCAGCATGGCCCCGGCCACGCCGGGAAGCGCGGCGGGCAGCACCACCTTGGTGACCGTCTCGGACTTCGTCGCGCCCATGGCGTAGCTGCCGTCGCGCAGCGACTGGGGCACGGCGTTGATGATGTCGTCTGACAGTGACGACACGAACGGGATGAGCATGACGCCCATCACCACCCCCGCGACCAGCGCCATCTGATTCTGGACGCTCATCAGATACAGGCCAAGGTCGTTGAACGGCCCCCCGGCGAGCTGGGCGCCCAGGCCGTTGAAGAAGCCCCGGAAGGCGGGGCCGACGGTCAGGGCGGCGAAGAAGCCGTAGACCACCGTCGGGATGCCGGCGAGCACTTCGAGCACAGGCTTGATCCAGGCGCGCTGCAGCTTGCCGGCGTATTCGGCGAGATAGATGGCCGCCATCAGGCCGATCGGCGCGGCAACGATCATGGCGATCAGCATGATCAGGAAGGTGCCGGCGAACAGCGGCAGGGCTCCGAAACCGCCGGTCGAGCCGACCTGATCGCTGCGGATGGCGATCTGGGGGCTCCAGTGGGTGCCGGTCAGGAACTCCAGCGGCGAGACGGCCTGGAAAAAGCGCAGCGATTCCCAGACGAGCGAAAGCACGATGCCGAGCGTCGTCAGGACCGCCACCGCCGAGCAGACCACCAGCAGGGCGGCGACCCAACCCTCGACCGCATTGCGCGCGCGGAAGTCCCTCCGCATACGGAAGAAGGCGAAACCCGCCCCGATGAAGGCGGCCGCGAGCGCCGCGACGATCCCGCCGAGCCGCAGCATTCCATCCAGGCCGCGGATCCGTTCGGCGTGGGACTGGAGTTCGCCGGCCGCGGCGGGCGGATAGGTCACCGCCGAGGGCTGGCCGCCGTGCGCGATGATGGTGGCGTCGATCTGGAACTGTGAGCGCATCGGCTCCTGCAGCAGGTCGGCGCCCGCGGGCAGGTCGTTCCAGGTGATGGCCGTGGTGATGCGGGGTCCGCCGATCGCCAGCGCGATCAGCAGGACAAGCGCCGGGACCGCCGTCCAGATGGCGGCGTAGGCGGCATGGTGGCGCGGCCGGGAGTGCGGCCGGGGGCCGTCGGCAGCAGCCATGGCCACGGCGCGGCGACGCGCGAAGGCGTAGACGCCGACCGAAAAGGCGAACAGGGCCAGAAGAACGACAGGGATCATCAAGGTCCGGGACCGCAAGCGCGCGCCCGCCGAACTCGAAGGTCAGGCGTGCGCCGGACTACTGCCCGCGCACGGTTCGTTCCTCACGACATTTCCGTGACGCTTTTGTTGCGGCGGCGGCTTCCCGCCTTGGTGGGGCTCATCGGAAGATAGACGATGAAGCTGGTCCCCTCGCCTTCCACGCTCTCGACGATCAGGCCGCCGCGGTGACGGTTGACGATGTGCTTGACGATGGACAGCCCCAGGCCGGTGCCCGCCTCTCCGCCGCTCTTCTGACCCTCCACCCGGAAGAACCGCTCGGTGAGCCGGGGCAGGTGCTGGCGCGCCAGCCCCTTGCCGGGATCGTCGACGACGATGCGCACGTAGCGGGCGGCCTCGTCGCGGTCGGGGGTCAGCAGGGCCAGACGCGGCGCGCCCGGGCGCTGGATGGTCTGGGCTCCAGCCAGGTCGACATCCGCCTCGACCCGAAGCCGCACCACCGAACCGTCGGGCGAATAGCGGACCGCGTTCTCCACAAGATTCTGGATGACCTGGAAGATCTGGTCGCGCTCTCCGGCGACGACCGCCGCGCCGGCTGGCGGCGCCTGGACCTCGATTCTGGAGCCGCGCGCCTGCACGACGGGCGCCAGGGCGTCGACCACGTCGGTGGCGGCCAGGGCTACGTCGACTCGCCCGGACGGCGGAATGTGCTCGTTCAGTTCGATGCGGCTGAGCGACAGCAGGTCGGCGATCAGCCGGCTCATGCGCGCCGTCTGGGCGGTCATGATCTCGAGAAACTTGTCGCGCGCCCGGTCGTCATGCCGGGCGTGGCCTCTCAGCGTCTCGATGAAGCCGGCCAAGGAGGCCAGCGGCGTCTTCAGCTCGTGGCTGGCGTTGGCCAGGAAGTCGGCGCGCATGCGCTCCATGCGCGCGGCGTCCGTGTCGTCGCGGAAGCGGACCAGCACGCGGGGCGAGGCGTCCTGGGCCGTAGGCAGCGGCGCCACCGACAGCCGCCAGACCCGCTCCTGGGCGCCGCCGGCGGAATAGCCGACTTCGCGCGCAATCCCCCCAAACAGGGCCTCGTCGATCGCCTCCAGGGCGTCGGGATCGCGCAGCGCGGACACCAGGGCGACGTCCTCGCCAGCGCCACGCAGGTGGCTGCGGGCCTGTTCGTTGGCGAAGCGAATGCGCCGGGTGGAGAAATCCTCGGGGTCGCCGCCATCGACGATCAACACCGGGTCCGGGAGGCGCTCTAGCGTGGCGCGAAACAGAAGTTCACCTTCGCCCGCGGGCGGCGGCGCGGCGGTGTCGGCCGGCGCGACATAGCGGTCGCGCCGCAACCACAGGACAAGAGCGGCGACGCCTGTGGTGAGCGCCGCGGCCCAGTCCGCCCACGCCTCGCCACTGAGACCGGCGAACACGCACAGCCCGCCGGCGCCCGCCAGGGCGAAGGCCGCCGTGCGGTCGGCTCCCATGTCGAAGGCGGCTCTGTGCGGCATCGGGGTCCCCCTGGCGCCGGGCTTATAGACGGTGTCGCGCGAAATCGCAGGCGGCGGAACCGTTTCTTCATTTCAGGCGCCTAGGGTCTCCGAGAAGTCGGGGAACCCATGCTCAGAGTCCTGAACTGCCTGACGATGGAGCACGACTGGCGCTTCGTGCTGCTGGGCGGCCTCGTCTGCGCGGCCGGGGCCTTCGCCGCCGTCCGGATGTTCCTGCGCGCCCGCGATCTTTCCGCGGACCATCGGTTGGGCTGGCTGCTGCTGACCGGCCTGGCGGCCGGCGCCAGCGTCTGGGCCACCCATTTCATCGCCATGCTGGGCTTCGACCCGCGCCTTAAGACCGGTTACGAGCCCATCGGCACGACGATCTCGCTGTTCATGGCCGTAGCGGGCCTGTCGGCGGCGTTCCTGCTGGCCGCGCGGCTGCGCAGCCGCGCCGGTACGGCCCTGGCCGGCGCCCTGCTCGGCCTGGCGGTCGGCGGCATGCATTTCACGGGCATGGCGGCCTTCCACACCGAGGGGATCATCGGCTGGGACATGACCCTGGTCGCGGTCTCCATGGCGCTGGGCATGACGATCTCCATCGCCGGCCTGATGATCATCCGCGAGTACGGCGGCTGGATGCGTTCCGTGGCCGCAGGCCTGATCCTGACGATCGGCATCTGCGCCCTGCATTTCACCGCCATGGCGGCGGTCACCATCCTGCCGACCCCCGACGCCACGGCGCCCGAACTGCTCTTCTCCAAGCCGGTCATGGCGGCCGCGACCGCGGCGCTTTCGACCCTGATCGTCGGCGCGGCTCTGATCATCGGCTTGATGGACCGCTGGAGCCGCAGCACAGCCTTCGATCGCATGGGCGAGGCGCTGGAAGCCATGACGGACGGCCTGGCCTATTACGACGCCGACGACCGGCTGGTGGTTTGGAACGCCCAGTACAAGCGCACCGTGCCCGAGGTCGCCGACAAGCTGGTGGCGGGAATCTCTTTCACGGAGATCCTGCGCATCGGCCTGGAGCGGGGCGACTATCCCGAGGCCGTGGGCCGCGAGGAGGAATGGCTGGCCGAGCGGCTGGAGCTACGCCGGCTGTGCGGCGATGCGGTCGAACAGGAGACCGCCGACGGCCGCTGGCTGCGCATTCAGGACCGCCGAAGCGCCTTCGGCGGCACGGTCTCGACCATCGTGGACGTCACCGACATGAAGCGCGCCGCCCAGGAGCTGATCCGGGCGCGCGACGCCGCCGAGGCCGCCAACCGCGCCAAGAGCGAATTTCTGGCCAACATGAGCCACGAGATCCGCACGCCGCTAAACGGCATCCTCGGCGTGGCCGAGGTGCTGGCCAATACCCCGCTGGACGCGGACCAGCGCGAGATGCTGGACCTGATCGCCGCTTCGGGCGTGACCCTGCAGCAGCTGCTGTCGGACATCCTGGACCTGGCCCGCGTGGAGTCCGGCCGCATGACCCTGACCGAGACGCCCTTCGACATCGGCAAGGCGGTGCGCGAGGCCGCACAACTCTACGCCGCGCCGGCGCGCGCCAAGGGCCTGCAGTTCTTCGTCGACATCGCCCCCGAGGCCCAGACCTGGGTGACGGGCGACATGGTCCGGTTCAAGCAGATTCTGACCAACCTCGTCTCCAATGCGGTCAAGTTCACCCAGGCCGGTTTCGTCCGGCTGACGGCCGAGCGGGCCGCCGACCGCGACGGGGCGGTCGTTTTCCGCTTCACCGTCGAGGACACCGGGGTCGGCTTCGACGCGGCGTGCAGGGACCGGCTGTTCGCCCGCTTCGAGCAGGCGGACGGCTCGATCACGCGTCGCTTCGGCGGCTCCGGCCTGGGCCTGGCCATCTGTCGCCAGCTGGCCGACATGATGGGCGGCGATCTGGACTGCGAAAGCGAGGTGGGCGGCGGCTCGGCCTTCATAGTCACCCTGCCGCTGAAGCTGTCCGAAGCCCCGGCGGAGGCCGTCGAGGCCGAGATCCAGACCGTCGAGGAAGAACGGCCCCTGAAGGTTCTGCTCGCCGACGACCACCCGACCAACCGCAAGGTCATCGACCTCATCCTCACCCACGCGGGGGTCGAGCTGACCATGGTCGAGAACGGCGCCCAGGCCGTGGAGGCCTTCGACGCCACGCCCTTCGACCTGGTGCTGATGGACATGCAGATGCCGGTGATGGACGGCCTGTCGGCCACCCGCGCCATCCGCGATCTGGAAGGCGCCCTGGGTCGCGCAGCGACGCCGGTGATCATGCTGACGGCCAACGCCCTGCCCGAACACGTGGAGGCCGCCCGCCTCGCCGGCGCCGACCGCCACCTCGCCAAGCCCGTCAGCGCCCAGGCCCTGCTCGACGCCGTGCGCGAAATGGCCGGCCGCACGCCTGCCGCTGCTTCCGGAACCGCCCGAGCCGCCTAGCCTGCCTGGGGCGTTTCGTCCGAGACCTCGGCCGCGCCCTGCGGAGCGCTCCCGTCAGGCAGGCCGATGTGGTTGAGGCGCCATGTGAACAGGCCCTCGCGGCGGAAGGTGAAGACCGTCTCGGAGCCGCCCTCGTCGCGGACGCCGAAGCGGGCGCGGTCCGGACTCCAGTGCAGCACGCGGGGCCAGGGCCGGCCGTAGGGATCGTCCTGCGGCGGCAGCGAACCGGGGCGCGAGCGCTCCGACGCATAGCGGCCTTCGCCGAAGGTCAGGGCGGCGAGCGCCTGAGGCGTGAGGTAGGCATCGACATCCGGGGCGGGCGCGGCCTCGCCGAGCCGACGGCGGATGGCGCCGATGGGGTCCTGGATGAAGGACGGCGCCGGCTGGTCGGCCTGCGGGTCGTCGGTGAGCTGAGGCCGCAGCGAGGTGCGCACCGCGCCGTAATCGACCAGATCGGCCAGCCCGGGCACGTCGCCGGTGATGGCCGCCGACCGCAGGGAGAAGAAGGCCCAGCCCGGCGCGAGCACGAAGGCGGCGAGCGCGCCGACGACGACCAGGGCCAAGAGATTGGTCACCAGCGCGCCGAAGCCGCCGCCGTCGCGCCTGCGCGATCTCGGCCGGTCCCAGGCGTAGGCGCGCGGCTGAATAGGCGCCTCCTCGACCTGGCCCGGACGGACCAGGCGCGCGACGGTCCGCCCGTCGCGGGTCAGGACGATCTCGTCGGCCGAGCCGGCCTCGATGTCCTCGAGGGCCGGGCCGATGTCCGCGGCGCTGCGTTCGATACGTCTGCTCATCGAACGCAGTTAAGCCTGAAGTTTGCGGCGCACGGAAGGCCGGTCGCCGCACACGCGAGTCGCTGCGATCAGGCGGCCTTCGCCATGGCCGCGTTCAGGTTCTCGGCGACCTTGTCGATGAAGCCTTCGGTGGTCAGCCAGCCCTGCTGGTCACCGACGAGCAGCGCCAGGTCCTTGGTCATGAAGCCGGCCTCGACGGTCTCGACGACGACGCGCTCAAGCGTCTCGGCGAAGTCGATCAGGGCCTGATTGCCGTCCAGCTTGCCCCGGTGCTTGAAGCCGCGAGTCCAGGCGTAGATCGAGGCGATCGAGTTGGTCGAGGTCGCCTCGCCCTTCTGGTGCTGACGGTAGTGACGGGTCACGGTGCCGTGGGCGGCCTCGGATTCCAGCACCTTGCCGTCCGGCGTCATCAGGACCGAGGTCATCAGGCCCAGCGAGCCGAAGCCCTGAGCAACCACGTCCGACTGGACGTCGCCGTCGTAATTCTTGCAGGCCCAGACAAAGCCGCCGGACCACTTGATGGCCGCGGCCACCATGTCGTCGATCAGGCGGTGCTCGTAGGTCAGGCCGCGCTTGTCGAACTCGGCCTTGAACTCCTCGTCGAAGACCTTCTGGAACAGGTCCTTGAAGCGCCCGTCATAGGCCTTGAGGATGGTGTTCTTGGTCGAGAGATAGACCGGGAAGTTGCGCTGCAGGCCGAACGAGAAGCTGGCGCGGGCGAACTCGGTGATCGAGTCGTCCAGGTTGTACATGCCCATGGCGACGCCGGCCGACGGCGACTTGAACACCTCGTGCTCGATCACCTGGCCGTCGTCGCCGACGAACTTGATCGACAGGGTCCCGGCGCCCGGCATCAGGAAGTCGGTGGCCTTGTACTGATCGCCGAAGGCGTGACGGCCGACGACGATGGGCTGGGTCCAGCCGGGGACCAAGCGCGGCACGTTCGAGCAGATGATCGGTTCGCGGAAGACGACGCCGCCCAGGATGTTGCGGATTGTGCCGTTGGGCGACTTCCACATCTTCTTGAGGTTGAACTCCTTCACCCGGGCCTCGTCGGGGGTGATGGTGGCGCACTTCACGCCCACGCCGTGCCGCTTGATCGCCTCGGCCGCGTCGATCGTCACCTGGTCGTCGGTGGCGTCGCGGTTCTCCATGCCGAGGTCGTAATAGTCCAGCTCCAGGTCCAGGTACGGGAAGACCAGCTTGTCCTTGATCATCTGCCAGATGATCCGGGTCATCTCGTCGCCGTCGATGTCCACGATGGGGTTGGCGACCTTGATCTTGGCCATGAAGCGCTCTTTCGTCGTCGGATTGGGAAGGTGGCGGGCGGTATAGCGAGGCCGCGCCCCGGGCGCAAAGGCCGCCGGGAACGCTCGCCGTCATGACGCTTTGAGTCTTCGAACTCAGGAGCGGCGCATGACCGACAAGTCCTTCAAGGCCGGCGACAAGGTGAAGTGGGACCACAGCCAGGGGACCACCGAGGGCAAGGTGGTCAGGAAGCTGACCTCTCCGACCAAGATCAAGGGCCACAAGGTGGCCGCCTCGAAGGACAATCCCGAGTACCTGGTCGAAAGCGGCAAGACCGGCGCGCGCGCCGCTCACAAGCCGACGGAACTGCGCAAGGCCTGAACCCCCGCGTTGCGCCCAGGCGGTCGCGCTGATAGCCATGGATGTTCCCGTCCGGAGCGAGTTGATGGCCCCGTCAAAAAGACCCCGACCTTCGTCGCTCGACGCCTTCAAGCGCGTATCGCCGGGCGAGCTGTTCTGGAACTTCATCACCTTCGACCGGCTGATGACGGGGCCGGTGATCCACCTCATCTACTGGGCCGGCCTGGCCTTGCTGGTGCTCGGCGGCTTCTCCATCGTCGGCGGCGCCGTGGGCGTGGCGCTACGCGAACCCGACATCTGGAAGTGGTTCCTGGCCGTCCCGGTGATGGTGGCGGGCTTTCTGGTGCTGGCCGTGGCCGCGCTCCTGTGGCGCTCGTTCTGCGAGTTCTATGTCGCGGTGTTCCGCATCGCCGACGACCTGCGGGTGATGCGCGCCTATGTCGAACAGGACCATCAGCGGCCGGCCACGCCGCCGCCGCCCGCCGCGCCGGACACCCGTCCGGGCTCGGACGACGACCTGCTCAGCAAGATCTAGGCGTCAGCGGGCGTCCGGCGGATCGATCGGGACCGGCGCGTTCGGGTCCTCGGGCGCCTCTTCGTTGACGTCTTCGGCGGCCGAGCCCGCGGCCGGATCGCCCCACAGCGGCGCGGGCCGCTCCAGGTCGCCGCGCAGGCCGCAGGCCGCCAGCATGAGCGCGGAGCCGCCGAGCAGCAGGGCCGTGCGAAATCTCATCCGAGTCGCTCCTTCCAGCGCGCGATCTGGGCGCGCACCTGATCCGGCGCCGTGCCGCCGTAGCTCGTCCGCGAGGCGGCGGAGGCCTGCGGCGTCAGAACCTCATATATCCCGGCATAGACGCCGGGCTCCAGCGCCGTGAGCTCTTCGAGCGGCAGGTCGGCCAGGTCGAGCCCCAGCGCCTCCGCTCGCTTCACCGCCGCGCCTGTGACGTGGTGCGCCTTGCGGAACGGCAGGCCCAGCTCACGCACCAGCCAGTCGGCCAGGTCGGTGGCCGTGGAGAAGCCCGCGCCGGCCGCCGCCGCCATGCGAGCGCGGTCGGCCTTCAGGTCCGCGACCATGCCGGTCATGGCCGCCAGCGCTACCTCGAGCGCGTCGAAGGCTTCGAAGACCGGCGGCTTGTCCTCCTGCATGTCCTTCGAATAGGCGAGCGGCAGGCCCTTCATCACCGTCGTCAGGGCGACCAGAGAGCCGGTGATCCGACCCGTCTTGGCGCGCACCAACTCGGCGGCGTCCGGGTTGCGCTTCTGCGGCATGATCGACGAGCCGGTCGTGAAGGCGTCCGACAGCTTCACGAAG
>CAMPGL010000084.1 GCA_946885435.1 uncultured Brevundimonas sp. | reverse complement strand
GACTTGCCACGCCCATGTCGATCATGGTCGGCGTCGGCCGCGGCGCACGGGCGGGCGTGCTGGTCAAGAACGCCGAGGCCCTGGAGCGTCTGGAAAAGGTGGACACCCTGGTGGTCGACAAGACGGGCACGCTCACCGAGGGCCGACCGGTCGTGACCGCTATCTCACCGGCGCCCGGCTTCGACGAGGAGGAACTGCTCGCGATGGTCGCCTCCGTCGAGCTGGCCAGCCAACATCCGATCGGCTTGGCGGTAGTCACCGCCGCCCGGGACCGTGGACTCCAAATCCTTCCGGCCGACGAGTTCGACGCGCCGACGGGAAAGGGTGTTGTCGGCCTGGTCAATGGGCGCAGCGTGGCGGTCGGCAACACCGCTTGGCTGGCCAGCCGCGGCGTGGACACGACCGAGCTCGCCGCTCGAGCCGACGCCCATCGGCGGCAGGGAGCTACTTCCGTGTTGGTCGCCGTCGATGGCGAGCCTGGCGGGGTGGTCGCCGTGGCCGACCGGGTCAAGGACACCACCCCTGCTGCGCTCGAAGCGCTCGAGCGCGAAGGCATCCGGGTCATCATGCTCACCGGCGACAATCGCACCACCGCCGAAGCCGTCGCTCGGGGGCTCGGCATCTCCGAGGTGCAGGCCGATGTGCTACCGGAGCAGAAGCAGGCGGTCATCGAAGCGTTGCGCCGGGAGGGCCGCGTGGTGGCAATGGCCGGTGACGGCGTAAACGATGCGCCGGCCCTTGCCGCGGCGGACGTCGGCATCGCCATGGGCACAGGCACGGACGTCGCGATCGAAAGCGCGGGCATCACGCTGCTCAGAGGCGACCTCACCGGTATCGTCCGCGCCCGACGCCTCAGCCACGCGGTGATGGGCAACATCCGACAGAACCTGGTGCTGGCCTTTGCCTACAACACGGCCGGGATCCCCCTGGCGGCCGGAGTCCTGTTCCCGCTGACGGGCTGGCTCCTATCACCCGCCGTTGCGGCCGCCGCCATGGCGCTGTCCTCCGTCTCGGTGGTCGGCAATGCCCTCAGACTGAGAGCCGTTCGGCTGACCTGATGGGAAGGTGGTGCGCGTGCCGCGGCGGTCTCAGTGCGCGCTGTGATCGTGGGCGGCCGCGTCGCCGCGGAAGACGTCCGGGTCCTGCGGCCCGGTGACCTCGATGATGCCCGCGGCGCCGCGATCGACGCGGCTGAGCGCATGGTCGACCATGATGTAGCTGCCGGGGACTTCGAAGGTCAGGTCCACCACCGTGGCGCCGCCCGGGGGGACCAGCACGGTCTGCACGTCCTCGACCGGCGGGCTGACCAGCGAGCCGAGATTGTAGACGTTGTCGAAGATCTCGCCGATCACGTGGAAGCTGGAGGCCTTGTTCGGGCCACCGACGCCGAAGTAGATGCGGGCGGTGTCCCCGACCTCGACCTGGAGCGCGTTGTCGCCGGTCAGGGCCTTGAAGGCCCCGTTCATCACATAATAGGTCGGCTGCTCGTTCAGCAGGTTCTCGATGCTCTCGGTGAGCAGGCCGGGGGTGCTCATGGCCTCCTCGGTGTAGATCTCCCCCTGCATCACGTAGAACTCGTGGTCCACCGCCGGCAGGCCGCCTTCGGGCTCGACCAGGATCAGGCCGTACATGCCGTGTGAGAGGTGCCGGGAGACCCTCGGCATAGCGCAGTGATAGACGTAGAGCCCCGGAGCGAGCGCCCGAAAGGTGAAACTCCCGGACTCTCCAGGGTCGACGTTGGTAGCTGCGGCCCCGCCCTCCGGTCCCGACGCCGCATGAAAGTCCACATTGTGGGACTCTCGGCTGACCGAGGGATTGTGGAGGTTCACCTCGACGGTGTCGCCGAGCCGGACGCGGATGAAAGGCCCGGGCACCCGGTCGTTGTAGGTCCAGTAGGTGTAGGACGTCCCGTCCTCGAGCTGGCCGATGACCTCGGTGGTCTCGAGATTGACGACATGATGGCGCGGCCCGGAGGCGGCGAGCGGCGCCGGAAGGTCGTCGCCGCGGCGGATGATGTCCACTTCGCGCGGGGTCGGCGCCTCCTGGGCGACGGCGACGCCGGCGATCGCTAGGGCGGCGACGGTGGTGAGAAGGGCTGGCATGTTCATGGGGGCTCCCGAGCAGAGACTGATCCTTAGCCGGACCCTGCAGGGGCGATATTGCGTTGGAACAACACCTTGATCGCGCGCCAGGACATCCTTGCCAGTCCGCGCTGTTTCACGCCAAGTGAGCGCGGGAGGGTCGCGCGTGGACGTCGAGAGTTTTATCGCCAAATGGAGCGTGGCGCGCGGAGGCGCCGAGCGCGCCAACTACCAGATGTTCCTCACGGAGCTCTGCCAAGCGATAGGCGTCGAGACCCCTCATCCCGCCAGCCACCAGACCGCCCACAACGACTACGTCTTCGAACGCGGCGTGAAGCGCCGCGAGAGCGAGGCCCTGTCCTCGACCCTGCGCATCGACCTCTACAAGCGCGGCTGCTTCATACTGGAGGCCAAGCAGTCCCGGGCCGAAATCCGCGACGACCAGCCCCGGCTCTTCAACGAGCAGGAACAGACCTCAACCGCCGCCGCCGAGGGCCGTTGGGACATCCTCATGCGCCACGCCCGGCGCCAGGCCGAGGACTACGTCTTCCGCCTTCCGGCCGACCACGCCGCACCGCCCTTCATCCTCGTCTGCGACGTGGGGTACGTCTTCGAGGTCTATGCCGACTTCTCGGGCTCCGGCCGCGCCTACTCGCCCTTCCCGGACCGCAAGGGCTTCCGCATCCGGCTGGAGGACCTGCGCGACGACAAGGTCGTCGAGCGCCTGCGCGCCATCTGGACCGACCCTCAATCGCTGGACCCCTCGCGCGAGGCCGCCCGCGTCACGCGCCAGATCGCCGAGCGCCTCGCCGCCGTCTCGCGCCGGCTGGAGCGCAACCATCCTCCGGAAGAGGTCGCGCATTTCCTGATGCGCTGCATCTTCACCATGTTCGCCGAGGACGTGGACCTGCTGCCCAAGGGCCGCTTCACCGAACTCCTGACCGAATGCCTCGACGGCCCTGACAGCTTCGCGCCCCTGCTTGAGGACCTGTGGCGCAAGATGGACGCGCCGAACCACGCCGACCGCTTCTTCTCCTACTTCCGGACCCATCTGCGCTGGTTCAACGGCGGCCTGTTCCATGACCCCCGCGCCTTCCCGATGACCCGGGAAGAGATCGGCGAACTGCTGGCCGCCTCGCGTCACGACTGGCGCTATGTCGAGCCGGCCATCTTCGGGACCCTGGTCGAACAGGCGCTGGACCCGGCCGAGCGCCGCAAGCTCGGCGCCCACTACACGCCCCGCTCCTATGTTGAGCGGCTCGTCGAGGTGACGGTGATGGAGCCGCTGCGCGAGGACTGGCGCGCCGCCCAGCTCAAGGCCGAGGACGCCCGCAACCGGAACGAGCCCAAGGAGGCGGTCGCCGCCATCCGCGCCTTCCACCACCAGCTCTGCTCCACCCGCGTGCTCGACCCGGCCTGCGGCACGGGCAACTTCCTCTACGTTTCGCTGGAGCTGATGAAGCGGCTGGAGGGCGAGGTGCTGGAGGCCCTGGCCGAGCTGGGCGAGATGGAAAGCATCGGCTTCGAGACGGTCGATCCGCACCAGTTCCTCGGCATCGAGCTCAACGTCCGCGCCGCCGCCATCGCCGAGCTGGTGCTGTGGATCGGCTATCTCCAGCAGCACTACCGCAACCGCTCCGAACACCCGGCCGAGCCGATCCTCAAGGCTTTCGGCAACATCCAGCAGAAGGACGCGGTCCTGACGTGGGACGGCTATCCCGAGTTCCAGTTCGAGATGCGGGACGGCGTGGCGGTGCAGGTGTTCCCGAAAGCTCGAATGCCGATTTGGCCGCCAGCAGACTTCATCGTGGGAAATCCGCCATTTATCGGGAACAAGCGCATGGCGGAGTTTCTGGGCGGGGAGTACTCCGCCGCACTTCGCCGGGCTTACGAGGGCGTGCCTGAGAGCGTCGATTTCGTGATGTATTGGTGGGCCCGCGCGGCAGAGGCTGTGGCGGCCGGTTCAGTCCGGCGGTTCGGTCTAGTCACAACGAACTCACTCACGCAGAACTTCAACAGACGGGTCTTGAACCGCTATCTCCAGGCACCAAAGCGGCCTCTTTCCCTGGTGATGGCCACACCAAATCATCCCTGGACTAAGGCTGAGGCTGGAGCTGCCGCCGTCCGCATCGCCATGACCGTGGCCGAGCAGGCTAAGGAGCGGACCGGAACGCTGCTTACGGTTCAGAACGAAGCAGGGCTCAACTCGGACGATCCGCAGATCACCTTCAGCACGCGCACCGGGGTCATTGCCAGCGACCTCTCGGTCGGGCCGGCGACCGCTGGCGCTGTAGCTCTCCAAGCCAATGCCGACATGGCCCACCAGGGAGTCATATTGCTCGGCGAAGGCTTCCGTTTGACACCGGCCGAGCTCCCACTGCTCGGCGTCGACATTGGCTCTCTCCCTGCGGTCGTCCGTCCCTACGTCATCGGGCGCGATCTCGTGCAGCACCAAGAGGAGCGCTACGTCATCGATTTTCACGGACTCACGGACGCTGATGCCCGCACGGCCTACCCGCGATTGTTTCAAGTGGTCTTGGAGCGAGTAAAGCCTCAACGAGACCGCGTGAGGCGGGAAAAACGGCGAGACAACTACTGGCTCCACGCTGAGCCTTGCACTCGAATGCGGGCAGCCACGGTTGGATTGGGGCGGATCATCGTGACCTGCCGAACGGCAAAGCACCGGCTATTTTCGTTCCTGCCAGCCGGCTACCTCCCGGATGCCAAGGTCATCGCAATCACGCTAGACGCCGCTGACCGACTGGCGGTCCTGAGTTCGAGGGGGCACGGCCTTTGGGCCGAGCGAACGGGCGCCCGCCTCGGAATGGGTGATGACCTCAACTACAATCACTCTGAATGCTTCGGCACATTTCCGTTCCCTGATCCCAACGGGGCAGCCCGCGACCGCCTTCGCGCCCTCGGCGAGGAGCTCGACGCCACCCGCAAGGCTGTGCAGGCCGAGCATCCGGACCTGACCCTGACCGGCCTCTACAATGTGCTGGAGAAGCTGCGCGTCGGCGAACCCCTGACCGACAAGGACGAGGACGTGAAGGCCCGCGGCCGCGTCCTGATCCTCAAGGACCTGCACGACCAGATCGACCGGGCGACCTTCGACGCCTACGGCTGGCCGCACGACCTGACTGACGAGCAAATCCTCGAACGTCTCGTCGCCCTGAACGCTGAGCGCGCCGCTGAGGAGGCCGCCGGCCACGTCCGCTGGCTGCGCCCCGACTACCAGATCCCCCGCTTCGCCAAGGGCGGCGCCGCGCCCAAGTCGGGCGAACTCGCGCTCGGCGACACGGTGGTCTCCATCGACAAGGGCCTGCCCAACTTCCCGAAGGACAAGGGCGAGCAGGTCATGGCCATCCGCGCCGTGCTCCAGGCCTCCGCCCGCCCGATGGACGCCCCGGCGGTCGCCCGCGCCTTCAAGGGCGGCGGCAAGCGCATCGAGCAGCGCGTCGTCCAGGCGCTATCGACCCTCGTCCGCTACGGCGAAATCACCGCCCTGCCGAACGGCGCCTATGGGGCGCGCCGGGCGGCGTGACGGCCGGCCAGTTGTGGAAAGCGGCGAACTTCGGCGCTGCTATGATAGCACCGCGAAATCCAAAATCCCCCCGAGGGATTTTGAGACAGTCCGCCTAAGTGGCCTGATTTGGCGTACGGAAAAGGGTGTACTCCTTCGTCCAGACTGACCGAATACCGGGGTCCGGATGCTCCATAACCTCAAGGCCGCGAGAGACGCGGGTTTGAACTTTTGGAGTTAGTACGAATGATCGACTTTGACGCCTTCACGAAGCTGGAAGGCACCGTCTGGGCCAAGGAGCCCGAGCTCTGGCTGCAGCCGGAAGCTCGCCTGGTGTGGTGGCTGGCCGAGCACCTCGCCGCCCGCTGCGAGATGCACGTGGACCCTGAGGACATGGCCCAGGCCGACCCCGGCTCCCTCTACTTCCTCAAGCTGGCCGAGGAGTACCTGCTGGCGCTCCAGACGCCGCGGCCCCAGGCCCTGGTCTGGTTCCTGTGTCGCATCACCGGCAAGCCGCCTCGCGGGGCGGTCTAGGGCCAGGGCTCGGCGGCCTGAACGGCCGCCGAGCCGCTTCCGCCACCGCAGCGGCCGAAAAGTGCTATTGGCTCCAGAGGACTCCTGGATGACCGCTGAGGCCATGGGATCGGTTTCCGCTGTCCGTCATCAGTCTGGCCGATCCTGGCGCTCCACGGGCCAGAAAACGGGCCTTACGGACTCATTGCAAAGACTAACTGCGTCGCTAGTTCACGGGCCGTCGTCGTCACTGCCAGGTATGGGCTTTGGATGCCGCCCCAACTCGCTCGCGGCCTGGGGCGTGGCATTTTTAGCGCATACCCCGGACCCTTCTTCTCTTTCGACCAGCAGTCCCTTCTAAATATATAGTAGATATAAAATATAATAGGATGTTTCTTTGAACGATGGGCTCGGGGTATGAATCTTTTCTGCAACACCCATATCAATGCTGTGGTTCAGACAGCTGGCAATCTAGGCCGGAACTACGCTTGGCACGAAGGTCAAGAGACTTCAAGGTAAGCTTATTGCTTGCTTCCGCCGGGCTGGCGCGCCTCAGGAACTGCGCGACCGCTATTATCTATTACCCACTGGGCAGAACGATTTGGTGCCTAGCAGTTGCCGTCGCCTATTCCCTACATCGACGCCAGACGAAGGAGCCACTCACCTCCCATGAACCGCCGCCCCGCATCCCTGCAAAGCACGCTCAACCAGCTCACCAAGAAAGGCTACCGCATCTCAGCCGTCGAGGTCGCGCCTGACGGCAGCTACTCCATCTCCACGGCCGATACCTCCCCCACCGTCAACGACGAACTCCAACAGGCCCGCGCCATCCGCCATGCTCGCCAAGCTCACCGGTTTGCATAAGACGTACGTCCGTCTCTCCGATGGCGGCGTTCGCATCTATGCCTATGCCTTTAAGGGCGGCCCGCTCATCACGAAGGCGGCGGGCCGCACGCGCGAGCAGGCCAAGAGGAACCTTGCCGAGGCCTTGGGGCGCGTCGATGTCCTGAACGCCTACATCGACGCGACCCAACAACCCGCGGCGGTGGAGAGCAAGGCCTACGTCCGTGGGCTTGTCACCGCCTACCTCGGCTCGCCAGAGTTCGCCAAGCTCAAGGCCACCACCCAGCGCGAGTACCGGCGCTACCTCGACGCCTTCCGGTCCGAGTTTGGCGACTGGAAGGTAAAGCTGTTCGAGCGTCACGAAGTAAAGGCCGATCTACTCGATTGGCGTGACAGCTACGCCGACCGCCCCCGCGCAGCCGACTACGCCATGACCACAGTGGGCCGGCTCTTCTCGTGGGCCCGCTCGCGCGGCCTCACCTCCGCCCGCCCGACGGATGACGTATCTCGCCTTCACGAGGCGGACCGCAACGATCTCATCTGGACGGACGACAATATTGACCGGTTCTGCGCTCACGCCTCCTTGCCGCTTCAGCGTGTGGTCCGCCTGGCGGCCGCAACCGGCCTGCGCCAAGGTGACCTTATCAGCCTGAGTTGGAATGCGATCCGAGACGACGCGATCGTCATGACCACGAGCAAGCGGCGCAAGCAGGTCGTGGTGCCGCTGACAGCCGAGGCCCAGGCCATCATCGCGCAATGCCCCAAAGTGGCTGTGACGGTGCTCACCAACACGCTGGGCCGGTCGTGGACATCGGAGGGACTTAAGACCGTCTTCGGCAAGGCCAAGACCGCCGCCGGTATCGAGCGACTCCGGTTCCACGACCTCCGCGGAACCGCCGCAACCAAGTTCCGGATCGCCGGCCTGGACGATCGAGACATCGCCTTGGTCATGGGCTGGTCAGAAAGCGCCGTGACCGCCCTCATGCGTAAGTACGTCTCATCGTCGGAGGTGGCCCTTGACCTCCTCGAGCGAATGAAACAGAAACCCCTCGCTACAAAACAATCACAAAATCCCTGACGGGTTGCGTGCTAACTCCTTGTTTTGTGACGGCGCGCCCTTAGCTCAGTCGGTTAGAGCATCTGACTTTTAATCAGAGGGTCCTCGGTTCGAGTCCGAGAGGGCGTACCAACCTCCCCTATTCCCACTCGATGGTGCCGGGCGGCTTGGACGTGACGTCGTAGACGACGCGGTTCACGCCCCGGACCTCGTTGATGATGCGCGTGGCGGTGCGGGCCAGGACGTCCCAGGGGAATTGAAAGAAGTCCGCCGTCATGCCGTCGGTGGAGGTGACGGCGCGCAGGGCCAGGACCTTTTCATAGGTGCGGGCGTCGCCCATGACGCCGACGGTCTTGACCGGCAGCAGAACGGCGAAGGCCTGCCAGATATCATCGTACAGGCCGGCCTTGCGGATCTCTTCCAGATAGATGGCGTCGCCCTCCTGAAGGGTGGCCACGGCCTCGGGGGTGATTTCGCCGGGGATGCGGATGGCCAGGCCCGGGCCCGGGAAGGGGTGCCGGCCAACGAAGGCTTCGGTCAGGCCGAGCTCGCGGCCCAGCGCCCTCACCTCGTCCTTGAACAGTTCCCGCAGCGGCTCGACCAGCTTGAGCTTCATATAGTCCGGCAGGCCGCCGACGTTGTGGTGGCTCTTGATCACCGCCGAAGGGCCGCCGCGCGCCGAGACGCTCTCGATCACGTCCGGATAGAGGGTGCCCTGGGCCAGGAACTCGGCGCCTTCGATCTTCGAGGCCTCGCGGTCGAAGACCTCGATGAAGACCCGGCCGATGGTCTTTCGCTTGGTCTCGGGGTCCGAGACGCCGGCCAGCTGCCCCAGGAATTCCGCCGAGGCGTCAACGTGCACCAGCGGGATGTTGTAGTGCTCGCGGAATAGCTCGGTGACCTGTTTGGCCTCGTCCTTGCGCAGCAGGCCGGTGTCGACGAAGACGCAGGTCAGCTGGTCGC
>CAMPGL010000083.1 GCA_946885435.1 uncultured Brevundimonas sp. | reverse complement strand
TCATCACCCGCTATTCCTCGATCGGCGCGATCGAGGAGGAGATGGTCAAGGCCGATGTGATCATCGGCGCCGTGCTGGTCCCGGGCGCCTCGGCGCCCAAGCTGATCAAGCGCGACGACCTCAAGAAGATGAAGAACGGTAGCGTGCTCGTCGACGTCGCCATCGACCAGGGCGGCTGCTTCGAGACGTCGAAGCCGACGACCCACGAGGACCCGACCTACGTCATCGACGGCGTGGTCCACTATTGCGTGGCCAACATGCCGGGCGCCGCCCCGCGCACCTCGTCCGAAGCCCTGAACAACGCCACCCTGCCCTTCGGCCTGGCGCTGGCGGACAAGGGGCTGGACGCGCTGAAGGCCAATCCGCATCTGGCGCGCGGCCTGAACGTCCTGAACGGCAAGCTGACCTATCCGGCCGTGGGCGAAGCGCTCGGGCTGGAGTGGGAAGACCCGTACGGCGTCTGGGGCTAGGTCGGCCAGGTCTCCGGCGAGGCGCCCAGCACCTCGCCGGCCAGATACAGCGATCCGCAGATGAGGATGCGCCCGGCGCCCCGAGCCCGGGCCTGATCCAGCGCGGCCTCGACCGAGGCGGCGGGCGTGGCCTCGAAGCCTGAGCGGCGGGCGGCATCGGACAGGCTCACCGGATCGTGGCAGGCGCCCTCGAAGGCGACGGTGAACACCCGCGCATCTAGCCCGCGCAGGGCGTCGAAGAAGCCGCCGGCGTTCTTGTTGCTCAGCATGCCGACGATCAGGGCCAGCGGCCGCGGACCGCGCGCCTCCATGGCCTCCAGCGCCTCGCGAACCGCGGCGGCGGCATGCGGATTGTGTCCGCCGTCGAGCCACAGCTCGGCCTCGCCCGCCTGCCGGGCGCAGCGGCCGGCGGTCAGGCGCTGCATACGTGCCGGCCAGGACGCGGTGCGCAGGCCCTCGGCGATGGCGGCCTCCGGCAGCCCCAGCTGCAGCGCGGCGGCCACCGCGAGCCCGGCGTTGTCGATCTGGTGCGGACCGGTCAGCGCCGGCGACGGCAGGTCGAGGAACCGCTGCTGGTCCTGGAAGGCCAGTCCGCCCCGCTCGGCCCAGGCGTCGAAGTCCACTCCCATGACCGTCAACGGCGCGCCGACCTCGGCCGCTCGCGCCTCGATCACGTCCATGGCGACATCGTGCTGGCGCGCGATGATCGCCGGACGGCCGGGCTTGAGGATGCCGGCCTTCTCATCGGCCACGCCGGCCAGCTCGCCGCCGAGGAACTCGGCGTGGTCCAGGTCAACCGGCGTTATCACCGACAGGCGCGGGTCGACGACATTGGTGGCGTCCAGCTTGCCGCCGAGCCCGACCTCGACGATGGCCAGGTCCGCTGGGACCTCGGCCATGGCCATGAAGGCGGCGGCGGTGGTCATCTCGAACACCGTGGCCTGCACGTCCACGTCCACCGCCTCCAGCCGGTCGAGGATGGCGTCGATCCCGGCGTCCTCGATCAGTCGCCCGGCCAGGCGGATGCGCTCGTTGAAGCGCACCAGATGCGGCGAGGTGTTGACGTGGACCCTGAGGCCCGCCGCCTCGGCCATGGCGCGCAGGAACGCCACGGTCGAGCCCTTCCCGTTGGTCCCGGCCACGTGGACGACCGGCGGCAGGCGTTCGTGCGGGTTTCCGACCGCGGCCAGCAGGGCGCGCACCCGCACCAGCGACAGGTCGATGCGCATGGGATTGCGGGCCGCCAGCCGGGCGGAGATCGGGTCCACCCGGAGTGGTTACGCCGCCTTCGCGGCGCGGCCGTCCATCAGCATGCCGATGATCGACCCCAGGGTCTCCGGCAGTTCGGCGCGGGGCACGACCTTGTCGACCATGCCTTTTTCCTGGAGGTACTCGGAGCGCTGGAAGCCGGGGGGCAGCTTCTCGCGGATGGTCTGTTCGATCACGCGCGGGCCGGCGAAGCCGATCAGGGCGCCCGGCTCGGCCAGGTGGACGTCGCCTAGCATGGCGTAGGAGGCGGTGACGCCGCCCGTGGTCGGATCGGTCAGCACCACCAGATAGGGCAGGCCCGCCTTCTTCATCTCCTGGATGGCCAGGGTGGTGCGCGCCATCTGCATCAGGCTGAGCGCGCCTTCCTGCATGCGGGCGCCGCCGGCGGCGGTGAAGCAAATCATCGGGCGGTCGCGCTCGATCGCGGCGCGGGCGGCGGCGATGAAGCCCTCGCCGGCGGCCATGCCGAGCGAGCCGCCCATGAAGCTGAAGTCCTGGACCAGCACCACCGCCTGGCGGCCGCGGATGGTCCCGACCCCGATCGACATGGCGTCGCGCGCGCCGGTCGCCTTGCGGGCGGCGTTCAGGCGCTCGCGATAGGGCCGGCCGTCGGAGAATTTCAGCGGGTCCTCCGGGACCTCGGGGGTCGGCAGGGCCTCGAACTGGCCACCGTCGAAGGTGATCGACAGGCGCTGCTGCGCATTGATGCGCATGTGCTTGCCCGACGGCGTGACCCACAGCGCGGCCTCGAGCTCGGGCCGGTAGATCATCTCGCCGGTGTCGGGGTCCTTGACCCACAGGTTCTCGGGCGTGTCGCGGCGGCCCACGATCTTGCGGACGCCGGGCGCGATGCGCGCCAGCCAGCCGCCGCCGCCGGAGCGGTCGCGCCGTTCTGCGGGGGGTCGTTGCGGGCCCCTCGGGTCGTCGGGCTTTCCGGCCATCGCCATCGTCTAGCGCTCTTTCTCCGCGCGTGCGAGCCGCGCGGCCCTCACAGCTGACTTCAGATCCGCCGCCATCGAGATAACCGCCGGGACCACCGGTCGGTTCTCAGCCAGCGCGCGGTCGATCTCCTCGACCAGGGCCGAGCCGACCACCACCGCGTCCGCGACGCGTGCGACCTCGGCCGCCCGTTTGGGGGTCTTGATGCCGAAGCCGACCGCCACGGGCAAGCCCGTCGCGGCCCGGATGCGCTCGACCGATGGGGCCACGGCGGCCGCGTCGGCTTCCTTCACGCCCGTCACTCCGGCCACAGAGACGTAATAGACAAAGCCGGAGGTGTCCTCGGCGACCACCTTCAGGCGGGCGTCGTCCGTGGTCGGCGTCGCCAGCCGGATCAACGAGAGTTGATGGGCGCTCAGCGCCCCGGCCAGCTCCCAGGCCTCCTCCGGCGGACAGTCGACGATGATCAGGCCGTCGACCCCGGCGGCCGCCGCATCGGCGGCGAAGGCGTCGTAGCCATGACTCTCGACCGGGTTGAGGTAGCCCATCAGGACGATGGGCGTGTCGGCATTCATCGCGCGGAAACGCCGGACCATGCCCAGGACGTCCCGCATCTTCGTCCCGACCTTCAGCGACCGCTGCGCCGCCTTCTGGATCGCCGGCCCTTCGGCCATCGGGTCCGAGAACGGCATGCCGAGCTCGATGATGTCGGCGTGTTGGGCCAGCTGGGTCAGGATGTCGAATGAGTCTTCCGGCCCCGGATCACCGGCCATGACATAGGTCACGAAGGCGGCGCGGTCCTCGGCGGCGAGGCGCGCGAAAGTCGTCTGCAGGCGCGACGCGCTCACAGCTCCACCCCCAGGTGCTTGGCCACCGTAAAGATGTCCTTGTCGCCGCGGCCGGACATCAGCAGCACGACGTCGCCGTCCTTGCCGACCTCGCGGGCGACCTCGGCGACGCGGGCCAGCGCGTGGGCCGGCTCGAGCGCGGGGATGATTCCCTCGAGCCGCGAGCAGAGCTGAAAGGCTTCCAGCGCCTCCTCGTCGGTGGCCGAGCGGTATTCGGCCCGGCCGATGTCGTGCAGCCAGGCGTGCTCGGGCCCGATGCCGGGATAGTCGAGGCCCGCCGAGATCGAGTGGCCCTCGATGATCTGGCCGTCGTCGTCCTGGAGCAGATAGGTCCGGTTGCCGTGCAGCACGCCGGGACGACCGCCCTTCAGGCTGGCGGCGTGGTCGGGGGTGTCGAGGCCGTGGCCCGCCGCCTCGACCCCGACCAGGCGCACGCCCTCGTCGGCGATGAAGGGGTGGAAGGCGCCGATGGCGTTCGAGCCGCCGCCGATGCACGCCACGACCGCGTCGGGCAGCCGCCCGGCCTGGGCCAGGGCCTGGGCGCGGATCTCCTTGCCAATCACCGACTGGAAGTCGCGCACCATGGCCGGATAGGGGTGCGGGCCCGCCGCCGTGCCGATGATGTAGTAGGTGTCCTCGACGTTCGAGACCCAGTCGCGCATCGCCTCGTTCATGGCGTCCTTGAGCGTCGCCCGGCCCGAGGTCACCGGCCGCACCTCGGCGCCCAGCAGCTTCATGCGAAAGACGTTGGGCTGCTGCCGCTCCACGTCGACCGCGCCCATGTAGACAAAGCAGGGCAGGCCGAACCGGGCGCTGACGGTGGCCGAGGCCACGCCGTGCTGGCCCGCGCCGGTCTCGGCGATGATGCGGGTCTTGCCCATGCGCCGGGCCAGCAGGATCTGGCCCATGCAGTTGTTGATCTTGTGCGCGCCGGTGTGATTCAGGTCCTCGCGCTTCAGCCAGATGCGCGCGCCGCCGAAATGCTCGGTCAGCCGCTCGGCGAAATAGAGCGGGCTGGCGCGGCCGACGTAGTCCTTGAGGAAGGCGTCCAGCTCGGCCGGGAACGAAGGGTCGGCCTTGGCCTGCGCATAGGCGTGATCCAGCTCGTGGATCAGCGGCATCAGCGTCTCGGCGACGAAGCGGCCGCCATAGGGACCGAAGCGGCCGTTCTGGTCCGGCCAGGCGTAGGCGTTCGATAGGGTCACTGTCTGTCTCAGGCCTTGGGAGAGGTGGCCTTGGCCCGCGCCAGAAAGGCTCGGATCAGGGCGGGGTCCTTAACACCGGGCGCGCTTTCCACGCCAGAGGAGACGTCGACCATGGGCGCGCCGGTGATCCTCACCGCGTCGGCCACATTGTCGGGCGTCAGGCCCCCGGCCAGGAACCACGACCGTCCGAGGTCGCGCCCCTGAAGCAGGCTCCAGTCGAAGCTGTGGCCCATGCCGCCGGGCCGGTCGGCGTTCCTGGGCGGCCGGGCGTCGAGCATCAGGTGGTCGACGGCGTCGCGCCAGGCCTCGGCGGCGTCCAGGTCCTCGGCCGACGACACTGGCAGGGCCTTGATAACGCCCGCCCCGGTCAGCTCCCGGACCTCGGCCGCTCGCTCCGGCGTCTCCGATCCATGCAGTTGGAAGAGGTCCGGGCGGACCGTTTCATGGATGCGCTCGATCTCCGCGTCGTCGGCGTCCACGATCAGGGCCACGACCCTCGCCCGGCCGCGCGCGGGCTCGGCCAGGCGGGCGGCCTGATCCAGCTTCAGATGGCGGGGACTGCGCGGGAAGAACACGAAGCCCAGATACGCGGCCCCCGCCTCGATGGACGCCTCGACGGCCTCCATCGTCGTCACCCCGCAGATCTTGGCCAGGATGGTCATGGAGCGCATTGGCCACGGCGGCTGCGGCAAGACAACGCCTGTCGGTAACTTCCCGCGATTTCGGGCGTTTAGACGCCCATGCCGCAGGGCTCTGAACGCTACGACCGGTTCCGCCAGCGCGCGCGCAGCGCCGCGCGACGCATGGACCAGCGCTTGCGAAAGACCACCGACCGGCTGCAGGAATGGAAGCGCGCGCGGATCGACCCGCCGCTGAGGCCCGCCTACGCCGCCGTGGCGCCCGCCGCGGCGCGCTACCGGGACTGGCGCGACCGCTTCATGGCTTCGGAGTTCGCCCCCGCGCCCCTGTCGAGGCCCGGCAAGGCGGAATACTGGACCCTGGGCCTGTTCGCCGCCTTCCTGCTGAGTGTCCTGCTGTTCCTGGCGTGGTTCGACTGGAACTATCTGCGCGGGCCGATCGGCAACTACGCCTCTGAGCGCTTCAACCGCGACATCGAGATCGCCGGCGACCTCGATGTCGACGTCCTGCGTTGGAGCCCCGAGATCCATGTCGAAGGCCTGAGGATCGGCGGCCCGGACTGGGCGGACGAGCGGGACACGGCCGACATCGCGGAGCTGGATGTCGCGATCCGCTTCCTGCCGCTGCTGACCGGGAACATCGAACTGCCCTCCATCCAGGCCACCAACGCTGAGGTGGTGCTGATCGAGGACGCCGAGGGCCGCCAGAGCTGGGTCCTGGGCGGCGACGAAGCCAGCGAGGACTCCGCCAATCTGCCCGTCATCCAGCGACTGATCGTCGAGGACGGCCGGCTGATCTACGAGAATGCGCGCCGGCGCATCACACTGAATGCCACGGTCAACGCCACCGAAACCGCCACCCCCGGCGAGGGCGGCTTCCAGCTGGTCGGCGAGGGCACGCTGAACGGCAATCCTCTCACGCTTACGGTCACAGGTGGGCCCTTGATCCACGTCGAGCGCGACCAGCCCTACGCCTTCGACGCCTCGCTGCGAGGTGGCGGCACGGTGGTCACCGCCGAGGGCTCGATCAACCGTCCCTTCGACCTGCGCTACTTCCAGGCCGACATCACTGCGCGCGGACAGGACCTCGCCGACGCCTATTACCTGACAACCGTGCCATTCCCCAACACCCCGCCCTACCGGCTGAACGGCCGGCTGAGCCGCGACGAGGAGACCTGGAGCTTCAACGACTTCACGGGCCGCGTCGGCGACTCCGACCTCTCGGGCGACGTCGAGGTCTCCAAGCCGGGCGAGCGCCGCCTGGTCGAGGCGACGCTGCGTTCCACGTCACTGGATCTCGACGACCTGCTGGCCCTGACCGGCGCCCCGCCGGACACGGGAGAGACCGCCTCGGCCGAGCAGGAGGCCACGGCGGGTCAGCTGCGCTCGCAGGGCCGGCTTCTGCCCGACGCGCCCCTGTTCGTGGAGCGGCTGCGCACCATGGACGCCCGAGTCGACTTCCGCGCCACCTCGGTGCGCCGGAACGAGCTGGCCGTCCGCGCCGTGCGGCTGGGCGTGAATCTCGATCAGGGCGTCCTGGATCTCGACCCCATCGCCTTCGACTTCGCCTCAGGCCGGCTGAACGCCACGGCCCGGATCGATGGTTCGCGGGACGTCCCCTACACCACCCTCGACGCTCGCCTGACCGGCTATCCGATCCAGACCATCGTGCCGGCGGTGGGCGGCTCCCAGCCCATCTCGGGCGCCATCACCGCGCGGGCGCGGCTGGAGGGGCCGGGGGCCTCGGTGCACCGGTTCGCGTCGAACTCGTCCGGGACCATCAGCGTGGTCATGCCGCGCGGCGAGATGCGCCAGGCCTTCGCCGAGTTGCTCGGCATCAATGTCGGCGCGGGCCTGTTCCGGCTCTTGTCGGGCGACCATTCGCCGACGCCGGTACGCTGCGCGGTGGCGGACTTCCGTGTCTCCGGCGGGACGGCCACGGCCCGGACTCTGGTGGTCGACACGGGCGTCGTCCTGGTCAACGGCTCGGGCACGGTGGACCTGGGGTCAGAGCGGATGAACCTGCGTCTCGACGGCGAGACCAAGGAGCCGCGCCTGCTGCGCGTCTGGGCCCCGATCACGGTGAACGGCCCGATCCGTCGGCCGGGGCTCGGCGTCGAGGGCGGCGAGGTGGCGGCCCAGGTCGGCATCGCCGCGGCGCTCGGCGCCCTGGTCAGCCCGCTGGCCGCCATCCTGCCCTTCGTGGACCCGGGCCTGGCCGAGGACGCCGACTGCGGCGCCCTGATCGCTTCAGCCGGCTAGTTAGGACTGCATCGTCCAGCCCTCGACGCCCATGGCCGCCTGGCGGACGGCTTCCGAGCGCGTCGGGTGCGGGTGGCAGATGCGCGCCAGGTCTTCGGACGAACCGCCGAAGGCCATGAGCACGCAGGCTTCACCGATCAGCTCGCCCGCCTGCGGTCCGAAGATGTGCACCCCGAGCACACGGTCAGTAGCCGCGTCGGCCAGCACCTTCGCGAAACCCTCGGTCTCATGATTGATCTTGGCGCGTGAGTTGGCCGCGAAGGCGAACTTGCCGACCTTGTAGGCGACGCCGGCTTCCTTCAGCTGCTCCTCGGTCTTGCCGACCCAGGCCACCTCCGGCGCCGTGTAGACCACGGAGGGCACGAGGTCGTAGTCGACGTGTCCGGCCTTGCCGGCGATCAGTTCGATGCAGGCGACAGCGTCCTCCTCGGCCTTGTGGGCCAGCATCGGGCCGTGGGTCACGTCGCCGATCACCCACAGACCTTCCGCGATCCGGAAGTGTTTGGCCTCGATGAAGCCGCGCTTGTCCGGCGTGACGCCGACGGTCTCGAGCCCGAGCCCTTGGGTGTACGGACGCCGCCCGATGGCCACCAGCACCGCGTCGGCGGTCAGCGTCTCGGCCGCGCCGCCCTTGGCCGGCTCCACCGTCAAGGTGACCGTCTCGCCCTCGACCTTCGCGGCGGTGACCTTCGCCCCGAGCTTGAACTTCATGCCCTGCTTGGTGAGCGCCCGCTGGAAGGTGCGCGCGGTCTCGCCGTCCATGCCCGGCGTGATGCGGTCGAGGAACTCGACCACCGTCACCTCGGCGCCCAGCCGGCGCCAGACCGAACCCAGCTCCAGCCCGATGATGCCCGCGCCGATGACGACCAGCTTCTTCGGGACAGCCGGCAGCGAAAGCGCCCCGGTCGAGTCCACGATCCGGCCCTCGACGAAGTCCACGCCCGGCAGCGGCGTCGGCTCCGAGCCGGTGGCGATGACGATGTGACGGGTCTCCAGCGTCGACTTCGCGCCGTCGGCGGCCTCGACCTCGACCTTGCCCTGCCCGGCGATACGGCCACGGCCTTTGATCCAGTCGACCTTGTTCTTCTTGAACAGGAACTCGATGCCGCGCGTCAGGGCGGCGACGCTCTCGTCCTTCGAGGCCATCATCTGCCCAAGGTTCAGCCTGGGCGCGACGTCGATTCCGATCTTGGCGAACTCGCCCTGGGCCTGATCGTAGAGCTCCGAGGCATGCAGCAGGGCCTTTGAAGGCATGCAGCCGACGTTCAGGCAGGTCCCGCCCAGCGTCCCGCGCATCTCCACGCAGGCGGCCTTCAGCCCCAGTTGCCCGGCCCGGATCGCGGCGTTGTAGCCGC
>CAMPGL010000082.1 GCA_946885435.1 uncultured Brevundimonas sp. | reverse complement strand
GATCGAGGTGGTGCGGTTCGGCCACGTCCACACCGGCCAGAAACTCGCCGACATCGCCGCCGAGTTCGAGCTGCAGCCGCCGCGCCTGCGCAAGGCCGAGCGCGGCATCGTCGTCACCGACGGCGGCAACGTCATCTACGACATGGCCTCGGGCGCCATTCCCGAACCGGCGGCGCTCGGCCAGGCGCTGAAGAGCGTCACCGGCGTCGTCGACCACGGCCTCTTCCTCGACCTCGCTGACGAGGCGCTGGTCGGCACGGACGAGGGCGTGGTGCGCCTGACGCCCTAAGCCCCTACATACGCCCAAGCTGATCTAACCGGAGCGCCGCCATGGCCTACGACTACGACCTCTTCGTCATCGGCGCCGGCTCGGGGGGCGTGCGGGCAGGGCGACTGGCGGCGATGAGCGGCGCCAAGGTCGCCGTCGCCGAGGAGCACCGGGTCGGCGGCACCTGCGTGATCCGCGGCTGCGTGCCCAAGAAGTTCATGGTCTATGCGTCCGACTTCGCCCACGAGTTCGAGGTGGCCAAAGGCTACGGCTGGACGGTCGAGGAGCCGAGCTTCGACTGGCCTAAGTTCATCGAGACCAAGGACGTCGAGATCGCCCGGCTGTCGGGTATCTATGTCGCCAACCTGGCCAAGGCGGGCGTGGAGCTGGTCCACTCCAAGGCGCGGCTGAAGGACGCCCACACCGTCGAGCTGCTCGACAAGGGCCTGACCGTCACCGCCGACAAGATCCTGATCGCCACGGGCGGCCGGCCCTGGGTTCCGAAGGACGTGCCGGGCATCGAGCACGCCATCACCTCGGATGCGGCCTTCCATCTGCCGGAGCTGCCGAAGCGCATCCTGATCACCGGCGGCGGCTATATCGCGGTGGAGTTCGCCGGCATCTTCGCCGGTCTGGGGGTCGAGACGACCCTGATCTATCGCGGGCCCAACATCCTGCGCGGCTTCGACGACGACGTGCGGGCGCACCTGGCCGACCAGATCCAGAAGCGGGGCGTGCGGGTGATCCTCGGCTGCCAGCACAAGGCGATCGAGAAGGTCGAGGGCGGCCTGTGCAACGTGCTGGACAACGGCATGCGGATCGAGACCGACGTGGTCATGTTCGCCACGGGACGTGAGCCCTATGTCGATGGCCTGGGGCTGGAGACGGCGGGGGTCGAGCTGAACGAGCGCGGCGCGATCCGCGTCGACGACTATTCGAAGACGACGGCGGACAACATCTGGGCTGTCGGCGACGTGACCGACCGGGTGAACCTGACGCCGGTGGCCATCCGCGAGGCGGTCGCCTTCGTCGAGACGGTGTTCAAGGACAACCCCTCGACCATGGACTACGCCAACATCCCGACGGCGGTGTTCTCGCAGCCGCCGGTGGGGACGGTCGGCCTGACGGAGGCGGAGGCGCGCAAGGCGCACGGGCGGATCGACGTCTATCTCAGCCGCTTCCGGCCGATGCGCTATGCTTTCGTCGGCGGCGAGGAACGGATGCTGATGAAGATCATCGTGGACGCCGAGACCGACCGGCTGCTGGGCGTCCATATCGTTGGGCCTGATGCGGCGGAGATCATCCAGCTGGCGGCGGTCGCGGTGAAGGCCGGCCTGACCAAGGCGCAGTGGGATTCGACCTGCGCGCTCCACCCCACCGTGGCCGAGGAGCTGGTCACCATGCGCGAGCGCTACGTCGCGCCGGAACTCCAGGCCGCGGAATGACGACGGGCTGGGGGGAGGCCTACAAGTTCTGGGTGCTGGCGGTCCTGATCGGACTGTCGGCCGTGACGGCCTGGTTGTGGCCGTACGGATTCTCGGCCTTCACGCCGATCGCGGCCATCGTGCTGATCCCGGTGTTCCGGCCGCGCGGGGCGAATCTGACGCTGATCGTGCTGCTGGCCCTGTGCCTCTACGCCCTGGCCACCACCGCCTGGAGCCCCGTGTTCAGTTCGTCGGGTCCGATCGAGGACTATGCGGACGCCGAGACCCAGACCTGGGGCAAGCTGCCGATGCAGCTTGGGCTCTATGCCCTGCTGGCGGTGCTCACCGCAGGGCTGCCCCCTGAGCGGCTCAGGCGGTTGAAGGGGCCGTTCGTGATCGGGGCGCTGCTGCTGGCTGTCGTGCTTCTGGTCGAGGGCGTTTCGGGCGCAGGGATCTACAGGACCATCAGGGAAGCCATCGGCGACCCGATCCGGCCGGACCTGGCCGAGAAGAACGTGGCGCAGGCCACCTATGCGCTGGCGCTGATGTACTGGCCGGCGCTGCGCATCCTGCTGGACCAGGAACGCAAGCGGGCGGCCCTGCTGCTGACGGCGGGCGTCCTGCTTCCGCCCTTCCTGCTGAGCGCCATGGCGCCGCTGGCGGCGCTGCTGCTGAGCGGGCTTGTCTGGTGGTTCGTGCGCGCGAGACCCAAGGGCGTCGCGCTGGTCGCAGGCCTGGCGGCGGCGATCACCCTGGCGGCGCCCTGGGTGGTGCTGCTGGCCGAGCCGCTGTTCCAGATGGCGGAGCCGCATATCGGCGCATCCTGGGCGGCGCGGCTGGAAATCTGGCGCTTTTCGGCGGAGCAGATGCTGGTCGAGCCGCTGTTCGGCTGGGGGATCGACGGGAGCCGCGCCTTCCTGCCCTTCATGCTGCACCCCCATTCCGCGCCGCTCCAGCTGTGGCTGGAGCTCGGCGTGGTCGGCGCGGTTCTGGGGGCGGCCTTCTGGGTGCTGCTGATCCGGCGCGCCGGTCAGGTCGGCGGACACGCGGTGGCCGCGGCGAGCGCCTATTTCGTCGTCGGAGCGCTCAGCTTCGGGGTCTGGCAGGAATGGTGGCTGGGCCTGGCGGCGATGACCGTGATCTGGAGCCTGGTGGCCGCCGCGCCGGAGCCGGACGATATCGAGGTGATTGAGGCTTAATCTCCGACCGCCTATCTAGCGAGAATGAGCGCCCGCTGGACCCCCGGTTCTTGGAGAACGAAGCCCGTCAGCCACATGCCGACGGACTATCCGGACACGGATGCATTGGCGCGCGCCGAGGACGAGCTGAAGGCCTATCCGCCCTTGGTCTTCGCGGGTGAGGCGCGCCGTCTGACGCAGCGGCTGGCCGAGGTCGAGGCGGGTCGCGCCTTCCTGCTGCAGGGCGGGGACTGCGCCGAGAGCTTCAAGGAGTTCTCGACCGACAACATCCGCGACACCTTCCGCCTGATCCTGCAGATGGCGGTGGTCCTGACCTTCGCCGGCGGCCGGCCGGTGGTGAAGGTGGGCCGCATCGCCGGCCAGTTCGCCAAGCCCCGTTCGAGCGACATCGAGCGGGTCGGCGAGGTCGAACTGCCCAGCTATCGCGGGGACGTGATCAACGGGATGGAGTTCGAGGCCGCGGCCCGGACGCCGGACCCGCAACGGCTGCTGCGCGCCTATCACCAGTCGAGCGCGACCCTGAACCTGCTGCGCGCCTTCGCGGAGGGCGGCTTTGCGGACCTGCACAACATCCACCGCTGGACGCTGAACCGCACCAGCGAGGGCGGCTATGCGGCGCGGTACAAGGAGCTGTCGGACAAGATCGGCGAGTCGCTGGACTTCATGCGCGCAGTGGGCGTGACGCCGGAGAGCCATCCGGAGCTGTCGAGGGTGGAGTTCTTCACCAGCCACGAGGCGCTGCTGCTGAACGTCGAGGAGGCGCTGACCCGGCTCGATCCGGCGACGGGCGAGTGGTTCGACACCTCGGCCCACATGGTCTGGATCGGCGAGCGCACGCGGCGCGTCGACGGCGCGCACGTCGAGTTCGCCCGAGGGGTCCGCAATCCCATCGGCCTGAAGTGCGGCCCGACGATGCAGCCGGACGACCTGCTGAAGCTGGCCGAGACGCTGAACCCCTCCAATGAGCCAGGGCGGCTGACCCTGATCGGACGGTTCGGGGCGGACAAGGTGGGCGATCGCCTGCCGGTGCTGATGAAGGCGACGCGGGACGCGGGGCTGCGCGTCGTCTGGTCGATCGACCCGATGCACGGCAATACGCTCAAGGCCGGCAACGGCTACAAGACCCGGCCGTTCGATCGCATCCTCGGCGAGGTGCGGACCTTCATCGAAGTGGCCGAGGCCGAGGGCGTCCACCCCGGCGGCGTGCACCTGGAGATGACCGGCCAGGACGTGACCGAATGCCTCGGCGGGGCGCAGGCCCTGACGGAGGATGACCTGTCCAGCCGCTATCACACCCACTGCGATCCGCGCCTGAACGCCGACCAGGCGCTGGAACTGGCCTTCCTGGTGGCGGAACGGCTCAAGGCCGGCCGCGGCCGGCGATCGGAGGCGGCCTGATGGATGCGCCGTGCGTCGCTTACCAGGGGGCGCCGGGGGCCTTCAGCCATGAGGCCTGCCTCGCGCTAAGGCCGTGGGAGACGCCCAAGGGCTATCAGACCTTCGCCGAGGCGATCCAGGCGGTGGCCTCGGGCGAATGCGCCTGTGGCCTGATCCCGGTCGAGAACACCATCGTCGGCCTGTTGCCCGAGCCCAACCGGCTGATCGAGCAGCTGAAGCTGAAGGTGGTGGCCGAGGCCTGGCGGCCCATGCGGCAGATGCTGATGGCCGTGCCGGGCGCCAAGCTGTCGGACCTCAAGACCGTCGAAAGCCATCCGGTGGCGCTCAAGCAGTGCGCCCAGAACATCGCTGCCCTCGGGCTAACCGCGGTCGAGGCGTTCGATACGGCCGGCGCGGCTGCGGCGGTCGCAATGGCGGGTGACATGTCGCGCGGCGCTTTGGGCCCGGCGGTGGCGGCCGAGCTCTACGACCTGAGGATTCTGCGCAACGACATGCAGGATTCGCCGGACAACCGGACGCGCTTCGTCGTCCTGGAGCGCTGAGCGCTTGACGATCGCGGGTTTATGACCCGCCATTGCCGGGTCCGCATCCTGCGGACGAGGCTTACTGAGATGACCCGGCGCGCGCTGCAGCTGTCCTGTTCCGAGATCCGGACCGGCCGCGCCTATTATTTCGGCTTCGGCGGCTTTCGATACGCCGGCTGAGGGCGCGGCGTTCGAGCCCGACCCTCGCCGGCGACCGCGCTGAAGATGCGCGGCATCCGACCGACGGAATCCGAAGTCTCTCCAGGGCCATTCCATGCTTTCCCGACCGATCAGCGCGCGCGAACCCGCGCCCGCCAATGACATCTCCGCCGAAGACCTGACGCTCGAGGCGCTGCGCTTCGAGATCGACCGGCTGGACGACCAGATGCTGGACCTGCTCCAGCGCCGCCTGCTGCTGGCTCGCCGCGTCGGCCGCGCCAAGGACGCGCCGCACGGGCCGTTCCTGAACCTGCGGCCGGACCGCGAGGCGGCGGTGATGCGCCGGCTGGTCGAACGCGCCGGCTCGGTGGCGCGGCCCGCCGTGGCGCCGATCTGGCGCGAGGTGATCGGGGCGGGCCTGGCCCAGCAGGGGGCGCTGACCGTCGCCCTGTGGCGCGGCGCGGAGGACGGCCGGACCTGGGATCGCGCCCGCCAGCGCTTCGGCAGCCAGGTCAGCTACATGGGCGCGTCCAATCCCCAGGCGGCGCTGGAAGCGGCGCGGTTCGGGAACACGGTCGCGGTGCTGAACCTGTCGGCGGACCAGCCGTGGTGGATCGACCTCGTGCGCGACTATCCCGACCTGTGGGTGTTCGAGAGCCTCGACGACGCGCGCGGCGTGCCTGTCGCCCTGGCGGTCGGACGGATCGACCCAAAGGCGCTGGCCAAGGGGCGGACCTTCCAGGTCACCGCCGGCGGGGATGCGGGCGAGGGCGATGACCGGCGCTCGCTGGCGACGCACCATGGGTGGACAATTGCGGTGACCGAAGGCGAGCTGGCGCTGGATCGCGGCTTGAGAGTCGTCGGTCGGTGCGGATGACTCTCCTCCCCACGCAGTGGGGAGGGGGACCACGAAGTGGTGGAGGGGGCGGCGCGGGCCTATCCGGACAAGGCGGCTGCGCCCCCTCCGTCTCGTCGCCTGGCGGCGCCGATCCACCTCCCCATCGCTGCGCGATGGGGAAGAGAAGGGCTAGCTCTTCACCTTCACATAGCTGCCCGGCGCGGGCTCAAGGGGCTTCAGCTTGCCCGTCTTCGGGTCGCGCGCGGGGACCCAGTCGCCGGACTTGTCGTGGAGCCAGTCGGCCCACTGGGGCCACCAGGAGCCCGGGTGCTCGACCGCGCCTGAGCGCCATTCCTCGAGCGTGTCGGGCAGGGCGTCGTTGGTCCAGTGGTTGTACTTGTTGGCCGCGGGAGGATTGACCACGCCCGCGATGTGGCCCGAGCCCGCCAGGGTCAGGGTGACCTTGGCGTTCTTGAAGGCCTTGGCCGAGCGGTAGACCGAGTTCATCGGGGCTATGTGGTCTTCCTTCGACGCCTGGAAGTAGAGCGGGATGGTCACTTTCGACAGATCGATGCGCTCGCCGCCGATCTCGAACTGGCCCTGGCTCAGCGCATTCTTCCCGTAGAGGGAGCGCAGGTAGTCCAGGTGCAGCTTCTTGGGCATGCGCGTCTGGTCGGCGTTCCAGAACAGCAGGTCGAAAGCCGGCGGGTCCTTGCCCATCAGGTAGTTGGAGACAAAGAACGACCAGATCAGGTCGTTGGCGCGCAGCGCATTGAAGGTGTCGGCCATGGCCGCGCCGGGCAGGACGCCGCCCGCGGCGTCCATCTTCTGTTCGATCTCCTTGAGCCAGTGCTCGTCGGTGAACAGCAGCAGGTCGCCGGCCTCGGCGAAATCGTGCTGGGCGGCGAAGAAGGTGGTGGCCGAGACGCGGTCGTCCCTGGCCGCCGCCATGTGCGCGAGCGCCGCGCCCATCAGGGTGCCGCCGATGCAGTAGCCGACGGTGTTCACATGGTCCGAGCCGGTCTGCTCCAGCACCTTCTCGACGGCGCGGTACATGCCCTTGTGCAGGTATTCGGAGAAGCCGAACTCGGCCTTGTCCCGGTCCGGATTGACCCAGGAGCAGACGAAGACGGTGAAGCCCTGGGCCGACAGCCAGCGGATCATCGAGTTCTTGGGCTGGAGGTCCAGGATGTAGAACTTGTTGATCCAGGGCGGGAAGATCAGCAGCGGGATGGCCCGTTGCTGCTCGGTGGCGGCGTCGTACTGGATCAGCTCGAACAGCTCGTCGCGCCAGACGACCTGGCCCGGGGCGGTGGCGACGTTCACCCCGACTTCGAACTTGCCGTAGTCGGCCTGGCTGATCTTGAGGGCGCCGTCGCCGCGCTCGATGTCGGCGGCGAAGTTCTGCATGCCCTTGACCAGGCTTTCGCCGTTGGTGGCCATCAGCTCGCGCAGTGCCGCCGGGTTGGAGGCCAGGAAGTTCGAGGGGGCGAAGGCGTCGGTCAGCAGCTTGGTGAAGAACTCGGCCCGGCGTTTCACGCGGGGGTCCACGTCCTCGGCCGAAGCGATCAGGTTGTTCAGCCACTCCGAGGACAGCAGGTAGGAGCGCTTCATCACCTCGAAGACCGGGTTATCGGTCCAGTCGGGATCGGCGAAGCGCTTGTCGGGGCGGCCGGCCTGGGGCGCCGGCGGCTCGCCCGAGGCGCGGCGGGCGGCGTCGGTCCACAGGTCCATGTAGCCCTTGAACAGCTCGGCCTGGGCCTGGAACAGCCGGTCGGGCCGGCTGGCCAGGGAGGTCATCACCGAGGTCATGGCCGGGGCCACGTTGAAGGGATCCGGCGAGAGGGCGGCGGGCCGGTCGGCCTGCTTCAGGGCGGCTTCGGCGATGGCCTGCTGGGCCGTCATGGCGGCCTTGGCGAGGTTCATCGACAACTGCTCGATCGCCTCGCGGGACGGCGGCTCCATCTCGGGGGCTGGCGGAGGCGCCGCCTGAGCGGCCTTCGCAGCCTCGGGCGCGGGCTCAGGCTTCGCGGCGGGCTTGGGCGCGGCTCGTTTCGGAGCGGCCTTGGGCCGGGCGGCCTTGCCGGCCGTGGCGGGCTTAGCGGGTTGCTTCGTCTCGGCCATCGGGCGCTCCTGCCGCTTCCTCGCGCGAACAGGATGGCATATGACCGGCGGTGAAATGAACGCAACCCTCGACCGAGTCGCGACCGCCGCCGCCCGCCTCGCCGGGCTGGGACTGATGGCCGCCCTGGCTGGTTGCGTGAGCTACAGCCCCTTCAACCCCGAGACCGATCCGACCTCGCCGGCCGCGCAGCGCGTCGACGCCCTGGCGCGCGCCGACGGCGCCTATCCGCGCTGGGAGGATTTCCCCGCCGCGCCCCGCGACGTGCCGTCCGCCGCGGACATCCGCGCGCGCGTCGTGTCGCTGGAGGCGTCCGAGGCCACCCTGGCTCGCCAGGTCGCCTCCATCCAGTGGACCCTGAACGAGAGCGACGGCGACCCCTGGGCGCGCCGTACACGGGCCCGGATCGACACCCGGCTGGCCCAGCCGGCGGACCCCCAGGCGATGGCCGAGGCGCTGGCCTGGGCCGAACGTCTGCGCGCGCGGGCCAATCCGCCGCCGCCCGTCCAGAATTGACGCCGCAAGGCGTTACACTCCCCGCATGACCTTTGCTCACCGATTCGCGCGCCGACGCGGGCGTCAGGTCGTCTGACATGGCGGACGGCGCGGGACAGGCGGCTTTCCTGGGGGTCGAGCGCTCGGTCAGCGGCCGCAGGTGGCGCTGGCGGCCGGCGGACGCCGATGCGGTGCGTTCGGTTCAGCAGGCGCACGGGCTGTCCGAGGTGCTGGCGCGCGCGCTCGTCTCGCGTGGCGTCAGGCCTGAGCAGGCGGGGGACTATCTCTCGCCGACCCTGCGCGCGCTGTTTCCCGATCCCTCCTGCTTCCGCGACATGGATGCAGCGGCCGAGGCGCTGATCGACGCGCTGATCGCGCGGCAGTCGGTCTGGGTCTTCGCCGACTATGACGTGGACGGCGCCTCAAGCGCCGCCCTGCTGGTGCGGTGGTTCCGGTCCATGGGCCTGGAGCTGCAGGTCTATGTTCCCGACCGGCTGACCGAGGGTTACGGCCCGAGCGCCCAGGCCTTCGCACGAATGAAGGAGGCCGGCGCGGACCTGGTGGTCACCGTCGATTGCGGCGCGGCCGCCCACGACGCGCTGGAAGCGGCCGCCGACATGGGCGTCGAGGTGGTCGTGATCGACCACCACCTGATGCGGGGCGACCCGCCGC
>CAMPGL010000081.1 GCA_946885435.1 uncultured Brevundimonas sp. | reverse complement strand
TCCATGGCGGCGTTCTCGGCCGGCATGCCGAAGGCGTCCCAGCCCATCGGGTGCAGGACCTCGAAGCCCTTGGCCCGCTTGTAGCGGGCCACGACGTCGCCCATCACATAGTTGCGGGCATGGCCCATATGGATGTTCCCGCTGGGATACGGAAACATTTCAAGGACATAGTACTTCGGCCGGCCCGACGCGGCGTCGGCCCGGAAGACGTTCGCGGACTCCCATTGGGCGCGGCGCCGGGGCTCCGCCGCCTTGGGATCGTATCGGGACATGGGGCCCTTACAGGTCTCCGGCGCCGGCCAGACGGATCTGGCGGGCGCGGGTCAGGATGGCGTTCTCGAGGTCGGTCTCGGTCTGGGCCGACACCTGGGCCTCGACCCAGTCGCCGGCCTCGTTGCGGACCTGGCGGTTGACGGTGACGTTCAGGGCGTCGGCGCGCAGGCGCGCGTCGAGGATGTAGACGGTCGCCTTGATCCGCTCGTTCGGCGCCTCGGGCGTCGAGTACCAGCCGTAATTGATGATCCCGCCCCAGGGGTCGGCCGTCTCGAGCGGCAGGAAGGCCAGGGTGTCGAGCGAGGCCCGCCACAGATAGCCGTTCACGCCGATCCCGGTCTGGGCGCCGGCGTCCTGGGGCTCGTCATTGCCGCCGAACACGCGTCCGGCCGCGCCACAGGCCGACAGGCTGACCGCCATGCCCGCCGCGACGACGGCGATAAGGGCGCCGCGATGAAATGCCATCGTTGGAAGTCTCCGCTTCAGTCTGGTCCGCCGGCGAGGCCGAAAAAGCCCGGCCGGAACAGGGATTGAGCCCATGCGCGACCGCCACGCTCTATAGCACGCGCGCTCGCCCGTCTGACAAGCCGGAGAAACCGCGGCGCTTTCGAGGCGAAACGGCCGCCCCGCTCAGGTTTCGTCGCGCTCCAGGGCCCGCCAGCCGATGTCGGAACGGTGGAAGCCGCCGGGCCAGTCGATCTTGCGGATGGCCGCATAGGCCCGCTGGCGGGCCTCGGTGATGTCGGCGCCCAGCGCGCAGACGTTCAGCACCCGTCCGCCCGCCGCCGTCAGCCGCCCGTCCGGCTTGCGCGCCGTGCCGGCGTGGAACACCTGGACGTGCGGGCCGAAGTCCTGCTCGGCGCCCCGGATGGTCGAGCCGGGCAGGGGGCTGTCCGGATAGCCCTTCGCCGCAAGAACCACGCAGATCGCCGTCTCGGGCCGGAACCGCGGCGCCGGCAGGCGGCTCAGGTCGCCGCGCGCGCAGGCCAGCAGATAGGGCAGCAGGTCGTCCTCCAGCCTCAGCATCAGCACCTGGCATTCCGGGTCGCCGAAGCGGGCGTTGAACTCGACGACCTTGGGCCCCTCGCTCGTCGCCATCAGTCCAGCGTAGAGGACGCCGCGATAGGGCATGCCCTCGGCGGCCATCCCGGTGATGACCGGCTCGACGATCCGCGTCTGGGCCGCCTCGACCAGGTCCTGGTCGAAGACGGGCGCCGGGGAATAGGCCCCCATGCCGCCGGTGTTGGGCCCGAGGTCCCCGTCGAAGGCGCGCTTGTGGTCCTGACCGCCGCCGAACAGCACGGCGTTGGTCCCGTCGCTCAGCGCGAAGAGTGAGGCCTCCTCGCCCTCCATGAACTCTTCGATGACGACGCGGGCTCCGGCCTGGCCCAGCCGGCCGCCGAGCATCATCTCGACCTCGGCCACCGCGTCGCGCTTGTCCGGCGAGATCACCACGCCCTTGCCTGCCGCCAGGCCGTCGGCCTTGATCACATAGGGGGGCTTGAAGACCTTCAGCGCGTCGCGCGCCTCGGCCACCGATTCATAGACGCCATAGGCCGCCGTCGGGATGTGATGCCGGTCGCAGAAGGCCTTCGCAAAGGCCTTCGAGGTCTCCAGCCGGGCCGCCTTCTTCGAGGCCCCGAAACAGGGGACGCCCACCTGCGCCAGCCGGTCCGACAGCCCGGCCTCGAGCGAGGCCTCGGGCCCGACCACGACCAGGTCGGCCGCGATCTCGCGCGCCAGGGCGACCAGGTTCTCGACGTCTGTGACCTTGACCAGGCGCAGTTCGCCCAGCCGCTCCATGCCGGGATTGCCCGGCGCGATCACGAGGCGGGTGAGCAGCGGCGACTGCCGCAGCTTCCAGGCCAGGGCGTGTTCTCTGCCGCCCGAACCGACCAGAAGGATGTTCATGCGCCGCCATGACGCGGGCCGCGCGCGGGGTCAACCCGGGGCGGGCCGCTCAGCCCAGGAGGGCCGAAGCTGCGAAGACGGCGACGCCGATCAGGACAATCACGCTGATGACCAGCCAGCCGTTCATCGGCATCCGACGGGCGCGCCGGTCGGCCGCGGCCTCCTCGGGATCGTCGCCGATCACCTAGAGGCCCATGGCGGGGGCGAGCATCACCGCCGCCGTCGCCACCCCGGCCGCGATGGCCGCCGCGGCGCCCGCGGCGAAGGCCAGGGCGAGACGCCCCTTGCGGCGATGGAAGGCGCCGGGTTTCAGCACCCGGATATAGACATGCGGTCGGCGCCCGAAGGCCTCGGAGCCGACAATGCGATGCTGGGACACGGTCTTACTCCCCTCCAGCCCTGTGAACAGAAGCCGACCCAAGGGGCCGGATGCGGCCACTTTGTGGCGAAGCGGGAGATTTCGATGTTATGTCCGTAGGTTGTTGATTCTGGTGCGTGTGGTGAAACGTCGCGGTTGCCTGATCTGGGGCGGAGCCCTCCTGTTCGGCCTGCCCACCCTGATCGGCGTGGGCCTGATCGCGGCCGCCTTCCTGTCCATCCGCAGCCCCGGCTCGACCTCCGGCGCGGACCCGGAAGCCTGGGCGATCATCGGGGTCGTGGTGCTGCTGGGATCGCTGCTGATGGCCGCGATCGGGGCGGCGCTGGGATGGCTCGTCGCGCGGCTGATGGGCGACCGCTAGGCGCTAGGCGATCGGCCCGCGTCAGGCAGGACCTCCTTGATCTGGCGCAAGGACACTACCCTGCATATCGCCCACGTCTCCGTGCGGAGGTGTGACATGGCGAAGAGCCCGGACGCCGGCGCGAGACCTTACAGTTGGGTTTCCATCGTCCTGCACTGGCTGACGCTGGGGCTGCTGGTGGCGGTCTACGCCGTCATCCTGCTGCGCGAGGAATATCCGCGCGGGAGCGAGATCCGCGAGGCCTTAAAGGCTTGGCACTTCAGTCTCGGCCTTACCGTCTTTCTCATCGTCTGGATCCGGCTGATCGCCCGGCTCATTCATCCGGCCAGGCGTCTGGCCCGGGGCTGGATGGCCCGCGCCTCGGCCGCCACGCACCTGGCGCTGTACGGGTTCATGATCGCCATGCCGCTGCTGGGCTGGACCGCCCTGAGCGCCGAGGGAGATCCGGTCCGCCTGTTCGGCCTGGGCCTCCCGCCGCTCACGGCCCCGGACCCCGCACTGGCCGAACGGGTCGAGGGCGTTCACGAGGCCCTGGGGACCGTCGGCTACTTCTTGGTCGGGCTCCACGCTGCGGCGGCGCTGTTCCACCACCACGTGCTTCGCGACGACACCCTGCGGCGGATGATCTTCCGCCCGTCGTCAGGCGGCGCCTCGACCGCGGCGCCCTAAGCTCGGGGCCAGCCTCGCGTCCTCAAACCACCGCCCCGAACGCCTTGCCGACCAGGGCGGTGGCGGCCAGGGCCAGCGCGCCCCATAAGGTCACGCGGACCACCGCCTTGAGGGGCCGGGCGCCGCCCGTTCTGGCGCCGACCCAGCCCAGCAGAGCCAGGAAGACGAGGGCCGCCGCCGACACGGCCGGCACCATCACGCTCATCGGGACCAGCAGCACGACCGCCAGGGGCAGGCCCGCGCCCACCGAGAAGGTCGCGGCCGACGTCAGCGCCGCCTGCACCGGCCGGGCGGCCGTGTGTTCGAAGATGCCCAGCTCGTCCCGCGCATGCGCCGCCAGCGCGTCCCCGGCGTGCAGCTGAAGGGCGACCTGACGCGCCAGATCCGGACTCAGCCCCCGCGCCTCATAGATGGCGGTCATTTCGGCCAGCTCCTGTTCGGGCTGCTCGGCCAGTTCGGCCCGCTCCTTGGCGAGGTCGGCGGACTCGCTGTCAGCCTGGGAGCTGACCGAGACATATTCGCCCGCGGCCATCGACATCGCCCCCGCCACCAGCCCCGCCAGTGCGGTGAGGACCAGCGCGCCCCGGTCGGCGTTCGCTGCGGCCACCCCGACAACCAGGCTGGCGGTCGAGACGATGCCGTCGTTGGCCCCCAGCACCGCGGCCCGTAGCCAGCCGATCCGCGACACCGCGTGTCGCTCTCTGTGCGCGTGCAGACGGCTCATCGGGCCCCTCCTTGAACCGGTCGACCGCGGCAACGCCGCGATCGCGGCCGTATCCTACGCCCGCGACCGGAAAGACGCGACGGCCGCGTCGTTGCCCGTCATGGTTCCAGGCCCACGTCCTCTGGAAGATTGTTGGGGCCGGCGGCGACGCCATCGAACAGTGGCTGGAGGAAGGCCAGGTCCACTTCCCGACCGTCCTCCTCAAGCCGCCAGACCAAGGGTCCCGACGCATAGAGTTCGGGATAGCGCAGGATCTCGAAGAACCATCTCTCCCACGTGTCCCAACCGGGTCGCCATTCGCCCTCGCGCCATTCGTCGTAGATGAACGCCCAGCCCCTCACCGAGCCCGGCGGCCCGCCTTCCTCATCTCGGGCCAGATAGAGCCGACGGAGAGGTGGGCCCTCGTCATCAGCGACAAATGTTACGGTGGTCGACGGTGTGAGCATCCTGCGCGCGGCCCCCTCGGGTCAGGCCTCATCCGCAGAAGCGGTAATGCCCCGAATACCCCAGGTAATAGCCCGTGAGGGGGTCGTAGGACCGGAACCGGTATTGGCACCAATGGATGCGCTCCGGATCGCGGTACGGCGTCGGCGCGTGCGTCGGGCGCGGCTCGTGCGGCCAACCGTAGCCGTATCCGCCATGGCCGTACCCCTGGCCGCGTCCATACCCCTGGCCGTAGCCGTGGCCGTATGAGGCGTAGCGGTCATAGCCCCGATAGCCGTCACGATACCCGTCATGCCGGTCGCGGCCATGGCCCGACCGGCGGTCCCAGCCCTGCCTGAGATACTGCGTCCGCCACGCCGCGTCGCAGTCGTCGCGGCCCCGGTCCCAGTAGGCGTCGCAGCGGAAGTCGCCGGGAACGCCCAGCTGGTCCCGCCAGGTCTGGGCCTCGGCCTTGCCCGGCGTCAGCAGGGCGGCGGCTCCGAGCAGGCTCGCGGCCAGCATGATCTCGCGCATCGTCACTCCCTCCGGGTGTTCACCTTCTCCTGTTACGCGAAACGCGGCAAGCGCCCGCCGGCTCCGTCCAGCTATCCAACCGCCACAGTTGGGCGATACACTTGGCGCGATGACAGAGATTGAAACCCCGCAGGAGGCCGTCGAGCGCCTCATCGAACTGTACGACGCCTCCATCGCCGCCCTGAAGACGGACCTCGCCGCCTTCGCCATTGAGGGCGTGCGCCCCGACCCCGCCGCCCGCGCCGAGGGCCGCTACGTCTATCCCGAGCTGAGGATCACCTGGTCGGGCGAGACCCGGCCGGTCTCGACCACCCGCGCCTTCGGCCGCCTGTCGCGCCCCGGCTCCTACGCCTCCACCGTGACCCGCCCGGCCCTGTTCCGCGACTATCTTCTCGAGCAGTTGACCTATCTGAAGGAGGACTACGGCGCGCGCTTCGAGGTCGGGCCGTCGCGCCAGGAAATTCCCTATCCCTATGTGCTGGACGGCCTGGATCAGGCGCCCGATCCCTCGGTCGGCCAGGCGCTGGCCCGCTGGTTCCCGATCACCGAACTGGCCGCCATCGGCGACGAGACGGCCGACGGCTTCACCCTGGACCTGTCGCCCGACCGGCCGCTCAGCCTGTTCGACGGCCTGCGCACCGACTATTCCCTGGCGCGGCTGCGCCACTATATGGGCACGCCGCCCGAGGCGATCCAGTCCTGGATCCTGTTCACCAATTACCACCGCTACGTCGACGAGTTCGTGCGCTGGGCCTGCGCCCAGCTCGCCGACCCGACCAGCCCGTATGAGACCCTCGTCTGCGCCGGCGGGGTGACCATCACCCGCGACAATCCCGATCCCCAGCTGGCCATCGCCGACAGCGCCTGGCGGCGGCACCAGATGCCCGCCTATCACCTTACCGCGCCCGGCTGGAACGGAGTGTCCCTGATCAACATCGGCGTCGGCCCGTCGAACGCCAAGAACATCTGCGACCACCTGGCGGTCACCCGCCCGCACGCCTGGCTGATGATCGGCCACTGCGGCGGCCTGCGCGACAGCCAGAAGATGGGCGACTACGTGCTGGCTCACGCCTATCTGCGCGACGACCACATCATGGATGCGGTCCTGCCGCCCGACATCCCCATCCCCTCCATCGCCGAGGTCCAGCGGGCGCTCTATGACGCCACCAAACGCGTCTCGGGCATGCCGGGCGAGGAGGTGAAGATGCGCCTTCGCACCGGCACGGTGGTCACCACCGACGACCGCAACTGGGAGCTGCGCTATTCCAAGTCCGCCCTGCGCTTCAACCAGAGCCGGGCCGTCGCCGTGGACATGGAATCCGCCACCATCGCCGCCCAGGGCTACCGTTTCCGCGTGCCCTACGGGACGCTGCTGTGCGTGTCCGACAAGCCGCTGCACGGCGAGATCAAGCTGCCCGGCCAGGCCAACCGCTTCTATGAGGGCTCGATCTCCGAGCACCTCCAGATCGGCATCGCCGCCGTCGACCTGCTCCGCGCCGAGGGCTCAGCGCTCCACTCCCGCAAGCTGCGCGCCTTCGACGAGCCCCCGTTCCGCTAGGCGTCGCGCTCCCGGGCGAACTCCATGGCCATCCAGTCGCGGAACCGCTGAATGACCGCCTGCTTGGGGCTGTCCTCGCGCCAGACGATGAAATAGCCCCACGGCTCCTCGTGCGCCTCCGGGAACGGCCGGATCAGCCGGCCGGACTTCAGGTCGTAGCCGGCCAGGCCGCTGCGGGCGAGCGCGGCGCCCAGGCCCGAGACCGCCGCGTCCAGCAGGACGCTGGAATCGTCGAAGACCACGCCGGCCTTCGGCTCGTCCGCCTCGATCCCCACCCGCTGGAACCAGGCCTTCCACGGCCACCCCCGGTGCCGCAGCAGGGGCACGCGCAGCAGGTCCTCGGGCCGTTCCAGCGCGTGGCGGCGCTGGAACTCCGGACTGCACACCGGAAACACCGTCTCGCGGAACAGAAGGTCCGAGCGCACGCCCGCCCAGCCGCCCGGCCCGTAGCGCAGGGCCAGGTCGATGCCGTCGGTCACGAAGTCCGCCAGCCGCTCCTCGGCGCGGATGTCGATCTCCAGGTCCGGATTGGCCTGGGTGAACCGATGGAGACGCGGGGCCAGCATGCGCTGGAAGAAGCCGCCGAGGGTCGACAGCACCAGGGTGTTCGGCGAGCCCTCGGCCTGCAGCCGCGCCACGCCCGAGCTCAGCAGTTCAGAGGCCTCCGCCACCGAACGGGCCAGTCGCGTGGCCGCGGCCGTGGGGACCATCTCATTGCCCTCCCGGCGGAACAGCTTGATCCCGTAGCGCTGCTCCAGCGCCCGGATCTGGTGGCTGACGGCCCCGTGGGTGACGAACAGTTCGTCCGCCGCCCGGCTGTAGCTGCGGAGCCGAGCGGCGGCCTCGAGCGCTCTCAGGGCGGAGAAGGGCGGTAAGGCCAAGGTTTCGCCTCGATGTGAATCGAACTCACAAAGCGGTGGAGAAGTGATCGTTCGTCAGCGCGTCTGTAGCGGCGCATATCACCGGCACGCCGAGGCGTCCACCGAGACAGACGGACATCGACGGCGTGAGTGGAGTTCACAAAAACAAGACCCCTCAGGAGATCGTCCCATGACCCGCCGCCAACCCCTCAACCTGTTGAACGCCTCGCTGATCATCACCGGGGGCGTCCTCGCCGCCGCGATCGCGACCTCGGCTTTCGCCCAGACCTCGCCCGCCCGCCTGACCGACGCCCAGTACATCCGCGCCGCCGCCTGCGCGGCCTGGGAGCCGTCGGCCGGAACCGGCACGGCCGTCGCCGACCGCGTCGTCGCTGAGGCCCGCGGCCGTCAGGCCGCTGTCGTCAGCCGCGCCGAGGCCGCCGCCGACACCGCCGCCCGCCAGGCCCGCCGCGCGGCCGGCGATCGTCTGGCTGAACAGCAACTGAGCGCCCGCTTCGCCGCGGAATGCTCGGGCCTCGCCGCCCTCTCCCCCCAGGGCGGCCAGGTCGCCGCCGCGCACTGACACCCCACTGCGCGCGCGAAAAAGGGCCGGTCGGATCTCCTCCCCGACCGGCCCTTGTCGTGTCTGGAGCCTGGGTGTGCTTAGCCCAGCGCCTTCATCAGTTCCGGCACTGCGGTCTTGTAGTCCGCGACCCAGCCGAAGTCGGCGACCTGGAAGATCGGGGCGTCCGGGTCCTTGTTGATCGCGACGATCACCTTGGAATCCTTCATCCCGGCCAGGTGCTGGATGGCGCCTGAGATGCCGATGGCGACATAGAGGCCCGGGGCCACGACCTTGCCGGTCTGGCCGACCTGGTAGTCGTTGGGGGCGTAGCCCGCGTCGACCGCCGCGCGCGAGGCGCCGACGGCGGCGCCCAGCTTGTCGGCCAGCGGCTCGATGACCGCCTTGAACTCTTCCGCCGAGCCCATGGCCCGTCCGCCCGAGACTACGATCTTGGCCCCGCCCAGCTCGGGACGGTCCGACTTGGTCTTCTCTTCCGAGACGAAGGCCGCGCCCTTGGCGGCGCCCGCCTGCACCGTCTCGACCGTCCCCGAGCCGCCGCTTTCGCCGGCGGCCGAAAAGGCCGTCGGACGCACGGTGATCACCTTCTTGGCGTCGGAGGACTGGATCGTCTCCAGCGCGTTGCCGGCATATATCGGGCGCACGAAGGTGTCCGCCGACATCACCTCGACGATGTCCGAGATCGGCGCGACGTCCAGCTTGGCGGCGATGCGCGGGGCGTAGTTCTTCCCGTCGGTCGAGGCCGGGGCCAGGATGGCGTCATAGCCGCCGGCCAGCGGAACGACCGTGGCCTCCACGGCCTCGGCCAGCTGGTTGGTCAGGCCCGCGCCCTCGGCGACCAGCGCCTTGCGCACGCCCTCTATCTTCGCGGCGGCCTCGGCCACGCCCTTGGCGCCTTCGCCCAGCACCAGGATGTCGATGTCGCCGCCCAGGGCCTTGGCGGCCGAGACGGTCTTGTGGGTGGTGTCGCGCAGCGACGCGCCGTCGTGATCGGCGATGACGAGAACGGCCATCAGAGGACTCCCGCGGACTTGAGGGTGGCGACCAGTTCTTCGGCCGAGGCGACCTT
>CAMPGL010000080.1 GCA_946885435.1 uncultured Brevundimonas sp. | reverse complement strand
CGCCGTCGAGCACGCGCAGCGAACGCTCGACCTCGATGGTGAAGTCCACGTGGCCGGGGGTGTCGATGATGTTGAGGCGCTTGTCCTTCCAGAAGGCGGTCGTCGCGGCCGACGTGATCGTGATGCCGCGCTCCTGCTCCTGCTCCATCCAGTCCATGGTCGCGGCGCCGTCGTGGACTTCGCCGATCTTGTGGGACTTGCCGGTGTAATAAAGGATCCGCTCGGTCGTCGTCGTCTTGCCGGCATCGATGTGGGCCATGATGCCGAAGTTGCGGTAGTCCTCGATTTTGTGCGTGCGGGGCATTGCTGAACTCGGGTGCGGCCGGGGAGAGGCCTTAGGCGTCGGGGGCTTCAAAAGCGCGCGGGCGGTCTATCGCAAACCGCCCGCCCTTGAAAGCAACGAATGGAGGGGCGGGAGCCCCTACCAGCGGTAGTGCGAGAACGCCCGGTTGGCCTCGGCCATCTTGTGGGTGTCTTCGCGCTTCTTGACCGCGGCGCCGCGGTTGTTGGCGGCGTCCAGAAGCTCGCCGGCGAGCTTCTCGGTCATGGTGTTCTCGCCGCGGTTGCGCGCAGCGTTGATCAGCCAGCGAATGGCCAGGGCGCGACGGCGATCCGGGCGGACCTCGACGGGCACCTGATAGGTCGCGCCGCCGACCCGGCGGGAGCGGACTTCGACGGCCGGCGAGACGTTTTCCAGCGCGGTGTGGAAGGTCTCGAGCGCGTTCGACTCGCGGCGCTTCTGCTCCAGGATGTCGAAGGCGCCGTAGACGATGTTCTCGGCAACGGCCTTTTTGCCCTCGTACATCACGTAGTTCATGAACTTGGTGACGACGAGATCTCCGAACTTCGGATCCGGAAGGACTTCACGCTTCTCTGCGCGGCGACGACGGGACATGGGTGACTACCTGTCTTGAATATCTGCTGAGGAGCGCTGGGCTTACTTCGGACGCTTGGCGCCGTAGAGCGAACGACGCTGACGGCGGTCCTTGACGCCTTGCGTGTCGAGCACGCCGCGCAGGATGTGATAGCGAACGCCCGGAAGGTCCTTCACGCGGCCGCCGCGGATCAGGACCACCGAGTGCTCCTGAAGGTTGTGGCCTTCGCCGGGGATGTAGCACACCGCTTCCACGCCCGACTTGGCGAGGCGGACCTTGGCGACCTTACGCAGGGCCGAGTTCGGCTTCTTCGGGGTCGTCGTATAGACGCGGGTGCAAACGCCGCGCTTCTGGGGGCAGCCTTCCAGGGCCGGCACCTTGTTGCGGACGGGCTTGGGCTGGCGCGGCTTGCGGATCAGTTGGTTGATCGTAGGCATTCGAACTTCGTCTCTTCTACCTGGGGAGGCGTGTGCCTTTCGGCCGGAGCGCCTCGTGAGCCTTCTTTTGAACGGCCCGAAGGGGCCGCCCGGGTTATTCCGAGACGAAGATCAAGCCGCTCAAACGCAAAAGCCGGAACGCGCGCTCTGGACGTTCCGGCGGGCACAGCCCGTACGCTCGATTGTCACGATCTCGAAGGGTGACGAGTCACCCGCCTCGAAGGTGCGCGGCTTCTACCTGCGAAGGGGGAAATCGTCAAGGACGGCGACCGTAGCCGCCCAGCCTGCGCGCTACGCCACACCCGCCGGCGCGCGCCGATAGAATTCCGCCTGCTTGTCGAACATCTCGCGATACCCCCCGTTCGCCCTCATCAGCTCCTCGTGGGCGCCCTCCTCGACGATGCGACCGTGCGACAGGACCACGATGCGGTCGGCATGCCTCAGGTTGGACAGGCGGTGGCTGATCAGAATCAGGGTGCGCTGTTCGGTGCGGGCCGCCTCGAGCAGGGCCTCTTCCGCGGGCGGATCGAGCGCGGCGGTAGGTTCGTCGAGGATGAGGGTGCTCGCCCCGGTCCGGAGCATCGCGCGGGCCAGCGCCAGGCGTTGCCACTGACCGCCGGATAGTTCCCGTCCTCCCAACTGCTGGCGGGACAGCCGAGCGTCCAGGCCGTCGGGCAGGTCCTGCAGGACGGGCTCGGCCAGCCCCACCCTCGCCGCCTCCTGCAGACGGTCGCGATCCGTCACGCGCAGGCCCTCGCCCATGGCGATATTCTCGCCCGCCGTCAGCTGGTACCGCTGGAAGGGCTGGAACAAAACGGCCGTCCGGGCGAACAGCGCCTCCGGAGCCCAGTCCTCGAGCGGCAGCCCATCGAGCGTGATCCGGCCCGTCGTTGGCCGGTAGAGGCCTGTCAGGAGCTTGACCAGCGTCGTCTTGCCGGACCCGTTGGCGCCCACGACACCCAGCTGCAGGCCCGGCGGAATGACGAGGTTCAACCCCTCCAGCGCAGGCCGGGGGACACCAGGATAGGCGTAGCCAACATTTTCGAGCCGGTAGCCCTCACCTGGACACGGGCCTTCGACGGCCGTCCCGCGAGCCGGGCCTTCGGGTTCGCTCTCCAGGGCATCGAGGTTGGAGAGATAAAGCAGGTCCTCATACCCGCCCGTCGTAATCGTGAGCAGCGAATTGACGGTGTTCTGCCCCTGTTTGAGCAGCGCGATGTACATTGTCATCGCCCCGACGGTGATGACGCCCAGCACCGTCTCCCAGACCAGCCACACCTTGCCGGCGAGGAAGAAGGCCGACCCCAGAAGGATCAGCAGCGCGCTGCTGATGGTGCGGCGTCCCTGGAGCGTCAGGTCATGGGCGAACAGCCGCGCGTACATGTCGGAATGCCGGGCGTCGATCTGCCTGTCGGCGCCGGAATGGATACGCTCGGCCGCCGCGCTGTCGCTCGTCAGCAAGCCTTCCAGGTAGCTGCGCTGCCGCATCTCGGGGGTGCGGGAGGTGTAGAAGCGGAAGGCCTCGTTGGAGAAGCGCAACTCGGCCACGAAGAGCGGCATGCCGCCGGCCAGGATCAACAGCACCGCCCATGGCGAGAAGGTCCAAAGCACCGCCGCGAAGGTCAGAAGCGTGATCGTGTACTGGGCGCCGTCGAACAGCCGGGTGACCAGACCGAACGGCCGGGATGCGGCGTGCTGGCGGGCCAGGGCGATGCGCTGCTGGACCAGGGGGCTTTCGATCACGGCCAGGTCCATCCGCATGGTCTTGGCCTGAATCCGCCGCGTCACCGCATAGGTGAGTTCGGCCTGCAGGACGCGCTTCTGGAAGGTCTGGACCCGGCGGGCGGCGATGCCGAGGCCGAGCAGCCCCGTCTCGACGGCCACCCAGACCAGCGCCATGTCACGAGCCGCCGAGCTGCCCGCGATGGCCGCCAGGACGCTGTCGATGAGCAGCTTGCCGACATAGGCGATCAGCGCGGGGGAAAACGCGATGAACAGAGACACGAGAGCGATCTGGACCGCCAGGCGTGGAGACGTTCGCCAGGCCAGCGCAAGCGCCTGGCCGGCGTAGCGGCGGATGTCCCGCCAGCCGGGGGTGGGCGCCTGGTCCTGATTTTGCGGCGCATCGGTCATGTCGTCGATCGCCAGACTACCAGTCTATCCAGCGAGCTCGAGCCTCGCGCGGATCTTGGCCCGCTCCTGGGCTATGCGCTGTGACAGGACGTTGCCCTTGTGCGGGAACGGCTGCGTCGGCAGAGGCCGATTGAGGAAGGGCGCCAGCTTTTCGTAGCCCTCTCCCTCGCAGACGTTGATGACCAGCAGATCCTCCGGACGGTCCTTGAAGTAGTCCATCACCCGCTTGACGTACTGCTCATAGACCCAGACGAACCGCTCAGGCACGAAGTTGTAGCAGCCGAAGACCGACGAACGCAGGAACTGGCGCATCAGGTAGTGCGTCTCCTCGTCGGGATCCTCCGCCTCCTTGAAGGCCGGCCGGTTGAACCAGTGGTTCTGGCACGAGCGCAGCCAGCTCTCGCGGTCCCGCACGGTCAGGATGAACTTGCTGCCCGGATACTGCTTGTCGAACATTTCAAAGAACGGGGCGACCGTGATGTCGGTCAGGCCGTCGTAGTATTTCAGCACTGTCAGGTCGTACTGGCCGTTCGTCAGTTCGGTGTAGGTGTCCTCGTCGACCGGGTAGTGGGCGCAGTCGAAGCCCAGAACCTTCAGCGCCTTGGTGAGCGAGCGGGTGCCGGTTCGCGATAGACCCAGGCCGAACACCTTGGGCTTGTTCTTTTCGGTGGCGCCGTAGACGCGGCGGCTTGAGTTGCCGTCCAGCCAGTCGTCGAGGTCGGCGCGGGTGAAGGGCGGCTTCTCCTCGATCCCCAGTCGGTCGAGTTCGCTGGCCGCATGCTCCGGCAGGGCCTCGATGAAGCTCTGGACTTCCTGGGCCGAGGCGGACTCCGGCACCATGACGCGCGCGTACTCCACCGCGTGCCGGGCCACCGAAAAGTCGGTGACCTTGCAGTTGGGCTTCGGCCAACCCTTCATGCTCATGGTCAGACGCCGGCCCTGCACGTCGGTGCGGCTGCGGAGCTCGCGCAGGGCGTACTTGGCGAAGACGTGCCGATAGTACTGGAAATGGTCGTGCAGGATGTCGAAGTTGCGGAATTGCTTGCTCATCCGCAGCGGCTTCATCGCCAGGTTCCGAAGGCGCGATTCAGGACGCAGCACGTACTTGATGTCGTCGACGGGCGGCTCGATCGCAGCCATGCGGCGGACAAGGTCAATGCGGGTGATGTGCGCGCCGCAATGGATCCGGCCTCGAAACAGGTCGGTGACGTAGGCGTCGATATAGGCCGCGTCGCAGCTCTCGATGAACTCGCGCATGTCCTCGAGGATCAGGCAGTCGGCGTCCAGGTAGAGCACGTAGTCGCAGTCGTGCTTGATCCTCAGCATCTGCTGGACGCATTCCGTGAACGGACGCACGTCGTTGATGATGTGCACCTCATCAGGCCGCACGTTCTCCAACGCCAGTTCCAGGCCGACGTCGCGCGTCCGCTCATCGATCTGCCGGTAGACGAGGTCGATCTTCACCCGCCTGTTTCCTCCCACTCGCAGGCGCGGTTGGCCGTGCCAGCCATTGCCTCGAACAGCGCGGCGTGCTCCGCCGACAGTTCGGTCTTCCAGCGCATGTCCGGCCGGATCCGGCCTGCATGCTGTTCGTAATAGTCGCGGCCCCGCGCGCCCGGCTGGACGATGGCCGCCTGGCCATTGTCTCGCGTGGCGAGGAATTGGGTGCCGTTGTTGCCGCCCAGCGGATGATGCTCGCCGCCGGCGATATCCAACATCGCCGGGTCGTAAGTCAGGCCCGATACGTCACACAGGTCGCGCATGACCCGTTCAGGCTCGGCGGCCAGTTCCTCGTAGCGCACGATCTGCTTGGGTCCGGAAAAGCCGTCGAACAGGGCGCGGCAGGCGTCCATCTGACCCAGCCAGCCCTCGACAAGCTCCGCCACGGGCTTCTCCGGGTATTTGCGGATGCGTGAGTTCACCACTGCCCGTCCGTCGCGCAGTAGCAGAATGAGGTGAGGCTCCGCGCCGGCCGCCCGAGTCTCGGCGGCCCGCTGGACGATCCAGTCCGGCCGCTTGGTCGAATCGACGATCGTGGACGCACCCGTATGCGAGGCGACCAGGGGATAGAGCGGCGCCTGGCCGTCCCAGGTCAGGCCCGACCAGACCGGGCAGTCGTCGCCGCACACCTTGCAGGCCCGCTTGCGCAACGGTTTGGACAGGTCGCCGAGATAGCGGGCCTTGGCGCCTTCGCCGATGTAGAAGGCGCCGGCCGCCCGCCCCAGCAGCATTCCGAGCAGGGTCGAGCCCGAATGCCCCGCCCCACAGATCATGATGGCGCGTTCAAGCGCCACGCCAGGCGCGCGCGCGGCGCTCACCCGCCCGGCCACAACCGCCCCGTCCACACCCCATTCCCCCGTACTTCCCTCCGGTTAGGCCGCAATCCGGGAGACAGGTCAATCGACTTCGGAACGGCGTTCACCTGTACAAGGAAGAACGGTGGTTTTTGTGCTCACCTGTAGGCTCGCGGTCACATTCTCCGCGCGGTCGGAGGTTCAGACCTAAGCGCCGAGCTCGCCGGAACGTCTCTCCAGAGCCTCATGCGTGGTGGCGTGAAAATCGAGCCAGCCAAAACCCAGCAAGTCGTCGTACTGGTTCAGGCGAATGAACGAGGCGTAGAGGTCGGCGATGGTCTGGCGGTCCTTCCAGCGATGCGCCGGCAACTCCAGGCCGAACGGACCGCTCATGTGCCCGTTGAAGGTGACTTCGACGACGCTCCCCTCCCGCGCAGGGCGCACGGCCGGCACAGCCCACAGCGTGGCCTGGTTGACGATCTGGAAGCGGTCATAGCCCTTTGCCGCGAGCTTGTTCAGCAGATCCACGCTGGCCGCCTCCACGGAGACGAAGTCGGGCATTCGCTCGTCAGCCCAGAGCTGGTCGACGAACACCTCGTCGGCGCCTTCGATGTCGCACTTCACGTAGTAGGGCGTACCATGAGCGTCGAAGAGGTCGCTGAGCGTGACCGTCTGGACCTCAATGGTTTTCAGGGCGTGACCGCCCTTGCCGGCCCAGCTCTCCAACAAGCTGCTCCAGTCATCCTTCTCCGGGTTCACGTGGAAGGTGACGGTCTCCCCGGATGTCTTCCAGAGCGCATTCTGCACAGGCTTGAACCGGCCCTCGCGCAGCTCCGACCTGAACCGGGCGCTCGCGCCACGCACCAGTTCCGGGTTGGCCTCGAGCGCCACAACACGAAAACCCTTGCGGAGGTAATAGTCCGTGTCTTCGCCGCGGTGCAGGCCGAGATCGAAGATGAGATTGCGGTCTGGGTGCACGGCTGGGTCCAACTCTTACTCGGCGTCGCTATAGGCGGCATTCGGCCCGAGGTGAACGCCTGTCGTTGACGACGCGACGCCCCGCCCCCTAGACGAGGGGCGAACCGTAGAGAGCTGATTTCCATGGCCGCCAGCCCGCCCCCCCGGGATCGTATCGACGAATGGATCATCGGTCTGGCGCCGGGGCGCTCTTTCGTGGACATCGGCGGCATCGGGGTCGGCGCCGGAAACGAGCGGACTTCGACCGCGTCCCTGGCCGGAGCCTCGCGCGTGGCGCAGGCTGACATCCGGCCGATCGACTACTTCGAGTGGGAAGGCTTCCGTCAGGTGATGCGGTCGCGCGGCGTCGACGGCGTCGAGGAGTTCGACCGGATCGACATTCGCGACCCGCAGGCGCTCGCGAGGCTCGGCGTGTTCGACGTCGTTCACACGACAGGGATTTTCTATCACCTGCCTTCCCCCGCCGATGCGCTGTGGAACCTGCGACGCGTCACCGGCCGGCATCTGATCACCAATACCGTGACCTTCCCCGGCGTCATTGAAAACGTTGCCGGGACCCTTCGCCTCCCGGATGCCGGGGTCCTGTTCCTCCCCGCTCTCACCGAACAGGATCGGCGGGTTCTGAACCAGCACTACCAGGACAAGTTTGGCTGGAGCATCGATCAGACAGCGCCGCCGCTGGACCGACCGAACCCCGGCATGCCGTGGATTGAGGACGGGGAGCTGACCTGCTGGCCCTATTGGTACCTCTATACCGACCACGCCTTCCGCAAGCTTCTGGAACTATGCCGTTTCCGCGTGGTCGATGAGTTCAAATGGGAGGACCATACGCTGCAGGTCCTCTGCGAAGTCATCGCCTGATCGGCCCTGCGAGTCTGGCGAGGCTGGAGGCCATGGCGCCCACGATGCCACGCTCGAACGCTAGGCCGGCAGGCGTGCTGTAGCTCGCCGCGTCGAACCAGACGTATTCCTCGCTGGGTTTGGGCACCACCGCCACATCGATGCGCGGATCGGTGGGCGAAGGACCGTCGATCTCGCCGAAGCGGATGACGGTCAGGCGGAAGTCGTCATGTCCGACGGCGCGCTCGAGTGTGGCCATCCAGCTGTCCAGGTCCGCGGGGTAGCGCTGGTCGAGGACGAACAGCACACGCTGGGCCGTGACGGCGCGGCGGAAGCTCTCCACCCGCTCCTTGTAGAGGGCCATCAACCGGGCCTTGCCGTCCTCCAGCCAGAACGGGCCGAGCTGGTGGTTCAGAAACGAGCCGTAGGCAGGAAGCGTCAGCGCTTCGACCCCTGAGGGAGTCCGTGCGATCTTGTGAGCCGCCGGGTCGAACAGGTCGGCGAACTCATTTGCGATCAGCTTGGCCGGGCCGTCGCCGTAGAACACCCCCGCCGTGAACGGTCCGTCCACGACGCGATCCGCCAGGCCCCAGCGCATCGCCAGATCGAACGGAACGCACTCCTGGCCGAGGGGAACAATGGGCGCGTCAATATCGCTAAGCTGCCTGCGCGTTCCCTTGCCCCACGCTATGCGTTCGCTGATGGCGCGGCTGACCTCCGTCCGGGCCGAACGCGGCTGAATCCGGTCGCTCACGACCAGGGCCGCGTCGGAGAAGCCTTCCCGCTCTAAGCTGAAGGCGAGCTGGCTGAGGACCTGGGCGGGGCAGGATTTCAGCCCTGCAGCGACCTGCTTGCCCTCCATGAGGTATCGACGGACCTCCTCAAGCCGGTGCGCCTGCCGCGCGGCGCTGGCTGCTTGAGTCAATGCGACCACCAGCGCCACACCTTCCGAGCGCCGGATCAGGGCCTCTGCCATCTCGAGAGCCATATCCAGCCGGCCGGCCTTCACTTCGCTATCGATGGCGTTGGAAAGTTCCTGGACGCTCCGCTCTGACCGTTCAGGCGGGGCGCCGCCCGAACGCTGGATCACGATATTCAGGAACTGTGGCAGCGCCTGAATCGTGATCGTCGCGAGATCGCCGACCACCTCTCGCAAGCTTAGGCGCTGGTCAGGCCGCCAGATCACGACGTCGCCGTCCTCGCCCGGAGCCAGGTTCCAGAGGTGGAGCGCAAAATAGCTCGCGGCCTCGGCTCCGTTGACGGGAGACCGAACAAGAAGAGACCCGCCGGGCTTCAGCAGAGCCAGGACGTCCCGCACCGTCTGTGCGGGGTCGGCAAAGGTGTTCAGCGCGCAGTTCACGTAGGCGATATCGAAGAGGACTCCGCCGCTGAAGCCGGCCAGGCTCTGCAAGCTGGTCTGGATGGATCGCACCGGCGGCCCCTTCAGGCCTTTGAACTCCATCACATCGTTCAGGTAGAGAGCGAAGGGATCGACGGCGGTCACCTTCACGTCGCGGCCGTCGATCTTCCAGCCCATGCTGGCCACGGGGCCCGACGCCAGATCCAGCGCCAGGACGGGACCGTCGCCCTCCGGGATCAGGGCTGCAAGGTCGGCCTCGACCGCGCGCTCAGGATCACACCAATCCAGAAGCAGCTGGTGGTGCGCTTCCAGCCCGGGGCCGTTGCAGATGACCCCCGCCCAGTAGGCGACATGGTTCTCCACGCCCGCCTCCCACGCAGCTTGCGGGGCAAGGAAGGCCTGGGCCGGCACGGCGGGATTTAGCGGCTGAGCGGTCGACACGCGCAATTCTAACAGGTGGTGACTGAGTCGGTACGAACGCCGCTATAGTCGGCAATCTAGTCGAAAATATCGAACAGATCGAAGCCGCGCTTGCGGCGGCGGCCGTGGCCGTACTCTCCGCGTTCGCCGTACTCGCCGCGCTCTCCGTATTCACCGCGTTCGCCGTAGCCGTACTG
>CAMPGL010000079.1 GCA_946885435.1 uncultured Brevundimonas sp. | reverse complement strand
CCTGACCAACTACGGCAAGACCCGCGAGGTCGAGATCCTGCTGGAGGACATCCACGGCTGCCGCATCCCCATCGTCGGGGTCCTCGGCAACCACGAGCACGAGTGCGGCCAGCCCGAGGAAGTGTCGCGGATGCTGTGCGACGCCGGGGTGAAGATGCTGGACGGCCAGGCCTATGAGATCGAGGGCGTCGGCTTCGCCGGCGGCAAGGGCTTCATCGGCGGCTTCGGCCGCTACATGCTGAGCCCCTTCGGCGAGACCTCCATCAAGAACTTCGTCCAGGAAGCGGTCGAGGACGCCAACGCCATCGAGAACTCGATCCGCATGCTGCGCACCGAGCGCTCGGTGGTCGTCCTGCACTACGCCCCGGTCGTCGACACGGTGCAGGGCGAGCCGCCGGAAATCTTCCCCTTCCTCGGCTCGTCGCGGCTGGCGGAGACCATCGACCGCTACGACAACGTCTCGCTGGTCGTGCACGGCCACGCGCACCGCGGGGGCCCGGAGGGCCGCACCAACAAGGGCGTGCCGGTCTACAACGTCGCCCTTCCGGTCCTGAAGACACTCGGCGACACGCCCTACCGCGTCTTCGAAGTCTAGGCCGCCAGCCCCGCCGCCTGCATCAGCGGCTTGAGCGCGCCCAGCGCCTGCGGATCGTTGGCGATGGCCTGGCGGGTGTCAGGAGACTTGAGCAGGCGCAGGGCTTCGGCCTTGGCGCGGTCCGCGGCCGGCCCCAGGGGACAGCCGTCGCCGGCCGCCAGCCGCAGGAGGACCCCGAGCTTTTGGGCGGCCCCCGCCGGGGCGCGAGCGAGTTGCAGGGTGAATTTCGCGTCCGCCTCGACCGCGCCGCCGACCCTACCCAGGGCGTCGCAGATTTCGCGTTCGTCCTTGTCGTTCATCTCGCAGGCGCGCGTGCGGGCCTGCAGGTCGGCCAGCGCGGCCAGCTTCTGGGTCACGCCCATGCCGGGTTCGCGCAGGGAGCGTTCGAACTTCAGCGCCGTCACAGAGGCGGCCAGCCAGCGCGCGGCGCTGCGCTTGGCAGCGGCGCCGGTCACGTTCTCGCACAGCCGGACCAGGGCCGTGGCCTCCATGAGGGGCGGCGCATCCCGACCCAGGTAGCTTTCCACGAAGTCCGCGGCGACCAGCGCCTTGGACCGCTCGGCGAAGGCGATCTGCGTCTCCTCCAGCGTCAGCAGCCGCCCGGCGGCCGCCGTCAGCGTCATGGCCAGGGCGCGCAGGATATCGATCTCGCCGGCCGCGTCGTGCGGCCGCAGGCGCCGGGGCCCCATCAACTCGCGCAGGACCCGCTTGGACAGATTGGCGGCCAGGAGCTTGTACTGGCCTGAGGCCATGCGCAGGCCAAGCCTGCGCGCCGGGCCGTCGAGCGCCGGCATGACCTCGGCGACGGTTGGATCGACCTGGGTGAGCTGTTCGACTTCCATCGGCGAGGCCATGCGGACCAGCGCGGCCAGCTGCCCGCCCAGGTCCAGCGACGGGCCCAGCACGTCGCAGAGTCCCTCGCGGACCGAGAGGATTTCCAGCGTCATCTGCTCGATGGCGACGTGAACCAGGGCCGCCGGACCGGCTTCGTCCGGCGCGGTGTCCGCCAGGTCCATGAGGGTTTCGAGCTTGGCCCTCCAGCCGCGTACGGACGCAAGCGCTCCCGCCACCGCCCCGCCCATGATGAAGGCCCGGTCGGGCGCATCCGCGATCTTGCGCGCCAGATCGCCCACGGGCTGGGCCGACAGGTCCGGAAACCCGCCGCCGCGCCCGGCCTTCAGCACGCGTTGCGACGCCTGTTCGATCAGACGCTGGTAGTGACGAATGACCTCGTGGACCGGCTGGCCGGAGGCCTGGCTTTCCGGCACCGCCACCTTCTGGACCGCGTGCTGCAGCTCGACGCCCGAGGCCTCCAGCTTCTCGACCAGATCGGGGCGGTGCAGCAGTTCGAAAGCGGTGACGCGGTTGCGCGCCAGCCAGTCCTCCAGCACCCGGCCGACCAGCTCGCGGGCCAGCGGCGTGTAGAGGTCCTGCGGCGTGGCGCAGGCGTTCATCTGCCGATCGTCGCGCACCTGCTTGGGCTTGGCCGGCTCGGGCGCTCCCTTGGTCAGCAGGGTGACGCTCATGAACTCCATGGTCTCGACGTCCAGCGTCTCCTTGGTGACGCGAACGGACACGGCGCGCTTGTCGGCGAGCAGCTCCTCGGCCAGCTGCATGGCCTGGTCGCGCGCCTCGGTGGCCTGCTGCAGCGCCCAGCCGGACTGCGCTGTCTTGCGCGCGTAAACTTCGAAATGAACTGGACCCGCCATCGGACCAGCATGCGCAATGGCCGTTAAGGACGCGTGTGCACGCATCCATCCCGCGCGTCGGCGCGTATAGGTCCTGCTGTTCCGGAGCTGACATGCGACACCTGACCGTCACCCTGGCCCTCGCCGGCCTGACCGCCGCCTGCGCGACCGCCCCCCAGCCCGACTCCGGCTTCCTGTCGGGTTACGACGGGCTGGTGACGCGCGACGATACTCTGCGCGTCTCGATCCGCAGCCGCAGCGACAGCGCGGCGCTGGCCGGCGTCACCGCCGTCTACATCGAGCCCTCGGCCCTGTTCCCGCCGGGCGAGGTGGGACAGGAGCTGTCGGCCGAGGAGCGCGCCGCCGTCCTGGCCGAGGTCGACCGCCAGCTCTGCTACGAACTGTCCGAACGCTACGACATCCTGGCCGAGCCGCGTCCAGACATGCCGCGCGTGCGCGCGGCGGTGACGCGCATCGACGCGACCGATCAGGTCGGCTCCGCGGTCTCGGCGGCGGCGGCCTGGTTCATCCCGGGCCCGCTTGGGGTGCGGCCGGGCGGCCTGGGCGCCCTGGCCGCCGAGGCGGAGATGGTCGAGCAGGACCGGCAGATCGCCGCCATCGCCTGGGCCCGCCAGGCCAACGCGGTCGGCACCGACACGCCGTCCCTGTCGCGGGTCGGGGACGCGCTCCAGTTCGCCGAGCCCTTCGCCGACGACGCCGCCGCAGTGATGACCGCCGAAGGCCGCGAGCCGCCCGGCGTCGGTGATCCCGACCCCTGCGCACGGTTCGGCTCCCGGACCCAGCCGATCGGCTTCCTCACCCGGTTCGCGACCGGCCTCTATGTGCCGGAGGTGTCCAACGGCGGCGCCGCGCCGCGCGAGGACGACACGCCCTAGCCGACCCTTCCTAGAATGCGCTCTGGCCGGTGATCGCCCGGCCCAGGATCAGGGCGTGGACGTCGTGGGCGCCCTCGTAGGTGTTCACCGTCTCAAGGTTCATGGCGTGGCGCATCACATGCATCTCGCCGGTGATGCCGGCGCCGCCGTGCATGTCGCGGGCCTCGCGCGCGATGGCCAGCGCCTTGCCGCAGTTGTTGCGCTTCATCAGCGAGATGGCCTCCGGGACCCAGGCGCCGGTGTCGAGCAGCCGGCCCAGCGCATAGGCGCCTTCCAGCCCCAGGAAGATCTCGGTCTGCATGTCGGCCAGCTTCTTCTGCACCAGCTGGCGGCTCGACAGCGGCCGGCCGAACAGCATCCGCTCGCCGACGTAGTCGCGCGTCGCGTGGAAGCAGAACTCAGCCGCGCCCATCGCCCCCCAGGCGATGCCGTAGCGCGCCTTGTTCAGGCACGAGAACGGCCCGCGCAGGCCCTTCACGCCCGGCAGCAGGTTCTCTTCCGGCACGAAGACGTCGTTCAGGCCGATGTCGCCGGTGATCGAGGCGCGCAGGCTCAGCTTGTCGCCGATCTTGTCGGTGGTGAAGCCGTCCATGCCGCGCTCGACGATGAAGCCGCGGATGGTGTCGTCCAGCTTGGCCCAGACGATCGCCAGGTCCGAGATGGGCGAGTTGGTGATCCAGTACTTCGCGCCGTTCAGACGATAGCCGCCCTCGACCTTCTCGGCCTTGGTCTTCATCGAGGCCGGGTCCGAGCCGCCGTCGGCCTCCGTCAGGCCGAAGCAGCCGATCAGCTCGCCGGCCGCCATCCTCGGCAGGAAACGCATCTTCTGCTCTTCGGAGCCGAAGGCGTAGATCGGATACATGGCCAGGGACGACTGCACCGACATGGCCGAGCGATAGCCGCTGTCGATCGCCTCGATCTCGCGCGCGATCAGCCCATAGGCCACGTGGCTGGCCGAGGAGCCGCCGTACTGCTCGGGCAGCATGGCGCCCAGGAAGCCCATCTCGCCCATCTCGGTCATGATCGACCGGTCGAAGGTCTCGTCGCGGAAGGCCTCGACGATGCGCGGCAGGAGCCGGTCGCGGGCGTAGGCGCGGGCCGCCTCCTGGATCATCCGCTCGTCGTCGGTCAGGCGGCCGGTCAGGTCGAAGGGATCGTCCCAGCGGAAGGTCTGGGCGGGGGCGGAGCCGGTGTCGGCCATGCTCTGATCTCGGGTCTGGCTGCGACCCCTTGCCCGGGGTCTGTCAATCGCGGTCCTGATACGGCAGTATCCGGTTCGAGGCCAGCGGGGGGAACCGAGGGCCTGTCGGAGGATGACGACCGTGTTCAGGCGACTGTTCGTCGATCACCCGCGCGAGGTGGGTGAGGACTATTTCGAACACATGGCCGCCTCGTCGCGGTTCGGCTTCAAGCTCCTGCGCCTGGCCGCCTGCGCCTTCACCCACGCGCTGATCCCCGGCCTGTTCAAGACCACCGTCTCGGACGAGATTCGCGCCACCGCCCGCACCATGACCTCGCGCGCCGAAGAAGCTCGTGAGTGCCGGATGCGCGACGCCGGCGTCTGGGACCCGGGGCTCTAGCCTTCGCGATTGCGAGGGACTTGCAACAAGCGCGCCGCCGCGATAATGAGAGCCGTTCTCAGTCGACGGGGCTTCCCTTCGTGTACGTCTGCAACTGCAATGGCATCCGCGAGCGTGACGTGCTCTCGGCCATCGAGGCCGGAGCCTGCCGCCCGCGCGAGGTGTTCGACCGTCACGCCTGCCGGCCTCAATGCGCGCGCTGCGTCTGCGACATGCGCCAGATGATTGAAGACACGCGCGAAATCCTCGCCCTCGCCGCCGAGTAGTCGCGCAAGAAAATCATTCGCAGTATCAATAGGCTGCGAACAAATCTCAGATGAACAATGAGCCCGCCGGACGTGTTATGACCGCACGCGCGGCGACTCGCCGTGGAAGCAGTTCGGGAGAATGACGCCATGAAGGGCGATCCGCAGATCATCCGCCTCCTGAACGCGGTGCTGACCAACGAACTGACGGCGGTCAACCAGTACTTCCTGCACGCCCGCATGTTTGAGAGCTGGGGCTACCGGACCCTCGGCAAGGTCGTCTACGACGAGTCGATCGGCGAGATGAAACACGCCGACATGCTCATCAAGCGCGTGCTGTTCCTCGAGGGCCTGCCGAACATGCAGGACCTGCACAAGCTCAAGATCGGCGAGACCGTGCCCGAATGCCTGGGCGCTGACCTGGCGCTGGAGCTGGGCGGGCGGGTCACCCTGATCGACGGCGTGCGCCAGTGCGAGGCCGCCGGCGACTTCGTCAGCCGCGAGATCCTGACGAAGATCCTCGTCGACACCGAGGAGCACATCGACTTCCTCGAGAACCAGATGGGCCTAATCGCCTCGATGGGCGAGGCCAACTACCTGCAGAGCGCCATGGGCGAGATCGAGGGCGAGGCCGGCGCGGCGGGCTGATCCGCCGGAACCGCGCCCCGCCTCGGCTGTTCCGCTCCTGTCAAGCTGGAGGAGCAGACCGATGCTGGAACGCGGCCGCGACATCGCCGAACACGTCCTGAACGCCGAGGACCGCGACGGGCGACACGTCGCCCTGGGCCTGGCCGCCGTGATCGGAATCGGCCTGATCGGCGCGCTTGCCGCCACGCGAGGCGGCCAGGCCGTCGACCGCCGCCGCCTGGCCCGGGGCGGCGACGCGGAGGTGGTCCAGGCCCCCAAGGGCCTGTCGAGCGCCGCCATGCCCCTGATCCTCTCGGTCTCGACCCTGTCGGCCCTGCGCGTCTGGAACGCGCCGTCGGGCGCAGGCCGCACCCGGGCGCTCGGGCTCTGGACGGGGCTCCAGGTCCTGAACGCGCTCGCCATGGCGCTGCATCCCCGCCGCTTCGGCCAGCAGATGGCCGCCGCTCTCCTGACGGCCGGCCTGACCACCGCCTATGCGCACGAGGCCGGCAAGGTCGACACGCGCGCCGGCGGCATCGCCTTCCCCCGCTGGGGCCGCGTCGGCATGTCCAACCTGATGAAGGACGTTTCCAGCAAGCGTTAGCTTGACGTCCGCCCCCGCGGGCCTGAAGCCGGGGCATGGCCCGCTCCCCGCTCCTCGTCCTGGGCGCCACCAGCCTGATCGGCCGGTTTGCGATTCCGCGCCTGCGACAGGCGGGCCGACCCTTCGTCGGCGTCTCTCGTCGGGGCGAGGCGTGGCTACAGGCCGACCTCACCACGACCGAAGGGCGGGCCCGCCTGCCCGAGGCCCAGACGGTGCTGTCGCTCTCCCCCATCTGGCTGCTGCCCGAGGCGATCGCGGACCTGAAGGCCAGGGGCATGCGCCGGCTCGTCGCCTTTTCCTCGACCAGCGTCCTGACCAAGGCGGCGTCAACCGACGCTTCCGAACGCGCCGTGGCCGCAGCGCTCGCGCGCGGCGAGGAGGCCGTCCGCGCCTCCGGCGTCGACTGGACCCTCCTGCGGCCGACGATGATCTACGCCGAGGGGCTGGATGGAAACGTCAGCCGTCTGGCCTCTCTGGCGCGCCGCCTGCCCGTCCTGCCCATCGCCGGGCGCGGCGACGGCCGTCGCCAGCCGGTCCACGCCGACGACCTGGCGCAGGGCGCGCTCCAGGCGCTGGAGGCGCCGGCCGCGATCGGCCGCACCTATGAGCTCGCCGGCGGCGAGACCCTGACCTATCGGGAGATGTGCGCGCGGGTCTTCGGAGGCCTCGGCCGCCCGCCACGCATCCTGTCCCTCCCCGCCCCGTTCTGGCGGCTGGGCCTCACCCTCGCCTCGCCGCTGCTCCCCGGCGCGACGGGAGAGATGGGCGCACGCATGGAGCGGGACCTCGTCTTCGACGACAGCGCCGCCCGCGCCGACTTCGGCTGGTCGCCGCGGCAGTTCCGCCCGTCGTTCTAGGTCCGCCGCGCCTTCACCGGCGTGTCCGGTTCGCCCAGCCTCAGGCCGCGTTCGCCGACCAGCACCAGCACCTCGCGGCCGCTCGCGGCCCAGGCCCGCAGCGTCGCCTCGAACGGCGCCTTCTTCCACGCCTGCGGCAGGGATGGATCAACCTCGACCAGGATCCGGCCGGCCTCCTGGTGGAGCAGGAACCCCGCCCGGTCCGGGCGCCATTCCTCGCCCAGCTGAGGCGTCAGCAGCCAGCCGCAGTTGAAGCCCGAGCATTCCGCCGGCCGGTCCGCATAGATGTCGCAACCCCGCCCGCGCCGGAAATGGACGCACCACTTGCGCGGCGGCTTGCCCAGCGACGGCGCGCTCAGCAGCTTGCAGCACAGGCCGCATTCGCCACAGCTCTTGTCGGTCCCCGCCGTCATGGCGCGACCTTAGGCCCTGCGCGCCTCGCTTGCGACCTGCCTCGCGCCGTGGAATCCATGCGGCCGAATTCGGGGAGACGTATCATGATCCGCATCGCCGCCGCGGCCGCCGCCGCTGTCCTGTTCACCGCCGGCGCCGCCTCGGCCCAGCCCATTCCGGAAGGCGGCCTGACCGCCCCGGAAGTCGCCGCCTGGCTCCAGGCCCAGGGCCTCGAGGTCCAGGTCGGCACCGGCGAACAGCCTTCGGTCTCCACCGGCGCCAACGGCGTGTCCTGGGACGTGGCCGGCTTCGACTGCGTGGAGGGGCGCTGCTCGTCCTGGCAGTTCTCGGCCGGCTTCCTGATGGATTCCCTGGCGCCGGACGCCATCAACACCTGGAACCGAGACTGGCGCTTCCTCAAGGCCTTCTCCCTGCCGCAGGACGGGGGCGTCGCGGCGCTGGCGCAGTACGACGTGCTGTTGGTGCCGGGCACGACCTACGAGGGGCTGACCGACCACATGGTCCTGTTCGCCACCTTCGCCCCGCGCTTCGGCGAGCACATCGGCTGGCAGCCCCAGACGGCTACGGCGCCGGCCGAGTGAGGCCGAGGATGCGCCTGGCCTCGGCCAGGTGCAGCCGCTCGACCATCCGCCCGTCGACCTTCAGCACGCCCGCGGCCTCCGCGCCCGGCGTGGCGTAGGCCTCGACCACGGCGCGCGCCCAGTGGATCTCGTCCGGAGCCGGCGTCCAGGCGGCGTTGGCCGCCGCGCTCTGGCTGGGATGGAACAGGGTCTTGCCGTCGAAGCCGAAGGCGCGGCCCTGGCGGCACTCGGCCTCGAAGCCCTCGGCGTCCTGAAAAGCGTTGTAGACCCCGTCCAGCGCGACCCGCCCGTGCGCCCGCGCCGCCGTGACGATCGCCCCCATCGCCGACCACAGCGGGCCGCGGTCCGCGCCGGGGCGGCAGCGCATCTCGGCGGCCAGATCGTTCTGGCCCAGGATCAGGGCCTCGACGCCTTCGGCCGCCGCGATCCCGGCGGCGTTCAGCACGCCCCGGCAGGTCTCGATCATGGCCCAGACCGGCCGCGAACCCAGCGCCGCCCGGGCCGCCGCGAGGGTCGCGGCGTCCGCGACCTTGGGCAGGACCACCGTGTCCGCCTTGCCGACAGCCTCTAGGTCCGCCTCGCCCCAGGGCGTGTCCAGCCCGTTGACCCGGACCGCGACGGTCTTGCCTGCGAAGTCCTGCGCCAGAGCCCCCCTCGCAGCTTCGCGCGCGGCGTCCTTGTCCTCCGGCCCCACCGCATCCTCGAGATCGAGGACAACGGCGTCGCAGTCCAGGGTCCGCGCCTTCTCGACGGCGCGGGCGTTGATCGCGGGTACGAACAGGACCGAGCGCAACCTCATCCCAGCAGATACTCCCGCTCCAGGGTGTAGCTCGACCCGCCCTGGCCCAGCCGGCTGGAATAGAGGCCGAACCGGTCCACCCGGAAGGGCTCCATCCGGGTCAGGTTGTGGTTGCGCACCCAGGCCCCGACCCGGGTCGGCTCGGGCCGTTTCAGATAGGCCATGGTCACGTGCGGCCTATAGGCGCGGGTCGACGGCTCCAGGCCGGCGCGGCGCGCCGCCGCCTCGCAGCGGCCGGCCAGAACGTTCAGCCGCTCGTTGTCCTCGACCCCGATCCAGACCGCGCTGGACACCCCGCCCTCGCCGAAGTCGCCGGCGCCCTTCAGGGCCAGGTCGAACACCGGAGACGAGACGCGCGACAGCTCCCCGTCGAGGTCGTCGGCGCGCCGTTCGTCGATCTCCCCGAAGAACCTCAGCGTCACGTGCAGAGCCTCGAGCGGCCGCCAGCGGGCGCCCGGCAGGCCCTTCTGCAGGCGCGCCAGCTCAAGCCCGATGTGCTCCGGAACCGCGATGGCGGCGAACAGGCGGATCATGCGGCCTGCATAGCAGGGGCCGCCCGCCCTTGTCCGGTTTCGCTTGCGAACCGGGGCTGTGACCCCGATATTCATTGGAACCCCGCGCCTCTCGCGCGGAGTAATGGGAGACATGACCTCGCGATGAGCGACTTCAACAACGGTTTTTCCCGCCCGGCCCCGGCGCACGCGGACATGGCGGTCGACGCCGGCCTGCGCGGCTTCATGCTGGGCGTCTACAACAAGCTGGCGCTGGGCCTCGTGCTGGCGGGCGCCCTGGCTTGGACGGTCGGCAACGTCGAAGCCGTCCAGCAGCTGTTCTACACCACGGGCCCCGACGGCGCGCTGGCGATGACCCCGGTGGGGCTGGGCATCCAGTTCGCCCCGCTGGTGCTGATCTTCGGCTCCATGTTCCTGATGAAGCGGCCGAGCCCGGTGA
>CAMPGL010000078.1 GCA_946885435.1 uncultured Brevundimonas sp. | reverse complement strand
CCAGCGCCAGCACGCTCGCCGCCGCGATCCCGCTCCAGGCCTTCATTCCGTCCCCTCCAAACCAGGAGCGCACGCTAGCGCCCCCGCCGAGCCGCGCCAACTCCCGCATCGAAGGGGGACTTCGCAGCGACGCTCGCCGTCACCCGGACACGGCGGAGCCGTGATCCGGGGCCCAAGCTGGGTGTCGACGCCTGCGTTTAGGTCCCGGCCCTACGCGCTGTGTTCCGGCCGGGATAACGAGATGGGGCGGCGGCTCAGGCGCCGGCCGGCGGCTGCCACAGCTCGATCGGATTGCCTTCCGGGTCGTGGATGCGGGCGAAGCGGCCGATCTCGGGTGTGGCGTCCCATTCGGCCTTGGTGATGATCTCGATGCCCGCGGCGCGCAGCTGGGCCAGAAGGCCATCGAGATCGTCCACCCGCAGGTTCAGCATCCAGCTCTTGTCGGCGGCGAAATAGTCGCTGTCCGCCTTGAAGGGGGCGAAGACGGTCGGACCGGCCTCCTGCGGCCAGAGATAGACGCCCTCGGGCGCGCCGACCCCCAGGTGGGTCAAGTACCACTCGGCCAACGCCTTGGGGTCCTTCGACCTGAAAAAGAAGCCGCCGATGCCGGTCACAGCCATGAGGTCGCTCTCCGTGGGCGGCCAGTCTGAGCGGCGGACAGAGGCCTGTCCAGACGCGCGCCCGCCGCCGCCTCGCGCCGTAAGGAATCCCCGCCTATATCTGCGGGCAGGGCAGGGGGCGCGGATGGCTGAGGCGAGCGGGACGGAGCTGGGCCAGGTGGTGGCGCTTCTGGCCACCGCGGTCGTGGCCGTGCCCATCTTCCGCAAACTCGGGCTTGGCTCGGTGCTGGGCTATCTGGCCGCCGGCCTGCTGATAGGTCCGTTTGGCCTCAGACTGTTCACCGATCCCGAGGCCATCCTGCACACCGCCGAACTCGGCGTGGTGATGCTGCTGTTCCTCATCGGCCTGGAGATGCGGCCGAAGAAGCTCTGGAGTCTGCGCAAGGAGATCTTCGGCTTGGGCCTGGCCCAGGTGGCGACGGCCACCGGCCTGCTGACGCTGTTGGGCGTGGTGCTCGGCCTGCCCCCGGTGGTCGCCGTGATCGGAGGCGCGGGCTTCGTACTGTCGTCCACAGCCGTCATCATGCAAATGCTCGACGAACGCGGCGAACGGCTGGAGCCGCAGGGCCAGCGCGCCGTATCGATCCTGCTGCTCGAAGATCTCGCGATCGTGCCTCTGTTGGCCCTCGTCGCCTTCCTTGGCGCGGCGTACGGGACGGCCGAAGCCGAGGCGTCGCGCCCGCTCTGGCAGACGATCGGCATGGGGCTCGGGGTGATCGTCGCTGTCGTCCTGGCCGGCCGCTACCTCCTCAATCCGCTGTTCCGCATCCTCGCCAACTCCGGCGCGCGTGAGGTGATGACTGCCGCAGGCCTGCTGGTCGTTCTCGGAGCGGCCTGGGTCATGGACCTCGGCGGCCTGTCCATGGCCATGGGAGCCTTCCTGGCCGGCGTGCTGCTGTCGGACTCGACCTTCCGCCACCAGCTCGAGGCCGACGTCGAACCCTTCCGCGGCATCCTGCTCGGCCTGTTCTTCCTCAGCGTAGGCATGTCGCTGGACGTGTCCGTCGTCCTCGGCGCCTGGCAGCAGATCCTGCTGTGGGTCGTCGGCTTCATGGCGGTGAAGTCGGTCGCCATCTATGCGGTCGCTCGGCTGTTCCGCGCCGGCCACACCGAGGCGCTGGAACGCGCGGCCCTGTTCGCACAGGGGGGAGAGTTCGCCTTCGTCCTCTATGGCGCCGCTCTGGCCGTCGGGATCTTCGACCCGCGCGTCAGCGCCATGATGACGGCGGTCGTCATCCTCTCGATGGCGCTGACGCCGCTGGTGACCCTGTTCGTGACGCGCTTCCTGCTGCGCGAAAAGCCCGTCTCCATCGACGACCTGGACGGGGTCGACCGTGCCGAAGGCCTGACGGAACGCGCGCTGATCATCGGCTTCGGCCGCTTCGCTCAGGTCGTGTCCCAGGCGCTCCTGGCTCGCAATGTCGACGTCTCGATCATCGACCGAGACGTCGAGATGATCCAGGCGGCCGGCAACTTCGGCTTCAAGGTCTATTACGGAGACGGCTCGCGGCTCGATGTGCTGCACGCCTCCGGGGCCGCGACGGCCGAGGCGATCCTGGTCTGCGTCGACAAGCCGGACGTGGCGGATCGCATCGTCGAACTGGCGCGGTCGGAGTTCCCGCTGGCTCGCCTCTACGTCCGCGCCTTTGATCGCGGCCATTCCCTCAGGCTGGTGAAGGCCGGGGTCGACTACGAGCTGCGCGAAACCTTCGAATCCGCCCTGCGCTTCGGGGGTCGGGTCCTGGCCGACCTCGGAGCCACCGACGAGGAGGTCGAGGAGACGATCGCCGATGTCCGCCGGCGTGACGAGCAGCGCTTTGAGGCCCAGCTGACCGGAGGCCTCACGGCCGGCCGCTCCCTGATGCGCGGCAACATGGTCACGCCGGAGCCGGAGCCCTACATCCCTCCGAAGCGCGAGGCCCAGCCGCTCAACCAGGAGACCGCCGTGGTGCTGGAGGAGGACGACGCCCGCGAGGAGGCGGCCCGATGAACGACTGGACCTTCGGCCTGTCCTGGTTCGACGCCGCGGCCCTGGCGATCTTCCTCGCCTGCTGGCTGGGCTACGGCCCGTTCCTGCGCATGCTGGCGCGGGGCGGCGTCCTCAATCTCGACATGGATGCGGTGCGCCTGGCCTGGATGCGCGCCATGTGCGCGCGCGAAAGCCGCATCGTCGACGGCCAGCTGCTCGGCCACACCATCAACTCGGCCTCCTTCTTCGCCTCGGCCAACCTGATCCTGATCGCGGCGGTCGGCGGGGTGCTTTTCGGAGGCGAAGGCGCCCTGCAGACGGTCGCCGGCGTGGTCATCGAGGCGCCCGCCCGGGTCTTGGAGGCCAAGCTGGCCCTGATCGTCGTCTGCCTGTCGCGCGGCATGCTCGACTTCATCTGGGCCATCCGCCAGCTGAACTACCCAGTCGCCCTGATCGGGGCCGCGCCGGACGCCGAGGCGGACCCGAGCCGCAATCGGGATTACGCAGACGCGGCGACCGAAGTGCTCAATCCGGCTGTCGCGGGGTTCAATCGCGGAGTGCGAGCCTATTACTTCGCGCTTGCGGCAGGAGCCTGGCTGGTCAGTCCGCTGTTTCTGGCGCTCGGCGCGCTTGCGGCCGTGGCGCTGCTCGCGTGGCGGCAGATGCGCTCGCCCGCCTCTCAGGGCATCCATCGCGCTCGCAAGCTGCTCGGCATCTGACATTTCGCACTTGCGAAAAAATTGCTTGCGCGTTGTGCGGTGCGGCGTATTCTGGCCTCGCCCTGATTGGGCGTTTCCTCCCAAATGACTTTCAGCCGCGCTCTCGGGCGCGGCTTTTTTTATTCGGCGGCGTCCGCGCGCGGCGCGGCCAGATCAATGAGAGCTTCCGCAATCCGTTCGACCTCCGCCTTGAGGGGCGCGAAGCCGGCGTGGGGCTCCAGGGTTTCCTCGTCCAGATACAGAGACCGGTCGATCTCGATCTGCAGCGCGTGGAAGCCCTCCTTCGGCCGCGCCCAGGTCTGGGTCACGTAGCCGCCCGCATAGGGGCGGTTGAGCGCCACCGTCCGCCCGTGGGCCTCGAACACCGCCCGGACCCTGACCGTGATCTCGGGATCGCAGGCCCGGCCGTGCAGGTCGCCGAGCACGATGTCGGGCCGCCGGCCGCTCCGCCGCGCCTCGGCCTCGGCCGCCTGTGACGGCATCGAATGCCAGTCGACCAGCACCGCCCGGCCGTGCCGCCGACGCGCCGCCTGCATCAGATCCGCCAGCGCCGCATGATAGGACGCGTGTCCGATCGCCAGCCAGGTCTGAGCCTCGGCCATCGACAGCCTGCGCCGATGAATCGGCTCGCCGGCCGCGGTGAGGCGCGGGATCACGCCCAGGCCGGCCCGCGTCCGCGCTGAACGTCCGTCGCCGCCCTCGATCAGGAGGGGGTCGAGTTCGGCGGGGTCGCGGTTCACATCCACGAAGGCGCGAGCCGTCTGGCCACTCAGCACTGTCACCGCGCAGTCCTCGATCAGCCGGTCGACCAGCGGATCCTCCAGGCTGCGCAACGCGCGCTCGTCCACTCGCGCCATTTCGGCCAAGGCTTCAGGGATCTGGCGGCCGGCGTGCGGCGCGGCGAAGACCACGGGCCCCGCGGGCTCTGCGCATCGGATGCGGAACGGGCCTGGCGTATCGCCGCTTTTCATTCTCGATTTACGCCCGCCGGGTTAGGGTTCGGCCCTGACTTTACGGGGCGAGGTCGCGTGGCGCACATCCTTTTGGCCGAAGACGACGGTTCTCTGCGCGGCTTCCTGGCCCGCGCGCTGGAAAAGGCCGGGCACACGGTCATCTCGTGCGAGAACGGCGACGACGCCATCGACGCGCTCGACGCCGGGCCCTACGACCTGCTGCTCACCGACATCGTCATGCCCGGCGCGGACGGCATCGAGGTCGCCCGCATCGCCGCCCAGCGTCAGCCCGGCGTGCGCATCATGTTCATCACCGGCTTCGCCGCGGTGGCCCTGTCGGCGGCCCAGGCCTCGCCCCAGGCCAAGGTCCTGAACAAGCCCATCCACCTCCGCGACCTCGTCGCCGAGGTCGACCGCATGATCGCCGCCTGACACCCCTTGCAGGCGGCGGAGCGGGCGGGCTATAGACCCGCCTCCGCTCACCGAAGCGGCCCCGGGGACGCGTAGCTCAGCGGTAGAGCACTACGTTGACATCGTAGGGGTCACAGGTTCAATCCCTGTCGCGTCCACCATTTCCTGCAAGGTGAGTAGGTCGGTTACTCCGGCTGTGAGGGCCCGGCCGTCGCAGGGTGGGGTCTGCGTCGGGGCGGTGGCCGCAGTGCGGAAATCTAGCCGGGCATCGCCATCGGCGTTGCATCGGACATCGCAGGCTGCTCGGCCTGGCTCAGGTCCAGATGCTGACTGAGCGCCTCCCGTACTTTACGCGCCACGCGTCGCCGTTCGTGGGCCAGCAGGGCCGGGCGTCTGAATAGGTCTGCGAGCCTGTGCTGGGTCGCGACGTAGCTGTCCAGGCAGACCTGATCCGGTGACAGGGCTTCGATCTTTGCGACGGCCTCGCCAGGCGTGAGGCCGTGCAAGTTTAGAAAGCTATCGCCGGCGAGATCGAACACCCTGTGCCCGGGCGACGCGACATAGAGGGGGAAGGCCCTGGCGGCGTAGGCGTCGAACAGTTTTTCGGTGACGTACTGCCGATGGTGCGTGTTCTCCATCGCGGAGACCATGAAGGCCTGGCCGTCCAGTCGCGCCATCTTGTCGAGGCGCCAGTCGACGAGGTCCTGTCGTCGGAAGTCGGCGTCGTCCCAGCCTCTGCCGGCGCGAAGCACGTCTGGTCCGACGACGCCTTGCGCCACCGCCGTGCGGTATGCGCTGAGGCCCCACACGCGGGCTTCAGGATGCTGGATGTCGTAGACCTTCTTGTCCCGCTTCTCGGCCATGAAGGCCACGCGCACCGGCGCGCGCTCCCAGACCTTCAGATAGTGCGAGCCCGGCCGCCAGGCGTTTCGGCAAAACCATGCCCCGTAGCGGACGAAGTAGGCGTCGTCCGTCGTCAGGAAGTAGGGGATGGCGTCGAAGTCGAAGACGTCCGAGTTCGCATGGTTCACGCGCGCGAACTCGAGGGTCTCGCCATTGCGGCTCAGCACGGCGCGCGAGGGCGTGAGGGAATGCGACCAGACGGTGTCCCACAACGGCTCCTCAGACACGACCGCAAGAAGGAGCTGCGGCCTGTCGGCCTTGAGCCGGGCAAGGACTTCGAAACTGTCGCGGATGTCGATTTCGAACCCGAGAATGACGGCGTCGGCCACGGCGGGGTCCTCGACGTAGTCGATCGCGTCTTCGAGCAGGGCGCGATAGGGCGGATAGGCGAAAGGTGTGCGGTTGGCGTGCCGGCCGAACAGACAAATCCTGGGTCGCCTGACGGTGTTGAAGGCTGGCGCGGGCGCGGGCTCCGGCGTCGCCTCCCGAAGCGCGAGAGACCGTATGTCATGCGCAAAGTTCAGGGGGCCGTACAGGGACCATAGTTGCCGCAGGGCCCTGCGGCGGTGCGCGATCGCTACTGGATCGGCCGCCAGCTCGGCGAGCCGGGCCGGCAGCTGACTCACGGCCGCCTCGGTTTCCTCGCAGAACACGGCCGCCTCGCGCCAGAGCTCCTCCGGGCCCGGAAGCGCCAGGGTGTCCGAGAGGATGACCGGGATGGAGCCGTGACCGATGGCTTCCCACAGCCTGATGGAGTTTGGTCCTGAGCCGGACGGGCACAGGGTGAAGGTGGAACGCTTCAGGGCGCGGGCGAACTCCGCCTCGGCCTCAGCGTCGGTCAGGGGCTCGCCATCCGGCGCCAGGCCTTTGACCTGATGCTCGTAGACCGCGCGCTGATAGTGCCAGCCTCGACGAAGGATGACGCTGCCGTTCGGTTCGCGCGCCAGGTGCCTGGCGATCCACTGGCGTACATCGGTGAGGTACCAGCTGTTCTCGACCGCTCCGATGAAGTTGAACAGCAGCGGGCGGCGCTCGGTGTCGGAGAAGGTCTGCACCACCGGCGACTGGACCGGATAGAGCGGAAAGGGATGGAGATTGATCGGTCGATTGCCGCCCCAGCGTGGCCGGCCCCTGATCGCATGGCTCCAGAAAACGTCCGTCACCCGCGCCATCTCGAACAGGTGCCGGAACTCGAGCATCCGGATGTGCTGGCAGACCGTCACGACCCGGGGCGCGCGGCGCGCGGTCTTGGACATCTTCACGAGCGCGTCCAGCAGCGGCTGCTCATCGGCATGGCGCGAAGCCATGCGATCGATGAGGGTGGCCCACGGGAAAGCGAAGTAGCGAATGGCGTCTGTTTCCAGACGCGCTGCGCGGACCATCTCGAACGCTCGGCGTTCCGTGACGGCAGGCTCCTGCCAGTCAGCGTCGTGCCATTGGTCCAGCAATATCACGCCCCCGCGCACAGCTGCGGGGACGCGCCCCTGGCCGCAGGTTAGGCGTAGGCCAAGATCAGGCGCGACTCATCGGAGGTAGCAGGAAAGTCTGAGAAAAACTCCGGGTTTCATCAGGGCCGGTCGCGCTCGTCGAGCGCGGCGACCTCGGCCTCGGTCAGGCGGCGCACGCCGGTGACTGGGCAGGAGCGAGGGCCCGATCCGATGCCGGGGACGATGAGCTCGGCGTCAAAGCCGGAGCACACGCTCGAGCCGCCACCGCGAGCCTGGATGCCGATCGATTGAGACCAGTCCACGTTGTTGCAGCCGAAGGTGTCGAGGCGGAACACCTCGTCTCGACCGGTCCGGACGTAGACGACACGGTCGTCGGAGGAGGCGAACGAATCCACCTCGCTGACAAAGAAGCACTGCCGCGGCTCGCGCGGGCCATCCATGCCCGGCGTCGGGGTGCAGGCGGCGGTCAGCAACAGGGCGCTCAGGGCCAGCGGCGTTTTCATCTCGGCTCTCCGGGTGGGAACGGCGAGGCGCCGTCCGCCTTGAAAGTTCTGTCAGCTCCCCGAGGCGGAGGGTCGCATGGGATGGACCAGATCGACAAGCGGTCCCGGCAGGGGCGACGGCGCGCCGACGACTGTTGCTGCCAGATGCTCGGCCAGCAGCGGAGCCCAGGCGAAGCCGCGTCCACCGAGCCCGGTGAGGCACCACAAGCCATCGGCCAGCGGCCCGCACAGCGGAAGGTGGTCCGGCGTGGCCGCCCTGACCGCCGCCCGAGAGCGGCCCGTCCGCGGGTCCAGCCCCCGCGCCAGCCCCGGGCGCACCTGGGTCAGCCGATCCAGGAGTTGGGCCTGGTCGCCGGCGTCCGGAACAGTGTCGGTCCGGCCGCGATCATGGGTCGCGCCGACGAGGACGCCTGAGCGGGTCGGTACCGCATAGCCCGCGCCCCATACGGCGGGGGTCGGTGGTGGGCCGTCGAACCAGGCCAGCTGGCCGCGAACAGGCTTCAATCCCGCGGCGCCGAGGGCGACCGAGGCCCAGCCGGCCGCGAGGACGACGGCGTCGGCTTCCAGCCGCCCGCCGTCGGCCAGACGGACCGCGGGCCGGACCCCAGCCTCGACCTCAATGACCTCCGCGCGCCGGACCGTCGAGCCGCTCAGCCAGGTCTCCAACACGACGGCGGGCTCGACCGTCAGCGCGTCCGCCATCCAGAGGCCGGCGCGATCCGTGGGCTCGCCCAGGCGGTCGGACGCGTCGGCGGGCCCCAGCGGATCGAGCGCCTCGGGCGGCCAGAGCGGCTGGTCCGCGATCCGCGCGAGGCGTCCGGCGTCCCGGTCATCGCGGGCCAGACGCAGCACCCCCCGAGCAAGGACCGCCCCAGCGGTTTCGCGATAGAGCGCGACAGCGCGTTGGAAGGCCTGGGCGCCGAGGTCGGCGACCGGTCCCAGGCCAGCGTCGAGGCGGGGCGTGACCAGGGCCGCGGGCGCGCCGGAGGCGGCCGCGCCGGGAGAGATGGCCTCGACGACCGTCGCTGGGCAGCCGAGCTGAGAGAACGCCCGGGCGAGAGCGGCGCCGGCGACGCCCGCGCCGATGATCAAAACCTCCGGCTTCCGCGCCAGGGCTGGAGAGCCCGGCCGGGTCGCCTCGAGGCGCTCGCGCTTTCGGCCGTACCCGGGTTTCTTCTCGACGGAGAAGCCGGCGGCGGCGAGACCGCGCCGGACGCCGCCGGCGACGGTGAAACTGGCCAGGCGGGCACCAGGCGCAGAGCGCGCGGCGACCAGGTTCAGCACCTCCTCGCGCCACATCTTCGGGTTGAGGGCCGGGGCGAAGCCGTCCAGGAACCACGCGTCGGCCCGACCCTGCCAGGCGGCCAGCATCTCGGCCGCCTCGCCGTGACCGAGGTCGATGGTCGCGCCCCATTGGGGCAGGTCGATGCGGTGGAAGCCGGGGGTCGGGGCCGGCCACTGCTCGAGCAGCGCCGCCGAGATCTCGGCCAGTTCCGGCCAGGCGGCATGGGCGCGCCGGGCGTCCTCGCGCAGCAGGGGGTGGGCCTCGACCGAAAAAACGCGCAGGCGCGCTTCGGGCTTGCGGGTTCGCCGCCACAGGTCGAGCGCGGCCATGATGTTGAGGCCGGTGCCGAAGCCCGTTTCGGCGAGGACTAAACGGTCCCGTCCCACCCAGGCGTCGGGGAGCCCGCAGCCGGCCAGGAAGACCGCGCGGGTCTCATCGAGCCCGCCTTCGGCGGAGAAATAGACGTCGCCGAAAGTGCGAGACCTGGGCGCCTCGTCGGCGGTCCAGTCGAGGTCGGCGGGCAGGAGAGGTTCGGTCACGGTCTGGCGAAACGGAAAAAGGGGCCGCCCGGCGAGCGACCCCTTCCTAATCCAGTCGCGCGATTGCGCGTGGGGATTATTGAGCCGGGGCTTCCTCGGCGGCGTCTTCGGCCGGGGTTTCGGTCATGGCGTCACCGGCTTCTTCGGCGGCCTCACCGGCGGCCATGGCGGCGTCGTCGGCGGCTTCGCCGGCGGCGGCGGCGGCGTCATCGGCCGCGTCTTCAGCGGACTCGGCGGCGACTTCGGTGTCGGTGGCGGCGTCTTCAGCGGCCGGCTGGCAGGCGGCGACGGACAGAGCGGCGACGCCGATCGAAGCGATCAGGAGCTTACGGATGATCATGAGTGTTCCTTCCCAAGGGATTTTTATCGCGGGCTCATGACACCCGCGTCGGGGAGGTAACGCCGAATTGAACGGCGTAGCAAGCGGGGAATCACGAAGCCGTGATTAGGCGGCGACCGCGGGCTCCGCGGCCAGGGCCTCTTCCAGCTGGGCGAAAGTGGGCTGGGCGGGGCTCGGAATGTCGGTGCGGCCGAGCTCCACTGAGATCTG
>CAMPGL010000077.1 GCA_946885435.1 uncultured Brevundimonas sp. | reverse complement strand
CGTCAGGGCCTGCTTCACGCTGAGCGAATAGGACCGGAAGTCATGGCCGACGACGACGCGCGGCGTCTGGCCGATCTCGTGGATGTAGGTCCCCAGGCCCAGGCCGAGCGCCTGGATGCCGAGCAGGTTGATCTCCTTCTCCAGCACCCAGCGGGCGTCGTACTCCCGAAAGCCGGTGGCCTTAACCAGCGGAATGTTCTCGTATTCGGGCGTGTTGGGCTTGAGGTCGGCGCGCGGTGTCTGGCTCATGCCGCGATCCCTAGCCGCAACGCGGTCCGGTTCCAACCTCGGTTTCGCGACAGGCGAAACAGGCTTGGCCGGCGCCGGGCAAGGCCGCTAAGCCTAGCGGCATGAGCCAGACGCCCGCCGAGCAAGCCTTCACCGGGGCCAAGCCCGTCGATGACCGGCTGAGGTTCGACGAGGCGGCGCTGGCGCGCTGGATGGCGGCGAACGTCGAGGGGTTCGAGGGGCCCATCGAGGTCAGCCAGTTCAAGGGCGGCCAGTCCAACCCGACCTACCTCGTGCGCTCGGCCAACCGGGATTACGTCCTGCGGCGCAAACCGCCGGGCGTGCTGCTGCCATCGGCGCACGCGGTGGACCGGGAGTTCCGGGTGATCTCGGCCTTGCATTCGGTGGGCTATCCGGTCGCGCGGCCCTGGGCCCTGTGCGAGGACCCCGAGGTGATCGGCACAGCCTTCTATCTGATGGACCGGGTCGAAGGCCGCATCCTCTGGAACCTGGCCCTGCCGGACCAGACGCCGGAGGAGCGCCGCGCCATCTATGAGGCGCAGATCGACGCCCTGGCCGACCTGCACCGGATCGACCCGGAGGCTGTCGGTCTCGGCGACTATGGCAAGCCGGGCAACTATTTCGCCCGCCAGGTCGGGCGCTGGTCCAAGCAGTACCGGGCGTCCGAGACACATACGGTCGAGGCCATGGACCGGCTGATCGACTGGCTGCCGCGAGGCCTACCCGAGGATGCGCCGGCGCGGATCGTCCACGGCGATTTCCGGCTCGACAATATGATCCTGGCGCCCGACCGGGCCGAGGTCCGGGCGGTGCTGGACTGGGAGCTGTCCACGCTCGGCGATCCGCTCGCCGACGTCAGCTATTTCCTCATCGCCTGGGTCATTCCGTCTACGGAGCGAAACGGCCTAGCGGGACTTGACCTGGAGACCCTCGGCATCCCGTCGATGCAGGAGGCGATCGCCCGCTACTGCGCGCGGACGGGTCGCGAAGGCCTCCCGCAGCTGGACTGGCTCCTGAGCTACAACCTGTTCCGCCTGGCGGCGATCTGCCAGGGCATCGGCGGCCGGGTCAGGGACGGCACCGCCGCCAGCCCCCACGCCGCCGCCATGGCGGCGCGGGTCGATCCGCTGGCGGAAGCGGCGTGGCGCTTCGCGGAGCGGGCGGGGGCCTAATTTTCCAACCGCCAGACGCGCTGGATCTCGATCCGCGGTTCGAGCATCTGGCCACGCATGACGCCCTCGCCTTCGGTGGCGGAACGGGGGGCGGCGAGGATGGCGCGGACGACTTCCATGCCCTGGACGACGCGGCCGAAGGCGGCGTAGCCGGCGTCGTCGCCCTGTCCGCCGGGGCGGGCGTCGAGATAGGTGTTGTCGCCGACCATGATGGTGAAGTCGCCGGTGGCGGTCCCGGGGTCCCAGCGGGCCATGGAGATGACGCCGTCGGTGTGGCTGAGGCCCGTCTGGGTGGTCGGTTCATGGGCGATGGGCGGCAGCACGCGCTCGGGGTCGTTGTTGGTCCCGCCCTGGATGAGGCCAAGGTCGGGCCGGCCGGCCATGGCGCGGTAGAAGGTCGTGCCCTCGAAGCGGCCTTCGTCCACATAGCGCAGGAAGTTGGTCGCGGTGATCGGCGCGCGGACGGTGTCGACCTCGACCGTGAAGGTGCCGGCTGAGGTCTGGAAGGCCACGCGCGGCAGGGCCTCCTGCGCCGCGGCGGGCGCGGCCACGAGCGCCATCGCCGTGAGGATCAGGGCGAAGAGCGAGCGGCGGTTCATGGCGAAACTCCGGTCAGCGCCGCTCGAAGCGGCGGGCGCTCCAGTACTGGAAGCCCTGGTCCTCCACGCAGCGCCAGCCGCGCTTGGTCAGCTCCATCCCGACCATGCCGTTGAAGAAGCCGTGGGCGAAGACGAGCACGTTGCGGCCCGAGGCGGCATGCTGCTCCAGCATGTCGGCGGCGCGGCGGGCGCGGGCCTTTGCCTGGTCGCGGGTCTCCTCGCCCTGGTGGTGGTTGAAGGCCCACCACCAGAAGCGCGCGATGACGCCCCAGGTGCGTGGCGAAAACCGCATCCAGGCCGGAAAGCGGGGCGGCGGCAGGGGGGCCTCGACGAAGATCTCGTCGACCTGCAGCGGCTGGTCGCCGGCGGCGGCCTTGGCGGTTTCGATGGCGCGGGGGCGCGGCGAGTGCAGGATCAGGGCGTCGCGCGCGGCCTCCTGCAGGCAGGTCGGGGCGGTCTGGCCCTCGAGCAGGCCGCCAACCTCGTACCTGGCCCACCAAGCGCGGTATTCGTCGGATGTCAGGCGGCAGCGGCGCGACAGGGCGGGCTCGCCGTGGCGGGTCAGAATCACGGCGCCCGGCCGCGACGGCGGCGTCGCAGCGAGATCCTCGCAATTCTCAGCCTGCACCGTGTCCAGCATCCTCGAAGACCGCGGCCCTCCCCTGACGGGCCACGCGCCTTACTCCTCCCCTAGCGCCTGCATGTGGGCGACGGAAGAAAGCCCGAGCCCTTCAAGGTCGTAGCCGCCCTCCAGAGTCGAAACAAGACGGCCCTTGGCGTGCCGCCTGGCGACGGTGAGCACCGCGCGGGTGGCCCAGGCGAAGTCCTCGGCCTCCAGCGACTGATGCGCCAGCGGATCGCGGCGGTGGGCGTCGAAGCCGGCGGAGATCAGCACCAGGTCGGGGCGGAAGGCGTCCAGCGGCCCGAGCAGCGCCTGCTCGAACAGCGCCCGCCAGGTCGCGGGGCTGGCGTGGGGCGCGACGGGCGCGTTGGCGATGTTGCCCACGCCGCGCTCATCAGCCGAGCCGGTGCCCGGATAGAGCGGCGACTGGTGGATCGAGCCGAGGAACAGGCTGTCGTCCGTCTCGAAGGCGGCCTGGGTGCCGTTGCCGTGGTGCACGTCGAAGTCGATCACGGCAACGCGCTCGAGCCCTTCGGCCTGGGCCACCCGGGCGGCGACAGCGACATTGGAGAACAGGCAGAAGCCCATGGCCTGGCCGGGCTCGGCGTGGTGGCCGGGCGGGCGCACGGCGGCGAAAGCGCGGGTCCGTTCGCCACGTGCCACGTCGCGCACGGCCTGGATGACGGCGCCGGCGGCCAGGCGCGCGGCGCGCACGCTGCCGGGCGACAGCGCCGTGTCTGGGTCGAGATAGGCAATTCCGCTGGCGGGAGAGGCGTCGAGGATGCGGGCGACGTAGGCCGACGGGTGGATGCGCTCCAGGTCCGCGACCTCGGCCTCCTCGGCGGGGAGGGTCTCGCGGTCGAGGCCTGCGTCGGCCAGCGCATCGAGCACGGCCTTCAGCCGCGCCGGGCTTTCCGGATGGCCGGCGCCGGGACTGTGGCCCAGCATGTCGGGGTGGGTGTAGAGGGCGACCATGGCCCTTCCCTACTCCGCCTCCATCCGCCCCGCCACGCCCGATGACGCCGCGGCCCTCGCCGACCTCGGCCGGCGCACCTTTCTCGAGACCTTCGTCGAGGAGTTCGCCATTCCCTATCCGAAGGCCGACCTGGACCGGTTTATCGCCGAGGTGTTCGACATCTCGGTCGTGCAGGTGCGGCTGGAGCATCCGGACCACGTCTGGGACGTCGCCCAGATCGACGGGGTGATCGGGGCCTTCTCCGAGACCGGACCGGCCTCCATGCCGCACCCTGACCTGCGCCCGGAGCACGGCGAGCTGCGCCGCCTCTATGTCGCGCGCGAGCACCAGGGAAAGGGGCTGGGCAAGGCGCTGCTGGAGCGGGCGCTGGCCCGCCTTGACCAGACGCCCGGCCCGCAGTGGCTGAGCGTCTGGAGCGGCAACGAAAAGGCCCAGGCGCTCTATCGCGCCTATGGCTTCGAGAAGGCCGGGGAGTACGGCTTTCCGGTAGGCAGCTGGCGCGACCACGAGTTCATCTTCAGGAGGGGCTGAGCGCCATGAAGGACCATCCGTGTACGCCGCTCCCGCCCCTGCCGGACTATGACGACGCCACGCGCGTGGCGCGGGCGGCGGCTTTCGCCGAGCATGTCGGGCGGCGGCGGACCGTGCGCGAGTATTCGGACCGGCCCGTGCCGCGCGCGGTGATCGAGCAGGCCCTGCTGGCCGCCGGCAGCGCGCCCTCGGGCGCCAACCACCAGCCCTGGTTCTTCGCCGTGATCGAGAGCGCCGGGGCGCGCCTGCGGGTACGCGAGGCGGCCGAGGTCGAGGAGAAGGCCTTCTATGAGGACAAGGCGCCGCAGGAGTGGCTGGACGCTCTGGCTCCGCTCGGCACCGATCCGGACAAGGGTTTCCTCGAGGTGGCGCCGGTCCTGATCGCCATCTTCGCCCAGAAGCGCGGCGGGCCCCGCCCCGGCGACCAGAAGAAGAACTACTACGTCACCGAAAGCGTCGGCATCGCCACGGGCCTGCTGATCGCGGCGCTGCACGACGCCGGCCTGGCCACCCTGACCCATACGCCCGCGCCGATGAGTTTCCTGAACGAGATCTGCGGTCGGCCGGACAGCGAAAAGCCGTTCCTGCTGCTGGTCGCCGGCCATCCGGCCGAGGGCGCGACCGTGCCGCTGGCGGCGCTGGACAAGAAGCCGCTGGAAGAGATCGCGGCCTGGATCTGATGTAGGGTGCCGCGATGCTGATGCCCCTCTTCACGGAGCTGCGCCAGGCCCGGGTGCCTGTCTCGCTGAAGGAATGGCTCCATCTGATGGAGGCCATGGATCGGGGCGTGGGCGGCCGGCGGGTCGAGGACTTCTACCACCTGGCGCGCGCGACACTGGTCAAGGACGAGAAGCACTACGACCGCTTCGACCAGGTGTTCGGCAAGGTGTTCAAGGGGCTGGAGAGCGCGTCGCTGGACGAGCTGGCCGTCGCCGAGGTGCCCGAGGACTGGCTGAGGTCGCTGACCGAGCGCTACTTCACGCCCGAGGAGATGGCCGAGATCCAGGCGCTGGGCGGCTTCGACAAGCTGATGGAGACGCTGAAGCAGCGGCTCGAGGAGCAGAAGGGGCGCCACGAGGGCGGCAACAAGTGGATCGGCACGGGCGGCACCAGCCCCTTCGGCCACGGCGGATACAATCCCGAGGGCGTGCGCATCGGCGGGCCGGGACGGCAGGGTCGGGCGGTCAAGGTCTGGGAGAAGCGCGAGTACAAAAACCTCGACGACACGGTCGAGCTGGGCGTGCGCAACATCAAGGTGGCGCTGCGCCGGCTGCGCCGCTTCGCCCGCCAGGGCGCCGAGGAGGAGCTGGACCTCGACGGCACCATCGATTCCACGGCGCGGCACGGCTACCTCGACGTGCAGCTGCGGCCCGAGCGGCGCAATACGGTCAAGGTGCTGCTGCTGCTCGACGTCGGCGGCTCGATGGACGCGCACGTGCAGGTCGCGCAGGAGCTGTTCTCGGCGGCGCGATCGGAGTTCAAGCACCTGGAGTTCTTCTACTTCCACAACTGCCTCTATGAGGGGGTGTGGAAGGACAACCGGCGGCGGCACACGGAGAAGACGCCGACGGCCGAGCTGCTGCGCCGCTATCCGCGCGACTGGAAGGTTGTTTTCGTCGGCGACGCCTCCATGAGCCCCTATGAGGTCACCATGCCCGGCGGCTCGGTCGAGCATTGGAACGAGGAGGCCGGCGCGGTCTGGCTGCGCCGCGTCGTCGAGACCTGGGACAAGGTCGCCTGGATCAACCCGACGCCCGAGCGCTTCTGGAGCTACACGCCTTCGATCGGCCTGATCGACGAGCTGATCGAGCACCGCATGCACCCGATGACGCTTCAGGGGCTGGAGGCGGCCATGCGGGAGCTGGCGCGGTAGTCAGATTGCGTCGGTATGCGAGGCGGCGTGGGCGCCGTAGGGATCATCCGGCTGGAGGGACGGACCATGATCGCACTCATCGCCTTGCTCGCCTGGGCCGCGCAGGAGCCGGCCCCGGCGCTCAGCGGACCCGCCACCCTGGAGCTGTGCCTGAACGAGGCGGGCGCCGGCCAGCATCCGGACTGCCGAGCCATCCTGCAGCCCGAGGCGGCCCTGGTCCCGGACGCCCTGTTCAACACGGCGATCGAGACACCGCCAGCGCGTCGGGACGGGTGGCTGGGGGTGATCTGCGGGCCGGACCGGCTGGCGGCCGGCCAGACGGCCGAGATGTGCCGGGAAGACGCTCAGGCGCGGCTGGAACGCGCTCGGCTGGCACGTCTGGCCCTGGCGGGACGCACCCCCTCGGGATTCACGGAGGATCGCTGGGGCACGGGCGGCGAGAGCGCCTTCGACATCGCCCTAGCGGAGGCCCAGCGCGAGCATGCCGAAGCCAGCACGACCGTAACGAGAGGGCCGGCCGCTCAGCCGCAACGCGAACGTTGCCAGCGCCGTGAAGACGTCCGGCGCGACCCCGACACCGGCGATTCCTCGGCCAGCTATTCCTTCAACTGCTCCTGGGGCGACGGCGACCCGGAACAGGAGGCCCGCGCCCGCGAGCTGATGGAGAGCCTTCTGGGCGGGGACTGATACGAAAACGGCCGGCGGGAGGACCCGCCGGCCGCTGCCGTGGTGGGACGGTCCGGATCAGACGCGCTTGTCGCCGCGCATCGTGTCCTTCATGCCGCCGACGGTGTTCTGGACCTTGCCCTCGAACTTGTCGGCCTTGCCTTCGGCCTTCAGCTTCTCGTCGCCGGTCATCTTGCCGACGCCTTCCTTGAGGCTGCCGCCCATCTGTTTGGCGGAACCTTCGACGCGATCATGATCGGGCATGGGGGTCTCCTCGGGAATGGTCAGGGACGCGACATTGCGCCTCTGCGAGAAAAACCCGCGCCGAACCCCGCGGTTCCGCTCAGCCCTTGCCGGGGACCTTGGTCCCGACCGGCTTGGCTTCCTTGCCGCCGCCGACCTTCATGCCCGGGGGCGGCGCGCCCGCGGTCTTCTTCCCGGCCATCTCGGCCTGCTTCTGAGACGCGCCGGGATTCATCTTCGACTTGTCCATGGGGGTTCTCCCGCGTCGCGCGGTTCGCGACGGAGACTCAACGCGCCTATACAGCCAAGGTTCAGCCCCGGCGAAGCCAGCGCAGCACCGCCCAGGCGTGGGCTTCGTGGCGCAGGGAGGCGATGGCCCGAAGCGGGTCCAGCCACTCCAGTGTGTGGTCGTCCTCGATCTTGGCCGAGGGGTCTTCGGCGAGCAGTTCAGCGGTCCAGAAGCCCGCCAGGTTGCGCACCGGCTCGCCGTCGCTCTTGCGATAGCGCTGGGCCGCCTCGCCGAGCCGGGTGACGCCGCGGACGGTCAGGCCGGTCTCCTCGACGAACTCGCGGGCCAGGGCCTGCGCCTCGGTCTCGTCGCCGTCGATCGCGCCGCCGGGCAGGTCGTGATAGCTGCGCTCGCCCCGCTCGACGCGGACGCAGGCGATCAGCCCGTCACGGATGACGATGCCGAAGGCGCAGAGGCGGTCGCGGTACTCAAGGCCGGGCTCGGCGGGGCCGAACTCGATCATCAATCCGTCCCGTAGAGGGAATCCCACGGATTCGCCGCGCCGGACTCGACGTCGGCGACGCTGACCTGGGGCCAGCCGACGCGCACGCCGGCCGAGTCCGTCCAGGCCGCGGCGATCAGGTCGCGCAGCTCGGCCGCGCCAGCGGCCAGGCGCCGGGTCATGAAGGCCTGGGATTCCTCTCCGGCCGCAGCCAGCTCGCCCGACTTCTCGAGGCGATAGAGCGGCGCGACCTCGGCCAGGCCTTCGAGGATGTAGGCCGGGGTGCGCACGCGGATGTCGCACGGGCTGGCGCAGGGTCGCGCCGGTCCCATTGCGGCCGAGATGTCGTCGAGGTCGATGCGGTTGTAGGGCCAGCTGTCGACCATGCCGTGGAACTGGCGCGAGGTCGTGAAGCCCTCGGGGTTCGGATAGTCGCCCCAGCCATTGTAGTGGACCGACAGGTGCAGCGGCTGGGCCGCATCGCCGACGTAGTGGGACAACACCCCGATGTCGCGCAGGATCAGCGCCTCGCGGCGCTCGCGATCCTCGCGATACCAGGCGCGGCGGCCGGGATCGGTCTCGCGCGCCTCCACGGCGTTGAGCACCCGCCAGTAGGAGAAGTCGCGGACCAGCTGCTGGTAGCCGTCGATCAGGGCGTAGGGCAGGTAGCCGGCGTCGTCGACGTCGATGCCCGCCGCCGTCAGCATCCGCTCGTATTCGGAGCGCAGCTCCGGCAGGGCGTTGATGTGCGGACCGGCCGCGGTCATCGCGTGGCCGTCGTCGGTCAGGTCGATGAAGTGGGCCGTGTCGCGGTCGCGGTCGTGGGTGCGGCCGGCGCCCTTCCAGCGGTCCGGCTCGCGCGACAGTTCGCCGACTTCGGCCGCGGCCTCGGCCGTGCGCAGGAAGGCCGGGAGGTCGTCGGGCAGGGCGCGGATCGCGGCGATCCCGACCATGCGGTGGCCCGACGAGCCCCAGGCGCCGGCGTCGGCGACGGGCAGGGCGACGAGGGCGGCGAGGGACAGGGCGACGGCGATACGCTTCATGGTCAGGACCTCGGAGAGGGAGCGCATCCGCTCTAGCCGATCCCCGCCGCGCGCAATAGGCTCGCGCGCATGAGCACCCCTTCCAAGCCCAACCCGATCCCCAACCTCCTGACCGCCCTCAGGCTCTTGGCCGGGGTCATCATGTTCCTGATGCTGGCGGGGGCCATGGGCGGGGTGCCGCTGCTGTCGGCCTATCTCAGCCCCGAGGACCAGTTCGCCCTGCAGCGGACAGCCTTCATCATCTTCGTCATCGCCGCCTCGACCGACTGGGTCGACGGCTTCCTGGCGCGGCGCTGGCACGCGGAGAGCCGCTGGGGCGCGATCCTGGACCCTATCGCCGACAAGATCCTGGTCACCGGCACCATCGTGGGCCTGCTGGCCTCGGGCACCAGCGCCGACGTGGTCATCCCCTACGGCCTGATCCTGTTCCGCGAATTCGCCGTCTCGGCGCTCCGCGAAACCACCGCCGGCCGGATCGAGCTGAAGGTGACGATGCTGGCCAAGTGGAAGACCACGCTGCAGCTCGTGGCGCTCGGCGCCCAGCTTCTGGCCCTGATCTGGACTGGCGCCGAGGACAACTGGATGCCCACGTTCGTCACCTTCGCGGACATCCTGGTCTGGGTCGCGGCGCTGGTGACGCTGTGGACCGGCTGGCAGTACTTCGCCAAGGCGCGCGAGCAGATGCGCTAGGCTGCTGGATCGCGCGGACTCTCCGCGCGTTTCCAGTGACATGCCCTCAAGCGTCATCCGCCGCTTCGACTACCATGCGCCCGAGCGTCGGCTACGCATCGTGTTCACGTCCGGCGACGTCTACGACTACGAGCAGGTTCCGCCCGAGGTCGTGACCGACTTCCGGGCGGCTTTTTCCAAGGGACAGTTCTTCGGGCCCAACATCCGCGATCGGTACCCCTACCGGCGCGTCATTCGTGGACGGCCCTAGGCGTCGTCCTCGGTCGCCATGCCCATCATGTGGAAGCCGGCGTCGACGTGGATGACCTCGCCGGTGGTCGAGAAGCCGAGGTCCGAGCACAGCCACAGGGCGGCGCCGGCGACGCCCTCCATCGAGGTGTCCTCCTTCATCGCCGACATGGCGCGGCCCTGGGCGATCATGCCGCGGCCGCCCGAGATGCCGGCCAGCGACAGGGTGCGCATGGCCCCGGCCGAGATGGCGTTGCAGCGGATGCCCTTGGGCCCCAGGTCGCGGGCGATGTAGCGGGTCGCCGCCTCCAGCGCCGCCTTGGCCA
>CAMPGL010000076.1 GCA_946885435.1 uncultured Brevundimonas sp. | reverse complement strand
ACGCCGGCCCCCCTGTGGAAGCGTCTCGCCTGGTTCGTCGCCCTGGCCGTCGCGGCCTCGGCCTTCACCGCCGCGGTCGCCTATGCGCTGCGGGCCCTGCCCTTCATGGGCGGCTGAGCCGCCACCTTGCCCTTTCGAGGCGTCCCCTGTAGGGAACGCGCCCGCATTTCCCGCTCAATCCGAACGCGCGCGCACCCCACATGAAGATCAACGGCAACGCCATCAAACCCGGCATGGTGCTCCAGCACGAGGGCGGCCTGTGGGTCGTGACCAAGACCAGCCACGTCAAGCCTGGCAAGGGCGGCGCCTTCGCCGTGGTCGAGGCCAAGAACCTCGAGACCGGCTCCAAGCTGAACGAGCGCTTCCGCTCGGACGACCGCGTCGAGCGCGTGACCCTGGAGCAGAAGGACTACAGCTACCTCTATGACGGCGGCGACACGCTGGTGTTCATGGACGACGCCTCCTACGAGCAGATCGAGCTGCAGAAGGACTGGGTCGGCGAGGAGCGCATCCCTTACCTTCAGGACGGCATGAAGGTGGTGATCGAGAGCCACGAGGGCCGTCCGATCGGCCTCAGCCTGCCCGAGCAGGTGGTGCTCGAGGTTGCCGAGACCGAGCCCACCGTGAAGGGTCAGACCGCCTCGTCCTCCTACAAGCCGGCCATCGCCTCGAACGGCCTGCGCATCATGATCCCGCCGTACATGTCGGCCGGCGAGAAGATCGTCGTGGACACCGAAACGGGCGAATACGTCCGCCGCGCGGACTGACGGCCGATGGCGCTCGGCTCTCCCGTCGTTCAGGTCATGATGGACGCCGTGCGCAAGGCCGCCCGGCCGATGGCGCGCGACTTCGGCGAGGTCCAGGCGCTGCAGGTGTCCAGGAAGGGGCCCGGCGACTTCGTCTCGGCCGCGGACCTGCGCGCTGAACAGGCCTTGTTCGAGGCCCTGATGAAGGCCCGCCCCGGCTACGGCTTCCTCGGTGAGGAACGCGGCATGGTCGAGGGCACCGACAAGAGCCACACCTTCATCGTCGATCCGATCGACGGCACGACCAACTTCATTCACGCCATGCCGCACTTCGCCATCACGGTGGCGCTGGAGCGCGAGGGCGAGATCCAGGCGGGCGTCACCTTCAACCCGATCACCAACGAGCTGTTCTGGGCCGAGAAGGGCAAGGGCGCCTATCTCAACGACCAGCGCATCCGGGTGTCCGGCCGGCGTGACCTGGCCGACTGCCTGATCGGCACGGGCCTGCCCTTCATCGGGCGGCCGGGTCACGGCCAGACCATCAAGGAAGTTCACGCCATCGGCCAGCGCGTGGCGGGCATCCGCCGGCTGGGCTCCGCCGCGCTCGACCTCGCCTGGACGGCGGCGGGCCGCTACGACGCCTTCTGGGAGCGCAACCTCCAGCCCTGGGACGTCGCGACGGGCCTACTGCTGATCACCGAGGCGGGCGGCGTCGTCTCGGGCATCGACGAGGACCACGATCCGCGCGCCGGCAAGTCCGTCTGCGTGGGGGCCCCCGAAATCCAGCCCCAGCTGCGCAAGCACCTGCAGGCGGCCTGAACCCCCAATATCGCCTAGGCGATGATGTCCGGCAGGATGTGAGCCTCCAGCCGAAGGATCTCGTCCTTCAGCGCGAGCTTCTTGCGCTTCAGCCGCGCGATCAGCAGCTGGTCCGGCAGGGCCGTGGCCTCCAGCGCCGCGATCGAGGCGTCGATGTCCTGGTGCTCCTGGCGCAGCAGGGCGACCTTCTTCCTGAGGATGTCATCGGCGGTTTCGGTCGGCTCGTCGTCGTTCATCGAAGCCAGTCGGCGCAAGGGCTAAGCAGGCGCGAATCATACACCCGGGGCGGGCGTGTCCGATAGCCGTCCGGCCAGGGTTATGAGCCCTTGGCGCGGCGTGCGGTCCGACCAGAGCCGGGCCGCGGCGACCATCGAGGGCAGCGGATCAAAGCCGGTCGCCGGCGGCGGTCCTGCGATCTGCTCCAGGGCTTCCAGCAGGCCCCGCTCTGCCGCGAGCTCCACGGCCTTCACCTGATCGCGCAGGGTCAGGCGTGGGCCGTCCTCCATGTCCGAGATCGGCTTCTTGAGCAGGCGGCGCACGGCCCGCAGCGGCTCGATGGCCGCGCCATGCCAGCTGCGCGCCGCATCGACGGCGGCCTCGACGTCGTCGGGATCGACCGGGCCGCGCCAGGCCGCCCACAGCAGCAGCGGCACGGACTGGCCGTCGTCATCCTGCAGCGACAGGCAGGCCTCATCCACGCCCGGACGGGCGTAGGCCCGCACGGCCCAGTCCCACAGACTCACGTCTCGTCGGCTCCGGCCAGGGCCAGGCCACGCCAGCGGCGGGTCCGCTCCCAGTCCAGCCCGAACACGTCGAGCGCGCGGCCGACGGACTGGTCGATGATGTCCTCCACCGTCTGGGGCCCGGCATAGAAGGCGGGCAGCGGCGGCGCGATCACCGCGCCCATCTCGGCCAGGGCCGTCATGGTGCGCAGGTGCCCCAGGTGCAGCGGTGTCTCACGCACCATCAGCACCAGCGGCCGGCGCTCCTTGAGCGCCACGTCGGCGGCCCGGGTGAGCAGGGAAGAGGTCACGCCGGTGGCGATCTCGCTCATGGTGCGCACCGAACAGGGCGCGATCAGCATGCCCATGGTCCGGAAAGAGCCCGAGGCGATGGTCGCGCCCACGTCGGCGGCCCGGTGCGTCACGCTGGCGCGGGCCGAGAGGTCCGCGAGCGTCAGGCCCGTCTCCTGCGTGAGCGTCAGGGCGGCGGCGCGGCTGGCCACCAGATGGGTTTCAACCCCCAGTTCCGAAAGCGCTTCCAGCGCGCGCAGGCCGTAGACGGCGCCGGAGGCGCCGGACAGGCCGACGACGATTCGACGGGGCTGGGGCTCGGCGCTCATCGCAGTCCTCACGCAGACGCTCTCGCGTTTGTGATTCCACACTGGTCCCGGACGGGTGTGGAGTCGACCGTCCATTCAACGAAGGAGCTACCCGCCATGGCGATAGACGCTCGTATCCGCGAACTCGGCAACCGGCACCGGAGCCTCGACGAGGCCATCCAGCAGGAGCTGCACCGACCCTCCGCGGACCCCCTGAAGCTCAGGGAGATGAAGCGTCGCAAGCTCCGCCTGAAGGAAGAGCTTCACCAGCTGTCCGCCCAGGCCTGACGGCCCGGGCGCACGGCGCCGATCAGTCCTCGGAACGGCCGAACACGCCCTCGACGGTCGGCTCGGCGCGGCGACGGCCGTCGTCTTCCTCGTCGGAGAGTTCCGGCTCGTGGATCTCGACCTGCGGCTCGGCCTCGCCGGCGGGCTGAAGGGTCGCGCCGCCGGCCTTGGCCAGTTCCTTGGCGCGCTTGTCGGCGGCCTTCTTGACCACCGCGTCCAGCTCCAGCTGACCCACGAGGCCCAGAGTGACCGGGTCGACCGGCTTGATGTTGGCCGTGTTCCAGTGGGTGCGGCCGCGCACGCTTTCGATCGTGGCCTTGGTGGTGCCCAGCAGCTTGGCGATCTGGGCGTCGGTCACCTCGGGGTGATGCTTGACGAACCAGGCGATGGCGTCCGGGCGGTCCTGACGGCGCGAGACAGGCGTGTACTTCGGGGCCTTCTTGTTGGTCTTGAGCAGCTCGGCGTGGCGGCTGACCTGGGCTTGCATGCGGTAGTTCGCGTCATTCTGGGCCTTGTCCAGTTCCTCGCGGGTCAGCTGACCGTTGCCGATGGGGTCGGCGCCGCGGATGTCGTGGGCGATGTCGTCGGCGATCCGCTTCACCTCCAGCGGGTGCAGGCCGCAGAAGTCGGCGATCTGCTCGAACGTCAGGGAGGTGTTGTCGACCAGCCAGACCGCGGTGGCCTTGGGATAGAGGATGTCGGTCATGCGTCAGCACTTTCGAAGACGGATGAGACCCTTGCGGGGTCCCGGAAACGGCGGCGCCCGGCCTTTCGGCCGGGCGCGATCGATAAACCTATAGGGCCGTTCCGCGAAAAAGGGAACGGACAGCATCGCATCGCTGTAGGATGCGCGGCCGTGCATTCGTCGTCCCGCCGACAGCAACCCGTCAGGAGTTTCCGCGATGTCCTATGTTGATGGTTACGTGCTCGCCGTGCCGAAGGATCGGCTGGACGACTACAAGAAGATGGCCGAGGAAGGCCGCGATTGCTGGATGAAACACGGGGCCCTCTCCTACGTCGAAGCCCTGGCCGATGACGTTCCCTATGGCGAGCTCACCTCGTTCCCGCGCGCCGTGCAGGCCAAGGACGACGAGGTGGTGATCTTTTCCTTCGCCACCTACCGCGACCGCGCCCACCGCGACGAGGTCATGGCCAAGGTCATGGAGGACATGAAGATGAACCCCGAGGACATGCCCTTCGACGGCAAGCGCATGATCTGGGGCGGCTTCAAGGCCTTCGTCCAAGCCTAGGGCTCGAGCACGATCTTGCCGAGGTGGCCGCCGGCCTCGAGCCGGCGGTGGGCCTCGGCGGCCTCGGCGAGCGGCAGGGCGGCCTCGATGACCGGGGCGAAGCGGCCATCGGCGATCCAGGGCCAGACCGTGGCCTCGACGGCCGCGGCCAGGCGGGCTTTCTCGTCAGCGGGCCGGTTGCGCAGGGTCGAGCCGGTGATGGTCAGGCGGTTGCGCATGACCCGCGCCAGGTCGAGCTCGGCGCGCGGGCCCGACTGATAGGCGATGATCACCAGCCGCCCACCGAACTTCAGAGCGGCGACATTGGCCGCGAGGTAGTCGGCCCCGACCATGTCCAGGATGACGTCCGGCGCCGCGTCGGCGAGGCGCGCGGCGAAATCCGGGCCGGTCGCGTCCAGCGCGATGTCCGCGCCGAGCTCCAGCGCCTGCTCCGCCTTGGCCGCGCCCCTCGAGGTGGCGACGACACGGGCTCCCTGAGCCCTGGCCATCTGGATCGCCGTCACCCCGATCCCGGAGGTCGCGCCGTGGACCGCCAGGGTCTCGCCCGGCTTGAGCGCCCCGATCTCGAACACATTCGCCCACACGGTGAAGATCGTCTCGGGCAGGGCCGCCGCCTGGCGAAAGTCGAGCCGTTCCGGCACAGGCAGGGCGTGGCGGGCGTCCACGACAGCGTATTCCGCATAGCCTCCGCCGGGCAGCAGGGCGCAGACCCGGTCGCCGGCCGACCAGCGCGCGGCTCCCTCCCCGACCTCGGCCACCTCGCCGGCGACCTCCAGTCCGAGGATCTCGGACGCGCCCGGCGGCGGCGGATAGAGACCGCGCCGCTGGAGGATGTCGGGCCGGTTCACGCCGGCGGCGCGCACACGGATCAGGATCTCGCCTGGGCCGGGCGTCGGCCGCGGGGCCTCGCCGAGCTTGAGGCCTTGGGCGTCACCGCCGCCGTCTTCGACAATGACGGCGCGCATGGCCGAATGGTTCAACGGTCGGCTCCGGGCTTGCGTTCGCGGGCGTGCGGGGGTTCCATAGCCGGTTCGGGGACCGGATTGGGAGAGCGCCATGACGATCGAAGACCTCGAACCGCGCCGCGGCCAGGACCAGACCCTTCGGGACCTGCTGCGCGAGGACCTCGACAACTATTCGGTCGAGGATCTCGAGGCCCGCGCCGAGGCCCTTCGGGGAGAGATCGTCCGCACAGAAGCCGCCGTTCACGCCAAGCGCCAGAAGAAGTCCGCGGCGGACGCCTTCTTCCGTCTCGGCGACGGGGCTTGACGGAAACGTCCCAAGAGCGTGGCATGGGCGTTGCAGTCGCCGGGTTGCGCCTGCTTATCCGGCGCGCGTGACAGACGGAGCCCCCATGTCCCAGTTCGCAGCGTCCGGCGCTCCGATTTCCCTGACCGGCGTGTCCGAGGCCCGCGCGGGCCAGGTGCGTGATTTCGCCCGGTCCGAGCTGTTCGCCCGCACCTTCTCCGAAGGCATGGAGCTGGTCGAGGAGACCGCGGCCTATCTGGACGGCGAGGGTCGCAGGGAGGCCAAGCTGCTGTCGCGCGCCGCGGCGCTCGCCTACGCCTCGGAGAGCATGGGCCTGACCACGCGCCTGATGCAGATCGCGTCGTGGCTGCTGGTCCAGCGTGCGGTGCGCGAGGGCGACATGGAGCCGGTCGCGGCCTGCGATCCACGCTACCGCCTGTCGCTGAGGCCCCCGTCGGGCGAGCCGACCCACCCGGACCTGCCGATGTATCTGATCGAGCTGATGGTCCGGACCGAGAAGCTCATGGAGCGGGTCATCTATCTGGACCGCCGCATGTTCCTGGAGGCTCCGGAAGAGGAGCCGACCAATCCGGTGCAGAACCAGCTCGACCGGCTGAAGGCCGCCTTCGGCGCCTGAGGCGCCGTGGACTGGACCGACGTCATCGCTGCCGAGATCGAGACGCGCCGCGTGGGCGTGTCAGGCCGCGCCTTTGTCGTGGGGATCGCGGGCGGCGTGGCCTCGGGCAAGAGCCGGATCGCGGCCGAACTGGCCGAGACGCTGCGCGCCCGGGGCCTGACGGTCGAGGTTGTGGGGACCGACGGCTTCCTGCTGGCCAACGCCGAATTGGCCGAGCGGGGTCTGATGGACCGCAAGGGTTTCCCGGACACCTACGACTGGCTGGCCCTTTCCGCTCTCATGCGAACCCTGCGGGCGGGTGACTCGCGCCTGAGCGTCCCGACCTATTCCCACGAGACCTATGACGTGGATGGAACCCGGACGTTCGACCGGCCTGAGGTGCTGATCCTCGAAGGGCTTGTCGCGCTGGACGCCCGCGTGGAGCCGCTGGACCTCGGCCTCTACGTCGAGGCCGGCGAGGCGCAGCTGATGGCCTGGTACACCGAGCGCTTCCTGGCCCTGGGCCGACAGCACGCCCCGCGCCTGGCCGACCGCCTGCGCGCGGTCGGCGGCGACCCGAACGCGCTGGCCGCCGACATCTGGGCGCGGATCAACGTTCCCAACCTGCGCGATCACGTGGCCCCGACCCGCGCGCGCGCGGACCTGGTTCTGGAGAAGGGGGTGGATCATCAGATTTCCCTCTCCCGCAGGGAGGGGGATTAGGGCCTGAGCGCCCTGGCGATCCGCTCGGCCAGGCGGTCGGCCACCTCGGTCTTGGACATCTTGGGCAGGGCTTCGAGACCGCCGGCGTCCAGGATGGAGACGGTGTTGTGATCCCCGCCCATCACGCCCGTGCCACCGACGTCGTTGGCGACGATCCAGTCGCAACCCTTGCGGGCAAGCTTGTCGCGGGCGTTGGCTTCCAGGCCGGTGGTCTCGGCGGCGAAGCCGATCAGCAGGCGCGGGCGCTGCGACGACCGGGCGAGCGCCGCCAGGATATCAGGCGTGGCCTGGAGCGGGATCGAGGTTCGCTCCGCCTTGTCCTTGAGCTTCTCGGGTGAGGGCTCGGCGGGACGCCAGTCTGCGACGGCGGCGGTCATCACGGCCACGTCCACCGGAAGGGCGGCCTGGCAGGCGGTGAGCATCTCCTCGGCGGTTTCGACGCGGACCAGACGCACGCCTTGCGGCGGCCTGATCGAAGTCGGGCCGCTGACCAGGGTCACGGCGGCTCCGCGGCGGGCGAGGCTGTCGGCGATGGCGTAGCCCTGCTTGCCGCTGGAGCGGTTGGACAGAAAGCGGACGGGGTCGAGCGGCTCGACGGTCGGACCGGCAGTGACCAGCGCCTTCACACCGGCGAGATCCCCAGCGGCGCCGCCATTGAGGCGGTCGCGAATGGCTTCCAGGATCGCCGGAGGCTCAGCTAGGCGGCCGGGTCCGTACTCACCGCAGGCCATGTCGCCTTCGTCCGGGCCGACAAAGGCGATCCCGTCAGCCGCGAGTTGGTCGCGGTTCCGGCGGGTCGCGGCGTGATCCCACATCCGCACGTTCATGGCCGGCGCCATCAGCACCGGCGTGTCGGTGGCGAGCAGGGTCGTCGAGGCCAGGTCGTCGGCCAGACCGGCGGCCGCCTTGGCCATCAGGTCGGCGGTGGCCGGGGCGACCACGATCAGGTCCGCCCAGCGCGACAGGGCGATGTGGCCCATCTCGGTCTCGGCCGTCAGCGAGAAGAGATCGTCGTGAACCGGGTTTTCGGTAAGGGCCGCCAGCGAGAGCGGGGTGACGAACTGCGCCCCGCCCCTCGTCAGGATGGCCCGGACCTCCACCCCGTCCTTGCGGAGCAGGCGCACCAGCTCCAGCGACTTGTAGGCCGCCACGCCCCCGCCGACGATGAGGAGGACGCGGGCCATCGGCTCAGATCAGGCCGGTCAGGGCCGAACGCGCCGCGTCGGCCAGGTCGGGGCGCTTCAGCGCCAGGGCGACATTGGCCTTCAGCAGGCCGATCTTGTCACCGCAGTCGTGGGTGACGCCCTCGTATTCGTAAGCCGTGAAGCGCTGGGTCTTCATCAGCCGCGCCATGGCGTCGGTGAGCTGGATCTCGCCGCCGGCGCCCTCCTCCTGGTCAGACAGCAGGCCGAAGATCTCGGGCTGCAGGATGTAGCGGCCGGCGATGGACATGTTGGAGGGCGCCGTGCCCTGCGGCGGCTTCTCGACCATGCCCTTCATGGCGATCAGGCGGCCCTCGCGGCGCTCCGGATCGACGACGCCGTACTTGTGCGTCTGGTCCTCCGGAACGGCCTCGACGCCGATGACGTTGCCGCCGACGAGGTCATAGGTGCGCATCATCTGGCTGAGCGCGCCCGGTTGGGCGTCCACGATCACGTCGGGCAGCAGCACGGCGAACGGCTCGTTTCCGACGATGTCGCGCGCGCACCAGACGGCGTGGCCGAGGCCGAGCGGTTGCATCTGGCGGGTGAAGCTCATCTCGCCGGCCCTGGGCAGGTCGCGCTTGACCGCCTCGAGGATGTCCAGCTTGCCCTTGGCCTGAAGCTGGGCCTCCAGCTCGACCTGGTGGTCGAAGTAGTCCTCGATCGCACCCTTGGAGCGCCCGGTGACGAAGACGATGTGCTCGATGCCGGCCTCGCGGGCCTCTTCCACGATGTAGGACAGGATCGGCCGGTCGACGACGTTCAGCAGTTCTTTGGGCGTCGTCTTGGTGCCGGGAAGCACCCGGGTGCCCAGGCCGGCGACGGGAAGGACGGCTTTGCGGACGGCGGTCATGCGGATACTGATCCCTCTGGCTGCGCCGGGGTGATAGGACCTCAGCGCGACCTTGGGAACCACCAAGGCGGCGAACGGTTCGCCTTGCGAAGCTTGGGAGATGCGCCATGCGCCAGAGCCTGATCGTCCTGACCCTGCTCGCGGGCGCGCTCGCGCTGGCGGCCTGCCAGCCGGCGACGACGGACACGGACCCCGAGACGGCCGAGGCCGCCCGCGAAGCTCCGCCCCCGCCGGAGAGCTTCCCCGAGGAGGAGCCGGTGCCCGAAGGCGTTCTGCCCGAGGACGACTCGGTGATGGAGGACCCGCCGATGCCGGCCGACCCCGACAACCCGACACGATCGACGCCTCCGACCCTGCCGGAGACCTGACGGCGCGCCGAAGCCGGGCGGAACCTCTGTCCGCGATCGCGGTTCTGTGATCGGGAGAGAGGAGACCCCGTAATGAAGAGACTTCTGATCGCGGCTGCCGCCACGGCCGGCCTGCTGGCGCTGGGCGCCTGCAACAACACCACCGACGAGGACATGGCCGCCGATGATGCGGCGGCCGAAGCCGGCATGGACGCCTCGGCCGAGGGCGGAGCCTCGGGCGGCTCGGACGCGGACGGCGGCTACGGCGGCTCGAGCGGCGGCGCGGCGTCAGCCGGGGACGCCGGCTCCGACGCGTCGGCGTCCGGCGGCATGCAAGGCGGTTCGTCCTCGACGTCGTCGGGCGGAACGACCTCGACCGATGGTCAAGCCTACGACCCGGTGACCGAAGGCCAGGGCGGGGCGAACCTCGAGGGCGATGTCCAGCGCCCGACCGAACCGGAGCATCCGGCCCGATCTTAAGCGGTTGAGCGCGCCTACTCGACCGTGACCGACTTGGCGAGGTTGCGCGGCTGATCCACGTCCGTCCC
>CAMPGL010000075.1 GCA_946885435.1 uncultured Brevundimonas sp. | reverse complement strand
CAGCAGGGTCGACTTGCCCGAGCCGTTGACGCCGACGACGCCGATCTTGGCGTCGGGGTAGAAGCTCAGCCAGATGTTCTCGAAGACCTTCTTGCCGCCGGGATAGGCCTTGGTCAGGCCCTGCATCTGGAAAATGTATTGCTGCGCCATGAGGCGTGCGCCCTGTCGTTCTGGAATATGGGGAGGTCGGCGCGGGATGTAGCGATCCCGCGCCCTCAGGGCAATGCAGGGGCCGTCAGGCGAAGGCGGCAGACAGCATCCGGACGTAGCGCGACATGAGCTCGCCTTCGACCTCGTCTTCCCAGTTTGCGTGGCCGCCGCCGGTGATCTCGACGAACTCGAAGGACTTGCCGGACGAGCGAAGCGCGTCGCGCATCTGGTAGGATTGCAGGATCGGCACGACCGGATCCTGGTCCCCGTGGACGAGGAAGACCGGGCAGGCGACCTCGGCGGCGCGGCGTCTCGGCGAGGCCTGTTCGAGGCGGGCGCCCTCGGTGGACGGATCGCCGATGCGGTCGACCCAGAACTGGTAGATTTCCTGGTCTGCGCTGTCGTCGTCGCGACGCTCGCGCTGGAGCATGTCGGGCAGGTCGTAGACCCCGCAAACGCCGATGGCGGCCTTGTAGAGATCCGGCCGTTTCACAGCGCCCATAAGGGCGGCGTAGCCGCCGTAGCTGGTGCCCATGATGGCGACCTTGCCCGCGTCCAGCCCCTTGTCGGCCACGACGAAGGCGACGGCGTCCTCGATGTCCTCCTGCATCCGGTCGCCCCAGCGGCCCCAGCCCTCGCGCGCGAATTGCAGACCATAACCGCCCGAGCCCCGGAAGTTGGGCTGCAGGACCCACCAGCCCTGGGCGGCGAAGACCTGGGCCTGACGGTCCCAGGTTAGGTGATCACGGACTTCCGGCCCACCATGGGTCAGCACGACCAGGGGCCCCGGCGCGCCGGTCGGCGGGCGGGTGAGATAGGCGTCGATCGTCGCGCCGTCGCGGGTCGTGACACGAACGGCCTCGGCCGGGGCCAGCCGCGTGCCGTCCAGCATCCGGCGCGATCCCAGGTATTCGAAGTGACGCGCGGCGCGGTCGTAGAGGTACCAGGCGCCCGGCTCGCGCGGGCCGTCCACCTCGACCAGGATGCGGTTCCGGCTGCGGTCCAGATCGACCACGTGAACGTTGCAGGCGTCCTCGAAGAACTGGTTCATCGCCCGGTGGTGAGCGCCCAGCTGGGGGTCCGCGAAGTCATACTCGAGCCGGTCGGCGAAATAGGCCGTGCCCAGATAGGCGTTGAGGTCGTCTTGGAGGCCGAACGCGGCGTCGCGGCCCTCGCGCCTTGAGAGGGGCTCTCCGAAGGCCAGGGTCCGAAGGTCCAGCTCCCGCACGGATTCCACGTCCTCACCCTCCAGGCGGGCGCTGACGATGACCACACCGTCGCGGTCGCCTGGGGCCACCCAGGCGAAGTCCGGCGCGTCGGCGACGCGGACCTGACGGACGAAGCGCCAGTCGCTTTCCCCCGGCGCGCGCGCGAAGATGCGTTCGACATTGCCGCGGGTGTTGATGTCCCGCCGCAGCACGGCGCGGCCGTTCTGGGTGTGCCAGCCGAAGGTGCCCCGCGTGCCCCTCTCCACAAGGTCGGCGTCGCCGGTGTGGATGTTGACCCGGTGCAGGGCGTTGATCCCCGAGACCTCCCAGGCGGCCATCAGGATGTGGTCGGGGTCGTCGTGCAGCAGATCGACGATCCAGCCGAGGTCGAGGCTGGTGCGGGCGCGGCGTCCGGCGTTCTCGAACATCATCGCCGAGTCGCCGGTGTTGACGTCGACCGAGACGACGCGGCGGCTGTGCACCGTGAAGGACTCGGACGGCAGGGTCGAGCCGATGCTGCGGATGCCGGGGATCTGCGCGGCGACGAGCAGACGCAGGATGACACGCTCCTCGCTCACCCACTCGATCGCCTCGATGTCGTAGTCGCCGATCGGCACGCGGCGGCGCGGACCCGATGGGTTGGCCCCGTCGGCGACCTCGACGTAGGCGCGGCGGCGGCCCTCCTCCATCTCCTGACGGACCATGGCGACCGACGCGCCCGAGGGCGACAAGGCCGCGCCCGCATAGACCTCCCGCCCGAAGAAGTCAGCGAGCGCATGCGGCGTAACCTGCCGCGCCGAGGCGAGGCCGGCGAGCGTCCAGAGCGCCGGCGCAGCCACGCCGACGCCCAGCAGTCCGCGCCGCGACAGGCCGCGGCCAGATCGATGATGTTGCAAGAGAAATCCCCCAAACCCAACGGGAGAGGAACCGAAGCGCAGCGAGCCGTCAAGCCGACGCGGCCTTTGGTGAGGTTCCGCCTTGCGCTGGTCCCGCCGGGTCGGGGAAAGTGACGCCGCACGGCGAACGTGCGCTGAGGGGACCGCGCCAAGTCCATGACGAACCTGAGCCGATGGAGGGGTCAGACGCGCCTGCGCAGGCGGCTGCGAGCCGCATTGGCCTTGAGTGCGTGCCTGCTCAGCGCCACGGCGCTGACCGCGTGCGGCTCCGAAGCCGAGGAGAAGGCCGACACGCCGTCCGGGCTGCCGGTGCCGCGGTGGGTGTCGGTGCGGGGGTCACCGGCCAGCATGCGCGCGGGCCCTGGGCTGGACTATCCGATCCTCTGGCGGTTCGAGCGCTCTGGCGTGCCCCTGCAGGTGATCACCGAGACGCGCGAGTGGCGCAAGGTCTGCGGCCCGGACGGCTCCATCGCCTGGATCCACCGCAGCCTGACCTCCGGACGCCGGCGGGCCATGGCGCTGCAGGCGGTTCCGATCCTGTCGGAACCCGAGGCGGGGTCGGACATCCGGGCGCAGCTCGCGGCGCGGGGCTTCGTCAGCCTGGAGGGCTGCGAAGGGGGCTGGTGCGAGGTCAGCGCCGGCGACAGCCGGGGATGGGTCCCCGAGACCGCCCTGTTCGGCGCCCAGGAGGCGGCGGTGTGCCGGCCCGAGGCGACCGCCACCGCCGGGGCCCTGCGCGTCGCGCCGGGCGGTTGAGGCCCGGCCAAGCCTCGTGTAACCCGGCCCTTCGCGCGGCCCGCATCCAACCGGCGGCGCGGGGAGTTTAGGACCCGATGACCACCTATCCCAACGCGTTCGAATACGAAGCCCTGCTGGCCAGCGGCCGCGGCGAGCTGTTCGGGCCGGGCAACGCCCAGCTGCCGGCCCCGCCGATGCTGATGTTCGACCGCATCACCCGCATCGCCGCCGACGAAGGCGCGCACGGCAAGGGCTACGTCGAGGCCGAGCTCGATATTCATCCCGACCTCTGGTTCTTCCAGTGCCACTTCATCGGCGACCCGGTCATGCCGGGCTGCCTGGGTCTGGACGCCATGTGGCAGCTGGTCGGCTTCTACCTGGGCTGGATCGGCGGACCGGGGCGTGGCCGTGCGCTGGGCGTCGGCGAGGTCAAGTTCGTCGGCCAGGTCACCCCCGACATCAAGAAGGTCGTCTACAAGATCGACCTCAAGCGGGTCATCAACCGCAAGCTGGTCATGGGCATCGCCGACGGGGTGCTGGAAGCCGACGGCGTCCCCATCTACACGGCGACCGATATGCGAGTCGGCCTGTTCGGCGCCTCCGACCCCAAGGCCGGCGGCTGATTTCGTAGAGATCGAAGGAGTCTTCATGCGGCGCGTCGTCGTCACCGGCATCGGCATCGTGTCCTCCATCGGCGACGGGGCCGCGGAGGTCACTGAATCCCTGCGCAACGCCCGCTCGGGCGTGAAGTTCGCGCCAGACCATGCCGCCCACGGTTTCCGTTCCCAGGTCTGGGCGCCGCCCTCGATGGGCGCGACCGCCGCCGACTGGGCCGACCGCGTCGACCGCCGAGCGTCGCGCTTCCTCGCCAACGGCACCGCCTGGGGGCACATCGCCTTCGAGGAGGCGCTGAAGGACTCCGGCCTGACGCCCGACGAGATCAAGGACGAACGCATCGGCCTGATCGTCGGAGAGGGCGGCCCCTCGACCCAGGTCATCCTTCAGGCCGCGGCCACCACAGTCGAGAAGGGCTCGCCCAAGCGCATCGGGCCGTTCGCGGTGCCCAAGGCCATGGCGTCCGGGCCCTCGGCGGTGCTGGCCACCTGGTTCGAACTGAAGGGCATCAACTATTCGATCTCCTCGGCCTGCGCGACCAGCGCCCACTGCATCGGCGCGGCGGCCGAACAGATCGCCTGGGGCAAGCAGGACGTGGTCTTCGCCGGCGGCTGCGAGGACATCGACTGGTCCATGTCGAACATGTTCGACGCCATGGGCGCCATGTCGTCCAACTTCAACGAGACGCCCGAGCGGGCGAGCCGCGCCTATGACAAGGACCGCGACGGCTTCGTCATCGCCGGCGGCGCCGGCATCGTGGTGCTGGAGGAATACGAGCGGGCCAAGGCGCGCGGCGCGACCATCTACGCCGAGGTCACCGGCTACGGCGCCAACTCCGACGGCTACGACATGGTCGCCCCCTCGGGCGAGGGCGCCGAGCGCTGCATGAAGATCGCCATGGAGATGGCTGGCGGCCGGCGCATCGACTACCTGAACCCGCACGGCACCTCGACGCCAGTCGGCGACTCTAAGGAGATGGGCGCGGTGCGCAACGTCTTCGGCGCCGACATGCCGCTGATCTCCTCGACCAAGTCGTTGACGGGCCACTCGCTCGGCGCCGCGGGCGCGCAGGAGGCGATCTATTCGCTGCTCATGCTGCGCCACGGGTTCGCGGCCGAGAGCGCCCACATCGAAAACCTCGATCCCGAGTTCGAGGGCATGCCGATCCTGCGCGAGCGCAAGGACGTGGAGCTGACCACGGTCATGTCCAACTCCTTCGGGTTCGGCGGCACGAACGCGACCCTGATCCTGTCGAAGGACGGGCTCTAGGCGGTCACTCCGCGATCGCGATGTCGAGTTCGGTCTCGGGATCGCGTCGCCGGCCCGTCAGCTTGCGCATCGCCCAGGCGGAGATGTCGTCCACGATCGTGAAGATCGGCGGGATGAACAGCAGCGACAGGAAGGTCGAGGAGATCAGGCCGCCCACCACCGCCACGGCCATGGGAGAGCGGAACTCGACGTCCGCCCCGAGGCCCATGGCGACCGGCAGCATGCCCGCGCCCATGGCGAAGGTCGTCATGATGATCGGCCGGGCTCGCTTGTGCGCGGCGTCCATGATGGCGTCCCAGCGCCGGGCGCCGTTCTTCTCGGCGATGATGATGTAGTCGACGAGCAGGATCGAGTTCTTCGCCGCGATCCCGATCAGCATGATGAAGCCGATCAGGCTGGGCATCGAGAAGCTCGACTGGGCGAGCACGAGCGCCAGCAGACCGCCCCCGATCGCCAGCGGCAGCGAGGCCATGATGGTGATCGGATAGGTGAAGCTTTTGAACAGCAGCACCAGCACCGCGTACATCAAGAGGATGCCGGACGCGAAGGCGATGGTGAAGCCGACGGCCAGTTCCTGCATGAACTCGGCGTCGCCCGCCGGCGTCGTGCGCACGCCTTCCGGCAGGTTTCGCACCGACGGCAGCTGATTGACCCGGGCGGCCGCCTCGCCGGAGACGATGCCGTCCAGCTCGGCCGTGATCGTCGCGATCCGCGCGCGGTCCTGGCGGCTGATCGACGCCGGCCCCGCGCCGAACTCGATATCGGCCACGGCGCTGATCGGGACGGTCGCGCCCGTGTTGGTCGGAACGCGCAGATTCTCGATCACGGACAGGTCCTGACGGGCCTCTTCGGTCAGCATCAGGCGGATCGGGATCTGCCGGTCGCCCAGGTTGTACTTGGGCAGGTTCTGGTCGACGTCGCCGAGGGTGGCGACCCGGACCGTCTGGGAGATGGCGCCGACCGACACGCCCGAGAGCGCCGCCTGGTCGGGACGTGGGGTGATCAGGATTTCCGGCCGGGCGATGGCGGCGGTGTTCACGACGTTGGCCAGGCCCGGCACCGTGCGCATCTCGGCCTCGATGGCGCGCGCGGCTTCTTCGAGCAGCCGGCCGTTGTCGCTGACGATCGAGAAGGAATAGCGGGTGCCGTCCGACGGGCCGCCGCCCTGCTGGGCCGCGCCGGCGCCGATGCGCGCGCCGGGGATGACTTCCCAGGCGTCGACCATCTCGCGCTGGAATTCCTGCTGCGTCATGCCCCGCTCGCCCGGCTCGACCAGGTCGGCGTAGATGTTCGCCTGGTTGGGCGTCTGGCCGCCCACGGAGGCGTAGACCGAGGTCACCTCAGGGCGGGCCAGCAGGTCGCGCGTCATCTGGCGGGCCACGGCGTCCGTCTGCCGTAGCGTGGCGCCCGGAGGCAGCTCGGCCGAGAAGGAGGCGCGCGACTCGTCCGCCGCCGGAATGAACTCGAAGGCGAGGTTCGAGCCCGCCACCACGATGGAGCCGACGAGCAGGAAGGTGCCCATCCAGAAGACCTTCCAGCGGTTCTTCAGCGACCAGCCGAGCGCCTGGAGGTACCGCGACATCCAGAACGGGTCCTTGTGCTCCAGATTGGCGTCGCGCTTGAGCATGTAGGCCGCCATCAGCGGCGTGATGGTGCGCGCCACCAGCAGCGAGAACAGCACGCTGACGCAGGCGGCGATGGCGAAGGCCTTGAAGAACTGGCCGACGATGCCGGGCATGAAGCCGGTCGGGGCGAAGACAGCGACGATGGTGGCGGTGGTGGCCACGACCGCCAGGCCGATCTCGTCGGCGGCCTCCATGGCGGCGTCGTACGGCCTGAGATTGTTCTGCCGCATGTGCCGGACGATGTTCTCGATCTCAACGATCGCGTCATCCACGAGGATGCCGATGGTCAACGACAGGGCGAGCAGGGTCACGCCGTTCAGGGACTGGCCGGTCAGGTCCATGATCCAGAAGGTCGGGATCAGCGAAAGCGGCATGGCCACGGCCGCGATCAAGGTCGCGCGCCAGTCCCTGAGGAAGACGAAGACCACGATGACGGCCAGCAGGGCGCCCAGCCCCAGCGCCTCGAGCGAGGCGATGTAGCTTTCCTCGATATATTTCACGTTCGAGCTGATCTGCTCGATGGTCAGGTCGTCGCGCTCCTCGTCGATCGCGGCCACCTCGGCGCGGACACGGTCGGCCAGCCGCACCTCCGACGCCTCGCGCGAGCGCAGGAAGTTGAAGGTGACCACTTCCAGCCCGTTGTGGCGGGCCAGGCGGCGGGGCTCCGACCAGCTGTCCTCGACACGGCCGAGATCGCCGAGACGAACCGTGCGCCCGCCTGACAGCGGCACCAGGGTCTCGCGCAGCTCTTCCACGGAGCCCGCGGCGCCGAGCGTACGGATCGACCGCTCCGAGCCGCCGACGGTGACCCGCCCGCCGGGCAGGTCGTTGTTGACTGAGGTCAGGGCCTGGCTGACCTGGGCGGCCGTCACGCCGAATGCAGCCAGCCGGTCGGGGTCCAGCTCGACCCGGATCTCGCGGTTGACGCCGCCGGAGCGATTGACCTCGCCGACGCCGCCCAGGCCCAGCAGGCGGCGCGATACCTCGTTGTCGACGAACCAGCTCAGCTGCTCGGGCGTCAGGGTCGGCGAGCGCACCACATAGGTGATCAGGCTGTCGCCGGTGATGTCGATCCGCTGGACAGCCGGCTCCTGCATGTCCTGCGGCAGGTCCGAGCGCAGGCCGGCGATGGCGTTACGGACATCGTTTGTCGCGCGCTCCGTGTCCACGCCGAGCTCGAACTCGATGGTGGTGGAGGAGACCCCGTCGGAGATGTTCGAATAGACGTTCCGGACCCCGGACAGGCCGGTCAGCGAGTCCTCGATGAGACGGGTGACCTGCACCTCCATCTCGGACGGCGCGGCGCCGGGTCGAACGGCCGTCACCGACACCAGCGGGAATTCGATGTCCGGATTGTTGTTGATCCGCATCGACATGAACCCGACCACGCCGGCCAGGGTCAGGATGATGAAGAGCAGGACGACCGGGATCGGGTTCCGGATCGACCAGGCGGAAATCTGGTTCATGTCGGACTACCGCGCGGCGGGGGCGACGCGGATGCGGTCCCCCTGCGACAGGAAGCCGGCGCCCTCGACCACGACGCGGACGCCGTCGGCCAGCCCGGCCACCGAGGTCAGCTCGTCACGGCGCGCCAGCACAGTCACCGGCTGGAAGGTCACCGTGTTCTCGTCGCCGACGACGAACACCCCGGCGCGGTTCTCGCGGTAGATCACCGCTCCCGTCGGCACCACGACCGTGGCCTGGGCGCCCACGTCGATGCGCGCGCGGGCGAACATGCCCGGGCGCAGGCCGCCGGCCCCGTTCAGGGCGATGCGCGCCACGCCGAGACGGGTGTCGGGGTCGACTTCGGGCGTGACGATGCGGACCGTGCCCGACGTCTCGCCGACGTCGTCGGACGAAACCTCGGCGCTCTGGCCCGGGCGGACGAGCGCCAGTTCCGTCTCCGGCACCTGGGCGTCCAGCTCGAGCCGGCCGTCGCGGACGATGCGGAACAGCTCCGACCCCGCCTGGACGATCTGGCCGCGCGTCACGCTGCGGCTGATGACCAGACCCGACACCGGCGCGCGGATCGAGGCCTGGGCCAGGCGCGCCGCGGTCTCGGCCCGGGCCGCCTGGGCGGCGCTGACCTGGGCCTGGGCCGTCGCCTGTTCGGCGATGCGGGCGTCGAGCGCGGCCTGCGACAGGAAGCCCTGCTCGCGCAGCTCGCGCGCCCGGGCCAGGCTGTTGTTCGCCTGCTCCAGGGTGGCCTGGGCCGAGGCGACCGAGGCGTCCTGCTGTCTCAGCTGCGCCCGCAGCAGGGTGTCGTTCAGCTGGACCAGCACCTGGCCTTGGCGGACGTAGCGGCCCTCGTCGGTCAGCACGGCGGTGGCGGTCAGGCCGCCGGTCTCCGCGCCCACCGGCACCTCTTCCCAGGCCGAGACAGTGCCGGACGCCGTCACGACGCGGGCCAGGTCCTGGGTCGAGGCGACCGCGACGGTCACCGTCTGGCTGGAGACGCCCTCGCCGGGCGCGCGGGCGGCCTTCTCCTCGCCGCCGTGTCCGAACAGCAGGAAGAGCACCACCGCGACCGCCACGAGGGCGATGACGACGGCGGCGATCTTGGTCCGGGGGCCGAAGCGGCTCGGCCGGCGGGCAGGTTCGCTGAACACGGAGACGTTTCCTTGGAGGTTGTGGCGCCTATTTAGACCCCTGACCGAACGCCGCAACGGTGAAGGTCTCTATTAAAAATCCTTAAGCCGCGAACGTGTCGCCGAGGTGACTCGCCTTGGCGTTCCGTGCCCCGCCGTGTAAGGGCCGCGGGTCCCGCACATTGAAATTTTCAGACCATGTCCACGCCGCTCGAGCGCATCAGAAACTTCAGCATCGTCGCCCACATCGACCACGGGAAGTCGACGCTGTCGGACCGGCTGATCCAGGTCACCGGGGGCCTGACGGCGCGGGAGATGACGTCGCAGGTTCTCGACAACATGGAGATCGAGAAGGAGCGGGGGATCACCATCAAGGCGCAGACGGTGCGCCTTCAGTACAAGGCCAAGGATGGGGAGACCTATGTCCTGAACCTGATGGACACGCCGGGGCATGTGGACTTCGCCTACGAAGTTTCAAGGTCGCTGGCGGCGTGTGAGGGCAGCATTCTGGTCGTCGATGCGTCGCAGGGCGTGGAGGCCCAGACGCTGGCCAACGTCTATCAGGCGATCGAGAACGACCACGAGATCGTCCCGGTCCTGAACAAGATCGACCTGCCGGCCGCCGAGCCGGAGCGGGTCCGCGCCCAGATCGAGGACGTCATCGGCATCGACGCCAGTGACGCGGTCGAATGCAGCGCCAAGTCGGGCATCGGCATCGACGAGGTGCTGGAGGCCATCGTCACCCGCCTGCCGGCGCCGAAGGGCGACCGGTCCGCGCCGCTGAAGGCCATGCTGGTCGACGCCTGGTACGACGCCTACCTCGGCGTGGTGGTGCTGGTCCGCGTCTTCGACGGCGTGCTGAAGGCCGGCATGCGGGTCAAGATGATGCGCAACGGCTCGATCCACCTGATCGACCGGGTCGGCGTCTTCCTGCCCAAGAACACCCCGGTCGAGGAGCTGGGCCCCGGCGAGG
>CAMPGL010000074.1 GCA_946885435.1 uncultured Brevundimonas sp. | reverse complement strand
AGACCGGGTCCAGGGCGACGTCCCGGCTGGACGGGAAGTCCAAGTCCAGGTCGTCGTCGAACGACGGATCGTACGGGTCGGCCGAGCGGGCTGGGTTCATGGCCGGACCTTCACTCTGAACGGAACGCGCATCAGTCGACCGCCGTGGAGACGCTGGCTTCGCTCTCGACCGCGGCGGCCGTGGGCTCGCCTCTGCGATACAGGTCGATCACCACCGCGCGGCGGCCGGCGTCGGCCGGGTCTTGGGGACGCTGGCCGAGGATGTCGCGCGGATCGGAAATCTGAGCCGCCATATTGGAGACGGTGGAGCAGCCCAGGCCCATGGCCGACTGATTGTCGGCGTGGCGGGTCAGCTCGCCCCACTGGCGGGAGCAGTCGTAGGTGACGCCACGCAGGCGCTCGAAGCCGACGAGCACCGGCGCGCGCGGATCCGGCGCGGCGTAGGCGACCACCCGGACGCGGCCGGCGGGCACGCCGGCGCCTTCCAGCGCTCGACCGACGGCCCAGGCCATTTCCAGCGACACGGGGTCGTTGCCTGACGGAGCCTCGACGATCACTTCGGGCGCGCCCTCGGCGTTGTAGCGGCGGGCCAGATCGAACAGAGCCGCCTGTTGGCGGGAGGACAGGCCGGTCTCGTGGACGGCCAGCGCGATGCGGTCGAGTTCCGGCTCGGCGCGGAGCTGCCAGCGGGAGGTAGGCGTCAGCGGGGCCGGGCCGCCGCCGGAGGCTGGCGCTCCGCAGGCGGCGAGCGTGGCCGAGACGAGGGCGAGGCCAGCCAGGGTCTTGAGAGCGCGCATGCCGGAGCCCCTATTCGATGACGTAGCCGACCGGACCTTGCCAGCCGCCCTGGGTGGCGGGCTGGTCGGGCCGATAGGCGCGGTTGAGTCGACCCAGGAGGATGGTTTCGGCGTCCGAGGCGAGCTGCAGGCCGTCGGTCGGGGTCTGCAGCTGGGACGGATTGACCGGGTCGACGAGGTAAGGCGTGACGATGATGACCAGCTCGGTCTCACCGGCGAGATAGTCGCGCGAGCGGAACAGGGCGCCGAGCACCGGGAGGTTGGTCAGGCCCGGCAGGGAATCGATGTTCTGGCGCGTCACCGACTGGATCAGGCCGCCGATCATCAGCGACTGGCCGGACGGCATCTCGACAGTGTTGGAGATGCGTCGCACGGTCAGGGCGGGGATGACGATGGTGTTGGCGCCGCCGACGCCCATGGAGAAGGCGCCGTTGGTCGAGAGGTCCGAGACCTCCGCCGAGATGCGCAGCGAGATGCGGCCGCCCGACAGGACCACCGGCGTCACGTTCAGACCCACGCCATAGCGGCGGAAGGTCACGATGATGTTGCCCTGGTCGTCGACGCCCGAGGGGACGGGGAACTCGCCGCCGGCCAGGAAGTCGGCTTCCTCGCCCGAGACGGTGGTGACGTGCGGCTCCGACAGGATACGGACGATGCCGACCCGCTCGAAGGCGCGCAGGCTGGCGGCCAGGCCGTCGCCGCCGAAGACGGGCGGGGAATCGAACACCAGGTTCATGCCGCCGACCTGGCCGGCGTTGACCCCGAAGTTCGGCGTGTTGACGAAGCTCCACTCGGGGTCCGTTCCCGCCCCGTCGATGGCCTGGAGGCTGACGCCGAGCTGCTCGATGACGTTGCGCTGCATCTCGACGACGCGGACCTGCACCATCACCTGCGAGGAGCCGCGGATGCTGAGCATGTTGAGCACCTGCTCTGGGCGCTCGACGAACTGGGTGGCGATGCGCTGGATGCGCTCGGCCTGGGCGTCGCTGTCGACCTCGCCGGTCAGGATGATCGCGCCGTTGACGGCCTCGGCCGTGACGCTCGTGCCCGGCGCGATGCGGGCGATGGCTTCCTGAAGCGCGCTGGTCGGGGCGCCGACGCGGACATTCAGGGTCAGGATCTGGCGGCCGGCGGCGTCGAAGAACAGGGCGTCGGTGACGCCCGGGGCCAGGCCCATCAGGACAATGCGGCGCGGCGACTGCAGCACCGCGTCGGCCACCGAGGGGTTGGACACCAGCACGTCGCGGGCGTCGACCGGCAGCTCGATGACGGCGGATTCGCCGCGCGGCAGGGTCAGGGCCTGGGCCGTGGCCGAGCCGACGTCGACGCGCACGACCTGCTGGGCCTGGGCGGCGGCGGGGAGCGTCAGGGCCAGGAGCCCCGCGAAGGCGGCGGAGAGGATCGCCCGCAAGCGGATCGGCTGCATCATGCTCATCCCACGGGCACCACAGTGGCTTCGCCGTTGCGGAAGACGCGGACGGCGCGTTCGGTCGGAGAGGCGGCCTGCTGGAGCGCGCCGCCGGAAGGTTCGGCCGCGTCCGCATAGGAACGCAGCGTCAGGAACAGGTCGCCCTGGGCCTGGGCGAAGGCGAGGAGCTCGGCGTCGCGGCCGGTGACCTCGAGGGTGGCGGTGGTGGCCGCGACGGTCTGCTCGCCGTCGGCGACCTCGGTGACCTCGCCCATGGCCAGGACCTTGACGTTTCGCAGCACGGTGGCGGTGACGAAGCCGGCCTGGCCGTCCACCTCGGCTTCGGCACGGCGGCTCATGATGACGTCGACGCGGTCGCCCGGAAGGATGAAGCCCCCGGCGCTGGTCTCGGCCGAGACGCTGACCGCCATGGCGCGCATGCCCGGCGACAGGACGACGGCGAGGTAGCCGCTCTGACCGGCGCGGACGAGCTTGCGGGCGACGATCGGCTCGCCGGCCATGATCCGTTCGCGGACCACGGCGCCGACGACCTGGGCGCGGATGCCGCCGCCGGTCAGCCGTTCGGCGGTGCGCTGCACCTCGGCGGTGGCGCCGCCGTCCGCGGCGGGCTGAGCGGCGTCTTCGCCGGCCTCGTCCTCACGGCGCTCGGTCGGGATGGCGGAGGCGCCCTCGACGATCCAGGCGGCGTTGACGGTCTCCAGCGGGAAGGCCCGCCAGTCCATGTCGCTGTTCTCGAGGCGGTCGCCGACCTCCAGATCGCGGGCGGCGACCAGCACCTGGGCGGTCGGCGCCTCGGCGGGCGCGGCGGCCGATGCCTGGTTCACCGGCTCGCCCCCGGAAGTCATGGCGCGCACGACGAGCGCCAGGCCGATGGCCGAGACCGCCGCGACGGCGATAACGATAATTCGAGCTGGCTGCATACCTGGTCCCCGCAGAGTCCGCCGCTTTGGGCGAATCCGGCCTATGGGACCAAGGTGAAGGGCGCGGGTTAACGGTGGCTTACGGCGAAATCAGCCGCTGATGAAGGCCTGCATGATCGCGCTTTCCGGGAAGGCGATCAGAGCCCCGAGCGCGATGGCCACGCCATAGGGAATGTCGCCCTTGGGCTCGAGCAGCCGCTCCACCCAGGCCGGGCCTATATGGGCGTAGGGACGCGCATAGGCGCGCGCGAAGATCAGGCTGAGGCAGAACAGGCCGCCGGTCACGCCGGTCCACAGCAGGAACATGCCGGACCCCGTGACGCCCAGCCAGAGACAGGCCGCCGCCATCAGCTTGGCGTCGCCGCCGCCGATCCAGTTCAGGGCGAACATCCCGGCTCCGACGAACAGGGCCAGCACGGCCACGCCCAGGTGCCAGGCGATCTGAGTCGGCTCGAGACCGACGGCGAGGGCGGTCGGGAAGAAGCCGACGATCAGCGCCAGCGACATCCAGTTGGGGATGGTCATGGTCGTCAGGTCGTTCAGGCCCGCGGCGATGACGAGGGCGGGCAGGACGCTGAGAAGAAGCAGAAGGGTCAGCTCCACCTGACGGGCTCCGTGCGATGAGGCCGAGACCCTAGGCTAGGCCGCGTAAAGTTTCCGTCACCGCAAACGGAAAGGGCCCCGGCGTTGCCGCCGGGGCCCTCCCTGGTCTGGTCGGTGTCGGGCCGTTAGGCGCCGGCGGTGCCGCCCATGCCGGTCACGACGTCATTGAACTTGGTCTTGATCGTCGAGCCGAGCGCGGTGACGGCGGTGATGATGACGACGGCGATGAGCGCGGCGATCAGGCCGTACTCGATCGCGGTGGCGCCGGACTCGTCATTCAGGAACTTGGTCACGAACTTGGTCATGGGGCTTCTCCTTGGATCCATGCACGCTGCATTCGCCAGGGTCGCGCGGTTTCCCCCGTCTCTCCCCTGATCACCGCCATCTGACCGCATCGGTGTTACCGTCAAGTAAAGGCGACAGAGTAAAGTTCGAATACTTTGTGAATCGATCTTAACCACGGGCCCGCGAAGCTCATAAGGAAAAGGCCCCGGCGTTTCCGCCGGGGCCTCCCCTGACTAGGCGTCGCTGGCGGCCGTTAGGCGCCGGCAGTGCCGCCCATGCCGGTCACGACCGCGTTGAACTTGGTCTTGATGGTCGAGCCGAGGGCGGTGACGGCCGTGATGATGACCACGGCGATGAGGGCGGCGATCAGGCCGTACTCGATGGCGGTGGCGCCGGACTCGTCGTTCAGGAACTTGGTGACGAACTTGGACATGGATCTTCTCCTTGGATTTGGATGAGCAACCGTTTGAACACCTGGCCAGGGTTTCGGCCGGTCGCCCGCCTTCCCTGATCACACGGGAAGAATGCGCCAGGCTTCCTTAAATCCAAGTAAAGCGCGAATAGTGAACCCCGACTTTTCTATGGTGAACGCATGTTTACTGTAAACATCGCTTAACCATGGGCCGCCGCGGAGCCATCAAACCGTTGCGAGACAACGGTTCCAGGGCGTGTTGAATGTTTGTTGAGGATTGCGGGCCAGATTTCTCCTCACGCGCGCCCATGCGCACGATTCAAATGGAGTCGGCCCGATGCGCCGCATCATCGCCTGTCTTTCGCTGCTCGCCCTGGGCGCCGCCGCGCCGGCGCTGGCGCAGAGCCGTCCGCTCAGCGTCGAGATCGACCATACCGCCCGGCTCAACCTGCGCGGCGCGGCCGCCTCGGTCGTGGTCGGCAATCCGCAGATCGCCGACGTGACGGTCGTGGATGAGCACACCCTGTTCATCAGCGGCCGCGGCTTCGGCGTGACCGAGGTCGTGGTTCTCGATGGCATGGGCCGGACCATCTACCAGAGCGAGGTGGTGGTCAGCGCCCCCTCCTCCGGCCAGGTCAGGGTGTGGCGCGGCTCGACCGTGACCGACATGGCCTGTTCCAGCACCTGCGCACCGAGCGTGCGCGGCGGCGGGGCCGCCGGCGCGGCCACACCTCCGCCTCCGACGCCATAGGTAGGAGCGACCGTGGGGGCGATCGTTCGCAAACTCGGCGGTTTCGCCGGACGCTTCCGCAAGGCGCGCGGCGGCGCGACGGCGGTTGAGTTCGCCATGGTGGCCCTTCCCTTCTTCTTCATGATGTTCGCCATCCTGGAGCTGGGGCGGGTCTTCGTCCTCACCTCGACGCTGGAGAACGCGGCGATGGACGCGGGCCGTCAGATCCGCACGGGACAACTGCAGACGACGGGGGGCACGGCGGCGACGTTCAAGGAGGCCGTCTGTGAGCGGATGGGCATCTTCGCCGGCGACTGCGAGTCGCGGCTTACGGTCGATGTGCGGGTCCTGCCCCAGTTCGACGACCCGGACGCGCCGGATCCTATGGCCGGCGGGACCTTCGATGAAGGCGATCTCACCTTCCAGCCCGGCACGGCCGAGGACATCGTCCTGGTGCGCACCTGGTGGCGCCAGGCCCTGTTCACCCCTTTCATGGCCGAGGGCCTGTCCAGGCTGAACGACGGCAATGTCGTGGTCACCTCGGCGACCGCCTTCCGCAACGAGCCCTATCAATGAGGCGGCCGTTCCTGACCCTGATGCGCGACCGGCGCGGCGTCTCCGCCGTCGAGTTCGCCATGCTGGCCCCGGTGATGGTGGCGTTCTATTTCGGCCTGTCGGAGTTCTGCCAGGGCTTCATGGCCCAGAAGCGCACCGGACACGTCGCCTCGGTGGTCGCCGACCTGATCTCGCAGGACGACGTCGTCACCACCGCCGAGATCAACGACATCTTCTCCGTCGGCTCGACGATCATGAAGCCCTTCGCCGCCACCACCCTGGCGCAGCGCGTGAGCAGCGTCACGGTCAACTCGTCCGGCGTTGCGCGGGTCGACTGGAGCCGGGGTTCGGGCATGAGCGCCCGGTCGGCCAACTCGACCGTCACCCTCCCGGAGGGGCTCATCGCCAATGGCGAGAGCGTCATCATGAGCGAGGTAACGTACGACTACGACTCGCCCGTCGACTACATGATGCCGGGCCTGACGCGCTTCTCGCAGACGCATTACCTGCGGCCGCGCCGGGTCGACCGGATCACTTTCGACTAGGGCGCGGGGTTTACCCGCGCTTTTGACGCCCTAGCCTTCCAGGTCCAGCGAATAGCCGGCCGAGCGGACGGTCCTGATCGGGTCGACGTCCGAGTGCTGCATCAGCGACTTGCGAAGCCGGCCGACGTGGACGTCCACGGTGCGGGCCTCGACGTAGACGTCCGAGCCCCAGACCGCGTCGAGCAGCTGTTCGCGGCTGAACACCCGGCCCGGGTGCTGCATCAGATAGTCGAGCAGACGGAACTCGGTGGGGCCCAGGTGGACCTCCTTGCCCGAGCGCTTCACCCGGTGGGAGACCCGGTCCACCACGATGTCGCCGTGCGTCAGCCGATCGTCGGCCAGGCCCGGACGGATGCGGCGCAGCACCGCCCGGATGCGGGCGGCCAGCTCGGGAACCGAGAAGGGCTTGGTTAGATAGTCGTCGGCGCCCGTGTCGAGGCCGCGGACCCGATCGCTCTCCTCGCCGCGGGCGGTCAGCATGATGATCGGGATGTTGCGCGTCTCGGGCCGACTGCGCAGCCGGCGGCAGACCTCGATGCCGGAGACCTTGGGCAGCATCCAGTCGAGAATGACCAGGTCCGGGAGCCGCTCGTCGATCTGGACCAGGCCCTCCTCGCCGTCACCTGCGACGGCGACGTCGTAGCCTTCCTTCTCGAGATTGTACTGGACCAGCGTCGCCAGGGCGTCGTCGTCCTCGATGACCAGGACGCGGGGCGTGCTCATTGATCGTCTCCCTCCTCGACGGTCGGCGACAGGGGCGACTCAGCGCGGGGCCGGGTGGTGTCGAGCAGTTCGTCGCCGGTGATCTCGTAGTGAACCATCTCGGCGATGTTGGTCGCGTGATCGCCGATCCGTTCCAGATTCTTGGCCATGAACAGCAGGTGCGCGCAGGAGGTGATCGTGCGCGGATCGGCCATCATGTAGGTGAGCAGTTCGCGGAACAGGGCGTTGTAGTGCTCGTCCACGTCGTCGTCGTGCGACCAGACGTTCAGGGCCGCCTCGACCTGCTGGGCTGTATAGGCGTCGAGCACCGCCTTCATGCGCAGGGTGACCAGCCGGCCCATGCGCTCGATGGATCGGGTCAGGGGCGCGATCGGCTCGGCCTCGATCAGGGCCAGGCCCCGCTTGGCGACGTTCTTGGCGAGATCGCCGACCCGCTCCAGGTCGTTGGCGATCTTCATGGCGGCCACTGTGCGCCGCAGGTCCGAGGCGACGGGCTGGCGAAGGGCGATGAGGCGGATCGCCTTGCGCTCGATGTCGCGCAGCATTTCGTCGAGCCGCTTGTCCCGCTCGATCACGGCCTCGCCGAGCGCGATGTCGCGGCGGGCCATGGATTCGACGGCGTCGGCGATCTGGGCCTCGGCCAGTCCGCCCATGCGCGCGACGTCGGCCGTGAGCTGGTTCAGCTCGTCGCCGTAGGCCTTGACGGTGTGCAGGGTCATCCGAAGCGTCCCGTGATGTAGTCCAGCGTGCGCGGATCGCGCGGCTTGGTGAAGACCTCGTCGGTGCGGCCGGTCTCGACGATGCGGCCCATGTGGAAGAAGGCCGTGGTCTGGGAGACCCGCGCGGCCTGGGCCATGGAGTGGGTGACGATGACGATGCAGTACTGCTCGCGCAGTTCGTCGATCAGCTCCTCGATGCGGGCCGTGGCGATGGGGTCGAGCGCCGAGCAGGGCTCATCCATCAGGATGACCTCCGGGTCCACCGCGATGGCGCGGGCGATGACCAGGCGCTGCTGCTGACCGCCCGAGAGGCTGGTGCCGGGCTGGTCGAGCCGGTCGGAGACCTCGGCCCACAGGCCCGCGCGGCGCAGCGCGCGCTCGACCACGTCCTGCAGTTCGGACTTGGACTTCGTCAGGCCGTGGATGCGCGGGCCGTAGGCGACGTTCTCGAAGATCGACTTCGGGAAGGGGTTGGGCCGCTGGAAGACCATGCCGACCCGGGCGCGCAGGGCCACCGGATCGAGCTTCGGATCATTGATGTTCTCGCCGTCCATCTCGACCGCGCCGGTGACGCGGGCGCCCTGGATGGTGTCGTTCATCCGGTTGATGCAGCGCAGGAAGGTGGACTTGCCGCAGCCCGACGGGCCGATCAGGGCGGTCACCGACTTGTCGGCCATGTCCAGCGACACGTCGAACAGGGCCTGCTTCGCGCCGTAGAAGACGCTGACGTCGCGGGCGCGGATCTTGGGCGCGGCCTGGGCGTCGCCGCGGGCCGGCGCGGCCGAGACCGTCGGTCGGGTGTCGATGGGGGAGGTCATGTCCATGGAGGTCACCATCTGCGTTCCAGCCGGCTGCGCAGCACGATGGCCACGGCGTTCATCACGATCATGAAGAGGAGCAGCACGATGATCGCCGCGGCGGTGCGCTCGTGGAAGGCCTGCTCCGACGCGTTCTCCCAGATGAAGATCTGGGTCGGCAGGGCGCCGGCGGCCGACAGGATTCCCTCGGGCACGCCGGGCACGAAGGAGACCATGCCGATCATCAGCAGCGGCGCCGTCTCGCCGAGCGCGTGGGCGAGCGAGATGATGGCGCCGGTCATCACCCCCGGCAGGGCCAGGGGCAGGACGTGGGCGAAGACCGTCTGGGTGCGCGAGGCGCCCAGCGCCAGAGCCGCGTCGCGGATCGAGGGCGGCACCGCCTTGAGCGAGGCGCGGGTGGCGATGATCACGGTCGGCAGCGCCATCAGCGCCAGCACGATGCCCCCAACCAGGGGCGAGGACCTCGGCAGGCCCATCCAGCCGATGAAGACGGCCAGGCCCAGCAGGCCGTAGACGATCGAGGGCACCGCCGCGAGGTTGTTGATGTTGACCTCGATGACGTCGGTCCAGCGGTTCTTTGGGGCGAACTCCTCGAGCCAGACGGCCGCGCCGACGCCGATCGGAATGGCCAGGACGGCGGTCACCAGCAGCATCAGCGCAGAGCCCACGATGGCCCCCAGCAGACCTGCCGTCTCCGGCTGGGTCGAGTCCGAACGCGTGAAGAAGCCAGAGTTGAAATGGGCCTCGACCAGGCCGTCGGCCTGCATCCTGTCGAGCCAGTCAAGCTGGCGGTCGCTGAGGTTGCGCTCGTCCTCGGGCGAGGCGCGTTCGATCTCGCCCTTGAGATAGAGGTCGGCCTCGTCGCTGACCGGCGCCTCGATATCCAGCGTCCTGCCGATGAGCGAAGGATCCTCACGCAGCCGGTCGGCGATCTGGAATCCCATGTCGGGCGACAACAGGCCGCGCACCTTCGCCACAGCCTCGGGCGCATCGCCGGCCCCCAGGCGCACCGCCAGCTGCTCGGCGATGATCTGGTCGAAGTTCGCCCCTGCGGGATAGGCCGGATCAACCTGCGCGGGGTCGATGAGAACCGGCAGCTCGACCGAATGGGTCCAGAAGGCCGTGTGACCCTGCTGGATCACGCGGCCGAGCAGGATGGCCAGAAAGCCGATGGCCACTGCGATGGCCAGCAGGCCATAGATGCGGAAGCGCGCCTCAGCCCGGTGGCGACGCTTGAGCCGGGCCTCGACCGCGGCGCGGATGTCGGCGCGGTCAGTCATACTGTTCCCGATAGGCCTGGACGATCCGGAGCGCGATGACGTTCAGGATGAGGGTGACGGCGAAGAGGGTCAGGCCGAGCCCGAAGGCCGACAGCGTCTTGGGACTGTTGAACTCCTGGTCTCCGGTCAGCAGGGTGACGATCTGGACGGTGACGGTGGTGACGCTCTCCAGCGGGTTCAGCGTCATGCGCGCCTGCAGCCCCGCCGCCATGGTCACGATCATGGTCTCGCCGATGGCGCGGCTGACGGCCAGCA
>CAMPGL010000073.1 GCA_946885435.1 uncultured Brevundimonas sp. | reverse complement strand
ACCAGTCGCGGATCGGTCCGAAGGCGCCGGTGTAGGTCGCCGGGTTCGAGCGCGGCGTGCGGCCGATCGGGCTCTGGTCGATGTCGATGACCTTGTCGAAATGCTCCAGCCCCTCGATCCGGTCGAACGTCGCCGGCGCGTCCGAGGCGTTGTTCAGGCGGCGCGCGGCGGCCTTGTAGAGCGTCTCGATCGTGAAGGTCGACTTGCCGCCGCCCGACACGCCGGTGACGCAGGTGAACAGGCCGACGGGGATCTCGCCGGTGACGTCCTTGAGGTTGTTGCCCTTGGCCCCGATGACCTTCAGCGCCTTTTTCGGGTCGCGAGGCCGCCGGCCCTCAGGCGGCAGCTCGATCTCCTTCAGGCCCGAGAGGTACTGGCCGGTCGTCGACTTCGGGTTGGCCATGACCTCGGCCGGCGTGCCCTGGGCGCAGATCTCGCCGCCGTGGACGCCGGCGGCCGGGCCCATGTCGATGACGTAGTCGGCGGTCAGGATGGCCTCCTCGTCGTGTTCGACGACGAGAACCGAGTTGCCGAGGTCGCGCAGCCCCTTCAGGCTCTCCAGCAGGCGGGTGTTGTCGCGCTGGTGCAGGCCGATGGACGGCTCGTCGAGCACATAGAGGACGCCGGTCAGGCCCGAGCCGATCTGACTGGCCAGCCGGATGCGTTGGCTCTCGCCGCCTGAGAGCGTGCCCGAGGCGCGGCTGAGGCTGAGATAGTCCAGGCCGACATTGTTCAGGAAGCCGAGGCGGTCGTTGATCTCCTTGAGAATCCGCCGGGCGATCTCGAGCTGCTTGTCGGTGAGGTCGGCCTCCAGGCCGCTGAACCAGGCGTGAGCCTGTTTGATCGAGAACAGCGACGCCTCGCCGATGTCGAGGCCGGCGACCTTCACGGCCAGGGCCTCGGGCTTCAGGCGCTTGCCGAGGCAGGCTTCGCAGGGGGTTTCCGACTGGAAGCGGCCCAGCTCCTCGCGGACCCAGGCGCTGTCGGTCTCGCGCCAGCGGCGTTCGAGGTTGGGCATCACCCCTTCGAAGGGCTTGGAGACCTCGTACTTCCGGGCGTTGTCGTCATAGACGAACTTGATCTTCTCGCCGCCCGACCCTTGCAGGATCACGTCGCGGGCCTGATCGGGCAGGTCGCGCCAGGGCTTGTCCATCGAGAACCCGTAGTGACGCGCGAGCGCCTGCAGCGTCTGGGTGTAGAGGGGCGACTGGCCGCGCGACCAGGGCGCGATGGCGCCCTTGTGCAGGGTCTTGTCGCGGTCCGGCACGATCAGGTCGGCGTCGAAGGTCAGCTTCTGGCCGAGGCCGTCGCAGACCGGACAGGCGCCGGCCGGATTGTTGAAGCTGAACAGGCGCGGCTCGATCTCGGCGATGGTGAAGCCGGAGACCGGACAGGCGAAGCGTTCGGAGAAGATCAGCCGGCGCGGCTCGGTCTCGCCCTCCTTGACGTCGGCCCACTCGGCCACGGCGATGCCGTCGGCCAGGCCCAGGGCCGTCTGGAGGCTGTCGGCGTAGCGGCTCTCCTGGCCGGCGCGGGTGACGATCCGGTCCACGACGATGTCGATGTCGTGCTTGAACTTCTTGTCGAGGGTCGGCGCGTCCTCGATGGCGTAGAACTGGCCGTCGATCTTGACCCGCTGGAAGCCCTGGCGCTGCCACTCGGCCATTTCCTTGCGGTACTCGCCCTTGCGGCCGCGCACGACGGGGGCGAGCAGCAGCAGGCGCTCGCCGTCGGGCAGGGCGGACAGCTTGTCGACCATCTGGCTGATGGTCTGGCTCTCGATCGGCAGGCCGGTGGCGGGCGAGTAGGGGACGCCGACCCGCGCCCACAGCAGGCGCATGTAGTCGTGGATCTCGGTGACCGTGCCGACGGTCGAGCGCGGGTTGCGGCTGGTGGTCTTCTGTTCAATCGAGATGGCCGGCGACAGGCCCTCGATCAGATCGACGTCCGGCTTGCCCATCAGCTCCAGGAACTGGCGGGCGTAGGCAGACAGGCTCTCGACGTAGCGCCGCTGGCCCTCGGCGTAGATGGTGTCGAAGGCGAGCGACGACTTGCCTGAGCCGCTGAGGCCGGTGATGACCACCAGCTCGCCGCGCGGGATGTCGACGTCGACGCCCTTGAGGTTGTGTTCGCGCGCGCCGCGCACGCGGATGAAGGCCTGTTGGTCGCTCATGGAATCCGGAAACTCAAACCGGGCCGCAAAGGCTCCGGCGCAACGCCGTCATATGGGCATCAATTCGCGGATTTCAGCAAGAACAATATGGGAACATCAGGCCCAGGCGGCCACCGCGCCCTTGCGGCGTGGGGCGCCGGCGTCAGGCAGGCGGGTGATGAGCTCTGGCGCGGCCCGTCCGAACCTCCAGCCCTGCGCCATGTCCACGCCCAGCGTTCTCAGGGCCTCGGCGACCTCCTGGGTTTCCACCTGTTCAGCCACGGTGCGCACGCCAAGGGTGCGGCACAGTTCGACGACATGCCCCACCATGGTGCGGGACCTCTCGTCGACCAGGATGGAGCGCGTCAGGCAGCCGTCCAGCTTGACCATGTCGACGGGCAGGGACCGCAGGTACTCGAACGAGGCAGCGCCGGCTCCGAAATCGTCTATGCACACCTTCACGCCCGCGCTCCTTAGGCGCTCGAGCCGGCTGCGGGCGGCGGCCAGATCCTCGAGGGCGGCGGTTTCCGTCACCTCGACCATAAGTCGTCGACGGTCGCCCGGCTCAGCCGACGTCCGCCGCAGGAGGGTCGAGACGAAGGCGTCGTCTGTCAGAGAAGCCCCCGAGACATTGACCGCGAGCTTGGCCAGGCCGGCGCCGGGTTGCCGAAGGGCGCGCAGCGACTTCTCCAGGACGGCGAGGTCGAAGGCGCGGATAAGGTCCAGCTCTTCCGCCATGCGGATGAGCTCGCCCGTGTCACCCGCAGGAAAGCGCGCGAGGACTTCATGATGGTGCACGGCCCCCGAAGACAGGCTCACGATCGGCTGGAAGTGGATCTCGAAGGCCTGGTCACGGGCCGTCCGCCTGAAGTCGGCGGCGGACTTCAGGGTTTCGGCCAGGCGGGACGAGAAGGTCCTGGCGGATTCAACCGGGCCGTCGGTGATGCAGGCGTCGATGGCGAAGCGAAGGGCTCGCAGGGCCGCACGCGGATCGGCGCCCAGGCCGCCCACCTCGACCACCGGGTCGATCTCGACGTTTTCAACGGCGCACGCCTCGCGGAGGAGGCTGGCCAGGTCGCGCTCGTCGTCCTGAGCTCTCAGGACCGCGAACCGTTCGTCCGAGAGCCTGGCGGCGGACCGCCCATCCAGCGAGGCCTCCTGCAGGGTCGCCGCGACGACGTCCATCACCTGCGAGGCGGGTGGATGGGACAGGCCTGGCACTTCCACGAAAGCGACCGACATCGGTTCGCCCGACTGGGCCATCGAGGCGGGCGCCTGTTCCAGAAACGCGTCGGTCGTCGCCAGGGGGGCCGCGGCGAGAACGAATGGGGCGCCCTCCCAGCTCAGGCCCAGCGACAAGGCCGGCGCCAGCTGGGGAGCGCTGAAGCCGCGAAGCGCCGCCTTGCGGACCCTGCCGTCGTCGCAGCGGACCAGAACGTCCAGCGGGCCAATTCGGCGACCGGGCGCAAGGTCGGTCACGGCGCGACGGAACGCGTGAAGCGACGCCCGACAGAGGATGTCGTCGAGCCGCCGACGCTCATAAGTCCCAGCGGCCTCCGCTCCTGGGAGGGCGGTGGCGCCTGCGGCGAAGGAGATTGTGCGAGACTCGTCGACCTCGAGGAGCAGGTCGGACGCGACGAACGCCAAGCTCAGGAAGCGATACCGGTTCGGCATGGCGCGGGCGTAGCAGGCAGCCATGAAAAATCCGTCCAGGGTCGTGGCTAACGCCGCCTTACGCGCCGGTCTTGCGCCGCGGGCCCGCGGGCCCCATTGTCAGAGGGCTTCGAGTTCGTAGAGGAGGCCTGACGGTCATGATCAGCACGCTGGAAATCGGTCTCGCCCTTTCCGCTCCGCTGCTCGTGCTCGCCTATGCCCTTCTCCGACCCCAGCCCCAGGCCATCCGCATCCGCGTTCGTGACGCTCGACAGCGTCGCCGCCCGCACGCCTGACGGCCACACTCTCTTCGACAATCTGAGCCTCGCCTTCGGGCGTGAGCGCACCGGCGTCGTCGGACGCAACGGCGCGGGCAAGACCACGCTGCTGCGGATCCTGGCCGGGCTGGCTGAGCCCTCGCAAGGCGCTGTGGCGCGCGTGGCCTCCGTCGGCTGGCTACCGCAGGCCGCCGTCCCCGGTCCGCGCGAGACGGCGGCCGAAACCCTGGGCGTCGCCGAAATTCTGGCGGTGCTGAAACGGGTTCTCGCGGGCGAGGGCGACGCCGCGGATCTGGTCGAGGCTGACTGGACGCTGGAAGAACGGCTGGCGCAGGTCCTCGCCGAACTCGGCCTGGCCGGCCTCGCGCTCGACCGCCTGACGGCCAGCCTCAGCGGCGGCGAGCAGACGCGCCTGCGCCTCGCCGGCCTCCTGCTGGCTCAGCCGGACCTGCTGGTGCTCGATGAGCCGACCAACCACCTCGACGCCGAGGCGCGCCGACTGGTCAGCGAGATTCTGGGGCGCTGGAAGGGTGGGGCGGTGGTGGTCAGCCATGACCGTGGCCTGCTGCGCCAGACGGACCGGGTTGTGGAGCTGTCGGCTCTGGGCGCCGCCGTCTTCGGTGGAAACTACGACCTCTACGCCGAGCGAAAAGCCGCCGAGCGGGCCGCGGCGGAACGTGAGCTCGACGCCGCCGAGCGCCAGCGAGCCCAGGTCGATCGGGAGGCGCAGCGGGCGCTGGAGAAGAAGGCGCGGCGGGACCGGGCGGGTCGGGCTTTCGCCATGCGGCGCTCGGAGCCCAAGATCCTGCTCGGGGCCATGGCCGAACGCGCCGAGAATTCAGGTGGCCGCGAGCACCGGCTGGCGGAGCGCCGGCGGGTGGAGGCCCAGGCCACGCTGGCCGAGGCGCGCGAGCGGGTCGAGCAGGTGCGCGCCCTGTCGATTCCGATGCTGACCACGGGACTAGCGGCCGGAAAGACGGTGCTGGAGCTGGACGGCGCGGGCTGGGCTCCGCCCGGTGGCCGCCCGGTTCTGGCGGACGTGTCGCTGAAGCTCGTCGGTCCGGAGCGCGTAGCCGTCGTCGGCCCGAACGGGGCGGGCAAGACCACCTTGCTGAAGCTGGCCGCCGGACTGCTGGAGCCCACGGCCGGCGTAGTCCGACGCCCCGTGGACGCGGCCCTGCTTGACCAGGAAGCGGCCCTGCTGCGGCCCAGGGAGACACTGGTCGAGGGCTATCGCCGCCTCAATCCGGAGGCGACGCCGAACGACGCTCACGCGGCCCTGGCGCGGTTCCTGTTCCGCAACACGGCGGCGCAGCGGCGAGTCTCGACCCTGTCTGGCGGGGAGCGGCTGAGGGCGGCCCTGGCGTGCGTGATGACGGGCGTACGGCCGCCGCAGCTGCTGATCCTGGACGAGCCGACCAATCATCTGGACCTGGCCTCGATCACGGCCGTCGAGGCGGCGCTGGCGGCCTATGACGGGGCGCTGCTGGTGGTCAGCCATGACGCGGACTTCCTCGACGCCATCGGGGTGGTGCGGCGGATCGAGCTCAGGCCTGGCGGTTCAGGGTGACGGCACGCATGTCGCCGCTCGCGGCGAGGCCGGCGGCGCCGTAGGTGGCCGGCGAGCGGGCCTGAGCGACCTCGGCGGCGATGGCCTGGACCAGGCCCTCCGAGACGGTGCGGGCGGCCTCGACCGCCCGGGCGTGACGGCCCAGGACGGCCTCGAAGGCCTCGGTCGCCCGCATCAGGGCCATGCGCTGTTGCAGGTCGGCGGTGTCGATCAGCGACCGGTCGGCCTTCACCCGCGCGGATTCGTGCCGATAGACGTTGGCGAGGCGCTGGGTCTCTTCCAGGCCAGGTACGGCGTCCTGAGGTCGGCGGGTCTCGAAGGCGCGGGTCTCCTCGGCCAGGCGTTCGGTGAGGCGTTCGGTCAGGGTGATGAGCTGGCCGACGCGGTCATCGGCGCTGTCTGCGAAGAGGGCCATCAGACGGGCTCCGAGGCTGCGGGGGCGGCGCCCCCCTGCATGGCGATCAGTTCGCGCTGGACGTGGTCGGCCAGGCCGATGCCGCCGCCGGACGCCACGCGCCGGGCCATGGCGTCGACCATGAAGGACCGCCAGGTCTGCTCGCCCGCCCCGCCGCCGAAGGGCGCCTCGGTCGAGAGGCCGGCGAACATCGGCTGGAGCATCTGGGACAGGAAGGTGGCCTCGAAGTCCTCGGCCACCTGGCGCAGGCGGGCGGCGTCGGCGCCGCCGGGGACCTGCGGCAGGACGGAGCGGACAAGGTCCGGGGAGACGGCGAGGTCGCTCATCACATCACCTCGATTTCGGCCTGGAGCGCGCCGGCGGCGCGGATGGCCTGGAGAATGGAAATCATGTCGCGCGGGCTGACACCCAGCGCGTTCAGACCGTTCACAAGGTCGGACAGGGACGCGCCCTGGTTGACGATGCGCAACTCGCGGCCGCGCTCTTCCTCGACGCTGACGTCGGATTGAGGGACGACCACGGTCTCCCCGCGTGAGAAGGGCTCGGGCTGGCTGACGGCGGGGCTTTCCTGGACACTGATGGTCAGGTTGCCCTGGGCGATGGCGACCGTGGAGATGCGCACGTCGTCGCCCATGACGATGACGCCGTTGACCTCGTCGATGATGACGCGGGCGGGGCTGTCGACCGGGACGCTGAGGTTCTCGATGCCCGACAGGAAGCTGGCCATGTCGCGGCCCTGGGGCGCGCGCACCGACACGACGGTGCCATTCTCGGCGTAGGCCGTGCCGGGGTGGACGGCGTTGATCACCTGGGCGATGCGCTGGGCGGTGGTGAAGTCGGGATTGCGCAGGGCCAGCCGCACGATCGGCATGGACGACAGGTCGAAGCCTGTCTCGCGCTCCACCACCGCGCCCGCCGCGATGCGGCCGGCGGTCGGCACGCCTCGGGTGACGGACGAGCCTGAGGCGCCCGAGCCCGAGACCGCGCCCGTCTGCACCGAGCCTTGGGCCACCGCATAGGTCTGACCATCGGCGCCGGCCAGCGCCGTCACCAGCAGGGTGCCGCCCATCAGGTTGCGGGCGTCGCCCATGGTCGAGACGGTCACGTCGATGCGGGAGCCCGGCGTGGCGAACGGCGGCAGCTCGGCCGTGACCATGACGGCGGCCACGTTGCGGGTGTTGGCGTTGGCGTCGCGGATGTTGACGCCCATCTGCTCCATCATCGCCTCAAGGCTCTGGCGGGTGAAGGGCGAGTTCCTCAGCGAGTCTCCGGTGCCGTTCAGGCCCACGACTAGGCCGTAGCCGATCAGCTGGTTGGTCCGGACGCCCTCGACCGAGGTGATGTCCTTGATTCTCGACTGGGCGAGGGCGGGGCCAGCGAAGGCCAGCACGGCCGCGGCCAAGGCGAGGACTCTAAGGAAGAGGGTCATGGGCGACGCCTGTTAAGCATAAGTCGAAGGTCAGGCTGCGAATTGCGTGCCAGCTTTCGGCGGAAAATGTTGAGTGTTTTCAGCGGCGCAATTGGTTAATGGTCGCCCTTGGCCGCCGGGCGGCAGAATCTGCCCGGCCGTTAAGGTTTCGGTGACCGGGCAGGGAGACCTTGGCTGCATGAAGGTCACCGGCGCCGGCCCGATCTCGTCGCAGTCCTCCTCCCGTCCCAGACAGGCGGAGGGCGGCTTCTCCGTGTCCGGCGGGACTCGCGCGGCCTCGCCGGCGGCGGCCTCAGTGGCCGGGGTCGCCGGCGTCGGCTCCGTCGATGCGCTCCTCGCGCTCCAGGCGGTCGACGGCCCGGAAGAGCGCCGCAGGCGCGCGCTGCGCAGGGGCGGCGGGCTGCTGGATCGGCTCGACGCGCTCAAGCTTGCGATGCTCGGCGGCGAGGACGGCGCCTCGGCCCTGCAGGCCCTGGCGCGCGCGAGCGCGGAGCAGCGCGATCAGATCGATGATCCCGCCCTGGCTGACCTGCTGGACCATATCGACACGCGCGCCGCAGTTGAGCTCGCCAAAGTCCGGTACCGGACATCGGCCTGAGGCCGGAAAGACACGGTTCTCCAGCCTCTTCGTGCAAGCTTCCGTGAAGTCAGGTTCTCGACGTTGAACCGACTCCGGCGGCTGTGTATGGCTCCCTCGCTTCTCAGGGGGCGCTTGTAGGCGTGAGGGGTTAGATGACCGCTTTGAGGTCTGATTTCGTTGAAGAGGCCTATCGGCCCTCGGACGACGAGCCGTTCATGAACGAACGGCAGCTCGACTATTTCCGCAAGAAGCTGATGGCCTGGAAGGAGGAGATCCTCCGGGAGTCCCGCGGGACCGTCGTGAACCTGCAGGCCGAGACCGAGAACCACCCCGACCTGGTCGACCGCGCGTCGTCAGAGTCGGACCGGGCGCTGGAGCTGCGCACGCGGGATCGGCAGCGCAAGCTGATCTCCAAGATCGACGAGGCGCTGCGCCGGATCGAGGACGGCTCCTACGGCTACTGCGAGGAGACGGGCGAGCCGATCGGGCTGGCCCGTCTCGACGCTCGACCGACCGCGACCCTGAGCCTCGAGGCCCAGGAGCGTCACGAGCGCCGCGAGCGCGTTCACCGGGACGACTGATCTTGGGAAGGCTCCGACGTCTCGGAGCCTTGCTGCTGTTCGCCCTGTTGGCGCAGGCCGCGCCGGCGTCGGCGCAGAGCGCGCCGACGCCGCTGGATTATCTGCCGGCGCTGCGCGGCGACTATTTCCCGATCCAGTCGCAGGCGATCGGCCGGCCCTATCACATCTATGTCCGCCTGCCGGACGGCTACGACCACGCGGCCGAACGGCTCTATCCAACCGTCTACCTGCTGGACGGGGACAGCCTGTTTCCCATCCTGGCGGCCAACCACCTGTTCCTCACCTATGACGACGGCCTGCCCGAAGCGATCGTGGTGGGCATCGCCTACGGCGGCTTCTCGCCCGAGGTGAACCGCCGGAACATCGACTTCCAGACGCCCGGTGAGGGCGTGATTGAGGAGGCGGCGGGCGCGGCGGCCTTCCAGCGGTTCCTCGTCGAAGAACTGATCCCCGAGGTCGAGGGGCGCTACCGCTCGGACGCCGCGCGCCGCATACTGTTCGGCCAGTCGCGGGGCGGCGCCTTTGTGCTCTATTCGGCCCTGACCGACCCGGATCTGTTCTGGGGCCGCATCGCCAGCAATCCGTCGCTCACCCCGGGCATCGAAAGCCTGCTCGAGCCTGCGGCTCCGGCGGGGCGAGACGACCTGTCGGTGATCGTCACCAGCGGCACGCTGGACCGCCCCGACCTGCAGGAGGAGGCCGCGCTGTGGCTCTCGACCTGGGAGGCGCGACCAGGCCGGCCCTGGCGCCTGCACGGCGTCCGCATCGAGGGCGGAACCCATGCCGCCAATGCGCCGGACGCCTATCGCCAGGGGCTACGCATCCTGTTCGGCGCGCCGTCCTCGCCTTGACTTGAGCGGTGCGGGGCGCGACTGACGCGCTCCGCATTTCAAGGTGTCCGCCCGCCATGACCGTGAAGGTCCGTTTCGCCCCGTCTCCGACCGGAAAGCTCCACGTCGGCAACGTCCGCACCGCGCTCGTCAACTGGATGTACGCCCAGGCGAACAGCGGCGTCTTCGTGCTGCGTATCGACGACACGGACCTCGAGCGTTCGACGGCCGAAAACGAGCAGGGCATCGAGACCGACCTGACCTGGCTCGGCCTGGTCTGGGGCGAGCGTTACAACCAGTCCAAGCGCTTCGACCACTACGCCGCCGCGGCCGAGCGGCTGAAGGCCATTGGCCGGCTGTACGCCTGCTATGAGACCCAGGAAGAGCTCGATCGCCGCCGCAAGGTGCAGCTGTCGCGCGGTCAGCCGCCGATCTACGACCGGGCCGGGCTGAACCTGACGGACGAGGAGCGCGCGGCGCTGGAGGCCGAGGGCCGCCGCCCGCACTGGCGCTTCAAGCTCGACGGCAAGCGCGTGGTCTGGGACGACCTGGTGCGCGGCCGCTGCGAGGTGGACACCGCCTCGCTGTCCGACCCGGTCCTGATCCGCGAGGACGGCCTGTATCTCTACACCCTGCCGTCGGTGGTCGATGAC
>CAMPGL010000072.1 GCA_946885435.1 uncultured Brevundimonas sp. | reverse complement strand
ACGCATGGGGGCTTGTGCCAAAGCCCGCGCGCGCGCGGAAGCGCCCTGCATTTGTAATCTAGATGAACGAACATGAACGCCTCCCTCAACGGCCGTTCAGCTTGACCTGGCTAGAACGGCTGCAACGGAAGGCGAGATCGATGGTTGATCCCGCACCGCCAGACAGAACGGGAGCAACAGCATGTCTCTTCGCAATCGCATCGCCGCCGCCGGAGCCATGGCTGTCGCCGCCGGCGCCATCGCCCTACCCTCGGCCGCCTCGGCCCAGTCGTACGGCTACGGTTATGACCAACAATCCTACGGCTACGGCCAGCAGGGCTATTACGATCCGTGTCAGCGCGACCAGCGCCGCGGCTCGACCGCGGGCGGCCTGATCGGCGCGGCCATCGGCGCCGCCGCCGGCTCCTCGATCGCTTCGGACGGCGCCCGCACTGAAGGCGGCGTGCTCGGCGCGGTCCTGGGCGCGGCGATCGGCGCCAGCGTCGGCCGCGACAACGCCGCCTGCGAAAGCCAGTACGACGAGTACGGCCGCCGCTACGACAGCCAGTACGGCTATGGCCAGTATGGCTACGGCCAGAGCGGCTACGACACCCGTGGCTATGACCGCGACTACCGCGGCTACGACCGAGACTACCGCAACAGCGGCTACGGCTACGGCCGCGAACAGTATGGCCAGTGCCGCTGGTCCACGGTTCGCGAAGGCCGCTACGGCCAGCGCCGCGTTCGGGTCTGCCCCGACGCCTACGGACGGTATTACGTCGTCGATTAAGTCTTCAGCCCCCCTGTCGATCGACGACGTGATGAGCCCCCGGCGGAGCAATCCGCCGGGGGTTTTTCGTTGCGACGCTTAGGCCGGGCGGACGGCGAACATTGACTTTCGAGGCGAAATCCTTATCTAGGCGGCTGCTACGGAGCAGGTTTGGCGATGCGCGCCGCCCGTTCGCCCCAGACTGGGCGGCTCTGACGCACCCAACGGAGCCTTTCTCCTCGCGCCTGGCGACCCCGCCTGTCGCGGAAGGGCTCGCTCCAATCCGAGAGAAATGACTGAATTTTCCGACCTTGGCCTTTCGGCGTCCACGCTGAAGGCCGTAGCCGACACCGGCTACACCACCGCCACGCCCATTCAGGCCCAGGCCATTCCCGTGGCGCTCGCCGGGCGTGACGTCCTCGGCATCGCCCAGACTGGCACCGGCAAGACCGCCGCCTTCACCCTGCCGATGATCGACCGGCTCGCTTCGGGCCGGGCCAAGGCCCGCATGCCGCGCGCCCTGGTCCTGGCCCCGACCCGCGAACTGGCGGACCAGGTCGCCGAAAGCTTCGCCAAATACGCCAAGGGGACCAAGCTCAACTGGGCCCTGCTGATCGGCGGCGTATCGATGGGCGACCAGGTCTCGGCGCTCGACAAGGGCGTGGACGTGCTGATCGCCACCCCGGGCCGACTGCTCGACCTCTTCGACCGCGGCAAGATGCTGCTGACCGGCGTGCAGATCATGGTCGTCGACGAGGCCGACCGGATGCTCGACATGGGCTTCATCCCGGACATCGAGCGCATCTTCAAGCTGACGCCGCCGCGCCGCCAGACCCTGTTCTTCTCGGCCACCATGCCGCCGGAGATCACCCGGCTGACGACGCAGTTCCTCAAGGATCCGACCCGGGTCGAGGTCTCGCGTCCGGCCCAGACCGCCGACACCATCACCCAGAACCTGGTCCGCATCTCCAACGGCGATCCCAAGGCCAAGCGCATGGCGCTGCGCGCCCTGATCGAGCGGGCCGACGTCAAGAACGGCATCGTCTTCTGCAACCGGAAGTCCGAGGTGGACATCGTCGCCAAGTCGCTGAAGGTGCATGGCTTCGACGCCGCGCCGATCCACGGCGATCTGGACCAGAGCCTGCGCATGAAGACCCTGGCGGACTTCCGCTCGGGGGAATTGCGCCTGCTGGTGGCGTCCGACGTGGCCGCCCGCGGCCTCGACATCCCGGACGTCAGCCACGTCTTCAACTACGACGTGCCGCACCACGCCGACGACTACGTGCACCGCATCGGCCGGACCGGCCGGGCTGGCCGCAAGGGCCAGACCTTCATGATCGTCACGCCCAACGACGACCGGTCGTTGGACAAGGTCCTGAAGCTCATCAAGATGGAGCCGGTGGAGATCACGCTGGATCTCGACCTGACGGGTGTGAAGAGCGAGCCGCGCGCCAAGAGCGGTCGCGACAAGCCGCGCACCAGCCGTGATCGCGACCGGCGCCCTCGCCCCATCGCCGACCACGGTCAGACCGCCTCCATGGAGCCGATCAAGGCCGAGCCGCGCGAGGACGGAGCTGTCGCCACGCCGGAAGCCGAACCCGAGGTCCGTGAAGCCCGCACCCGTGGCCGTCGCCGCCGCGGAGGCGACCGCGCTGAGCGCACGGAGGCGCCGACCGAAGCCACGGTCGAGGCCCCCGAGGCCGCTGAGAGCGTCGAAGCCACCGCTGAGGTCCCCCCCGAGCGCGAACCCCGTCGGGGCCGCGAACCGCGCCGCGAACGCGCTCCTCGGGGCGAAGCCGAGAGCCGCTCGGCGCGCTCCGAGCGCGATCAGGGACGCGACCGCTCACGCGGCCGCCGCGACGAGGACGACGGCCCCCGCGCCGCCGGCTTTGGCGATTCGACGCCGGCTTTCCTGCTGCGCGCCGCCCCTCTGCCCACGAAATCGAAAAAGAACGAGCCGGCTTAATCCGGCCGTTACGCTTGGCGGCCTAGTCTGCCCGCGACCCGACAGAACGTCTGGCCGAGGGGGATGCATGACCGCCGATGTCGACACGACGCTCAGGGGCCCCGCGGCCTATGACCTGGCGAAGAATGCGCTGCAGTCGATGGAGCGCGCCGGAGTCTGGCCGACGCCCCTGAACTTCGAGCTCTGGCTGCATTACCTCGGCCAGCCGGAAAGCCCCCTGGCCAAGGAAATCGATCGCATCCTGAAGGACGGGGTGCTGAGCGACGAGGAGTCCGAGCGCCTCGCCACCGAATTCCTGCCCCGCGCGCGACTCTCCGAGGAGATCCGGGACGCCGGAGCCCAGCTGTCGCGGGAGTTGAACAGCGTCGGCGCCGCCATCGCGGAGGCCCAGCGCTCCCAGGCGGCCTACGGCGAAACCCTGGCCGAAGCCGGCGAGGGCCTGCAGGCCGCCGACGCGCCGCAGGTCAAGCAGGTGATCCAGACCCTGACCCGCGCCACCGTCCAGGCCCGCGAGGAAAACTCTGCGCTCGAACAGCGTCTGGCCGCCTCCACCAAGGAAGTGGCGAAGCTGCGCGAGCACCTGGAGCAGGTCCGGCGCGACGCCATGACCGACGCCCTGACCAACCTGGCCAACCGCAAGGCCTTCGACGACGAGCTCGAGCGCCGTTGCGCCGAGGCCGCCGCCGCCGGCCAGCCGCTGACCCTGGCGGTGCTCGACGTCGACCACTTCAAGCGCTTCAACGACACTTGGGGCCACCAGACCGGCGACCAGGTGCTGCGGTACGTCGCCAGCGTCCTGTCCCGCGTCGCCAGCCCGCCGCGCGTCGCCGCCCGCTATGGCGGCGAGGAGTTCGCGGTGATCTTCCCGGGGGCGGCCGCCGCCGGCGCCGAGGCCCTTATGGAAGCCGTGCGCAGCGAGATCGGCTCGCGCGTCCTCAAGCGGCGCTCGACCAACGAGGAGCTGGGGGCCGTGACCATCTCCATCGGCCTGGCCCACTGGGAGCGCGGCGAGACCCCGGCCTGCCTGCTGGGCCGCGCCGACCAGGCGCTTTACGCATCCAAGCGTGGCGGCCGGAACAGGGTGACCGTCGCCGGCGGCCTGGAGAAGGCCGCCTGACACCGCCCAGGGGTCAGGGCTAGACTTCGCGGATGAGAAGTCTCGCTTTCAACATCGCCTACTGGGTTCTGTCGATCGGCTACACGCTGACGGCCGCCTTCGCCGCCCTGGCGCCCGGCCGCCGCGCGGTCCAGTGGGTGATCCGCGAGTACGTCCGGCGGATGGTCCAGGCGATGCGCCTGCTGGCGGGCATCCGGATCGAGGCCCGCGGCAAGGAACGCCTGCCTGAGGGCGCCTTCATCATCGCGGCCAAGCACCAGAGCTGGGGCGACGGGTTTTCCGTCTATGACCAGTTCGGCGACCTGGCCTTCGTCACCGGCGACCACCTGGAGCGGTTCCCGCTTCTCGGGAACGTGCTGCAGAAGCTGGGCGCCATCGTCGTCAATAACTGCGGCGGGCACGAAGCGCGCAAGGCGCTGGCCGAGAACGCCGCACGCGCCCACGCCGAAGGCCGGCGCATCCTGATCTATCCGGAAGGCAACCTCGCCAAGGTCGGCGAGAAGTTCCGCTATCGGACCGGCGTCTGGCACATGTATCGCGACTTCAACCTGCCGGTCGTGCCGCTGGCCACCAATCTCGGCCTGTTCTGGCCACAGGAGGAATTCCGCAAGACCCCGGGGACCGCGACCATCGAGTTCCTCGATCCCATCCCGCCCGGCCTGGAGCGCGCCGAGTTCATGGCGCGGCTGGAGGCGATGATCGAAGGCCGCACGGCGGAACTGGTCGCCGAGGCGACCGGACAGCCGGTCACCCCTGCAGTGCAGGTTCTGGCGCCTGATGAGGTGCGGCGCGCCGAGCGGAAGGCGGCCTAGCTCTTCGTGCGCCGCTTAGGGCTGGCCGCAGCCTTCGCCGCGGCGACGGCGATCGACCTGCGGGCCCAGCCGACCGCCTCGTCCGGGGCGTCGAGAGCTGTCTCCGGCAGCGACCAGTAAGCCATCGCCATCTGCCGGCCGTCCTTGGTCGGATAGGTGAACTGGCGCGCGCCTTCAGCCTGCAGGTCTCGGGCGAGCGCCTCGTCGGCCTTCAGCCAAAGCACGCCGTCGTCGAGGATGGCGAACATGGCGCCGTCGAACTTGACGCCGGCGCCGCCGAACATGGGCCGGATCTCGATGGGGCCCAGCCCGTGCAGATGGTCCCTGACCCAGTCCCCGAAGGCCGGGTCGTAGGCCATCAGACCGGCGCCGCCGGCTGGATGGTGACGCTCTCGCCGCAGCCGCAGGCGTCGGTTTCGTTCGGATTGCGGAAGACGAACTTCGCGGCCAGTCGGGTGGTCTCGTAGTCGATCTCGGAACCGAGCAGGAACAGCACGGCCTTGGGCTCGATGAGAATCTTCACGCCCTTGTCCTCGACCACCTCGTCCAGCGGCCCGGCGGTCTCGGCGTATTCGACGACGTATTCCTGGCCGGCGCAGCCGCCGTTCTTCACCCCGACGCGCAGGCCCACGTAAGGCTTGTCGGCGCGGGCGAGGATTTCGCGCACGCGGGCGGCGGCGGCCTCGGTCAGGGTCACGACCTTGGGCCGTTCGCGGCGGCGCGGCGTGGCGGTCTGGACGTCCATGGTCAGAACATGTTGAGCGCGAGCTTGGCCTCGTCGCTCATCTTGGAGGGATCCCACGGCGGATCGAAGACCAGGCGCGCGGTCGCCGAGCGCACGCCCTCGACCTTGCGGACGGCGTCCTCGACCCAGCCCGGCATCTCGCCCGCGACCGGACAGCCCGGCGCGGTCAGGGTCATATCGATGACCACGTCGCGGTCGTCGTTGATGTCGACGCGGTAGATGAGGCCCAGCTCGTAGATATCGACCGGGATCTCGGGGTCGAACACGGTCTTGAGCGCCGTGACCAGCTCGTCGGTCAGCCGGTCGAGCTCGGCCTGATCCAAGGCGCCCTTCTGGGGAGCGTCCCAGGCAGCGGCGAAGTCGTCGCTCTTGCTGATGGTTCCGTCGTCCATGTCCGTCACGCGAAGAAATCCCTGGCCTTGATCAGGGCGTCGGCGAAGGCGTCGGCCTCCTCCGGGGTGTTATATAGGGCGAAGCTGGCCCGCACGCTCGACGTCACCCCCAGCCGGGTCATCAGCGGCTCGGCGCAGTGCTGGCCGGCGCGCACGGCGACGCCCTGACGGTCCAGGATCTGGGCGATGTCGTGCGCGTGGGCGCCCTCGACCGTGAAGGCGAGAATGGCGCCTTTGTCCGGGGCGGTCCCGAGCGGGCGGAACCAGTTGAGGCCGTCGAGCCGGGAGAAGGCGCGGTCGTAGAGGGCGTGCTCGTGCCTGAGGATGGCCTGCCGGTCCTGGGCCATGAACCACTCGACCGCGGCGCCCAGGCCGATGGCCTCCAGGATCGGCGGCGTGCCCGCCTCGAAGCGGCGCGGCGGCTCGGCGTAGCGGACCAACTCCTCGGACACGGTCTCGATCATCTCGCCGCCGCCCTGATAGGGCGGGAGCGCGGCCAGCCGCTCGGCCTTGCCGTAGAGGACACCGATGCCGGTGGGTCCATAAAGCTTGTGGCCGGTGAAGACGTAGAAGTCGCAGTCGAGGTCCTTCACGTCCGGCGCGGCGTGGACGACCCCCTGGCAGCCGTCGACCACCATCAGGGCGCCGACCGCGTGCGCCATCTCGCCGATGGCCTTCACCGGGTTCATGGTGCCCAGGACGTTCGAGATGTGGGCGACCGACACCACGCGCGTGCGCGGGCCCAGAAGGCTCATCAGATGATCAAGGTCGAGCGAGCCGTCGTCGCGGATGCGGGCGAAGCGCAGGACGACGCCCTTGCGCTCACGCAGCAGGTGCCAGGGCACGATGTTGGAGTGGTGCTCCATCTGGGTCAGCACCACCTCGTCGCCGGCCTGGAGCGTCTGGCCGATCGAGGAGGCCAGCAGGTTCAGGGCCTCGGTGCCGCCCTTGGTGAAGACGATCTCCTCGGCCGTGGCGTTCAGCAGCCGGGCGACGGATGCACGCGAGGCCTCGAACGCCTCGGTCGCCTCGTTGGCCAGGGTGTGCAAGCCGCGGTGGACGTTGGCGTAGGAGCCCTCCATCGCCGCCGTCATGGCCTCGATCACCGCGCGCGGCTTCTGCGCCGAGGCGGCGTTGTCCAGATAGACCAGCGGCCGGCCGTTCACCTGGCGCGACAGGATCGGGAACTGGTCCCGGATGGCGTAGGCGTCGAAGGCCATCACAGCCGCTCCGACAGCCAGGCGCGCACGGCCTCGCGTGCGCCCTCGTGGCCGATGCGGTCGACCACCTCCATCACGAAGGCCTCAGTCAGCATGACCCGCGCCGTCTCGGCGGGGATGCCGCGCTGCTGCATGTAGAACAGCGCCTGCTCGTCCAGCGCGCCGACGGTATTGCCGTGTGCGCAGGAAACGTCGTCGGCGTAGATTTCCAGCTCCGGCTTGGCGTCGACCTCGCCGCGTTCGGAGGTGATCAGGGCGTGGTGGCCCATGCGGGCGTCCGTGCCGTCCGCGCCCTTGCGGACCACGATACGGCCCTGGAAGACGCCGCGGCTGCTGTCGCGGACGACGCCCTTGGCCAGCTGGTCGGTCAGGCCGTTCGGGCCGACGTGGTCGACCTCGGTGGTCAGGTCCGCGTGGCGGGCGCCGGCCAGGAGATAGGCACCGTCGAGCCGGACGGCCGCGCCCTCGCCCGGATGGCGCACGCGGGTCTCGAGGCGCTGGAGCTTGGCGCCAGTGGTGAGGACGGTCTGGGAGAATGCGGCGCCGGCCGCGAGGGTCACATTGGCCTGTGAGAAGCTGAGGGATTCGTCCGAGTCGTCGGCCAGGACGATCCGCTCAAGTCGAGCGCCTTCCATGACGGCGATGTTCAGCACGGCGTTGCCGACGTAGCTTCCTTGGCCCTCGTAGCTCTCCAGCAGCACGACGTGGTCGCCGGGCCCCGCGGTGAAGCCGACTGACGCCTGCCAGCCTTCGCCATTGGCCAAACTCACGAACCGAAGGATTTCGAGGTGCGGCGCGAGCGAGCGGCCCGCGACATCCTTCCGGCCAAAGATGGTGACCTGATTGCCGCCGAAATTTTCATCCGGGTGGGCGGTCATGTGCAGGAAGGAACCGTTGGCGAAGACGGTCTCATGAGGCGGGTACTCGCCTGAAATGCCTCCGAACACGCCGGTAAGCGGCTTCACGTCAAACGGCTCGGCCGGCTCTGGCACCGCGCGCAGCCAGCGGCGCACGTCGGTGTACTTCCAGTCCTCGCTGCGGCGGGACGGGAAGGTCTCGGCGTCGTTCAGATCGATGCGGGCGGCTAGGTCCATCAGGCGGCGGCCAGGTACTTGTCGTACCCCTCGGCCTCCAGATCGAGCGCGAGCTCGGGCCCGCCCGAGGCGACGATGCGACCGGCGACCAGCACATGCACCCGGTCGGGCCGGATGTAGTCGAGCAGGCGCTGGTAGTGGGTGATGACCAGCATCGAACGGTCCGGCGAACGCAGGGCGTTCACCCCGTCGGCCACCACCTTGAGCGCGTCGATGTCGAGGCCGGAGTCGGTTTCATCGAGGATCAGAAGCGACGGCTGAAGCATAGCCATCTGAAGCACTTCCATGCGCTTCTTCTCACCGCCCGAGAAGCCGACGTTAAGCGGCCGCTTGAGCATGTCGAAGTCCATCTTCAACGCCCTGGCGGCCTCGCGGGCGCGCTTGAGGAACTCCGGCGCGGTGATCTCGTCCTCGCCCCGCTGGCGGCGCTGGGCGTTCACGGCGGCGCGCACGAAGGTCAGCGCGGGCACGCCGGCGATCTCCATCGGGTACTGGAAGGACAGGAACAGGCCCCTGGCCGCGCGCTCGGCGGGCTCGAGCGCCAGCAGGTCCTCGCCGTTCCAGGAGGCCGATCCGCCGGTGACCTCATAGCCGGGCCGACCGGCCAGCGAATAACCAAGCGTCGACTTGCCCGCGCCGTTCGGGCCCATGACGGCGTGCACCTCGCCGGCGGGGACCTGGAGGGACAGCCCCTTCAGGATCGGCTTGTCGGCGACGGAGACGGAGAGGTCGTTGATCGAGAGCATTCAGCGCGAACCGGTGCGCGGCGTGGTGGCCGCGATGATGAGGAAAAGGACGGCGAGCACCGCAGGGAAGCCGACCACGGGCAGCAGCACCCACTTGAGGTCGTCGGTCGTGAAGACCGCCACGGCGGCGGCTAGGGCGAGCAGCACGTCCACCGCGAAGGCGGTGAGGGCCACCGTCCAGCCGGCGCGGGTCACCGGCCGGATGCGGAAGATGCTGCCGTCCATGTGGAACCAGGGCTGGGTCATCAGATTTCGCACGCCAGCGGAGCAAGCGAGATTTCGAGCCAGGCGTTGGCGCCCTCGGCGTCGCCGCTCAGGGTGTGGCGCACGAAGGCGCGTCGACCTTCGGCGGTCGCTTCATAGACCTCGACGCGGCTGAAACCGCCGAAGTCATCGGCGCAGACAGGACGCAGGTCGAGACCTTCCAGTGCGTCCGCCGGCGAGAAGCTGCAGCCCGTGAAGGCGGCGCCAAAGCAATAGATTTGCGGCGTGCCGGGCTCGATCTTGATCAGGTCTGGCCGAACGACCACCGACCAGGCCAGTTCACGGCCCTCGAAGGTCGAGGCCTGGCCCGCGACGGTCACGCGCGCCAAGCCCAGATGTTCGCCGCTCGGCGAGGGGTCGGGCGTGATCCACGCGATGCGCGCATCCTCGGCGGGCGTCCAGCCGCGCTGCGCGGAGCCTTCGGCCGGCAGCAGATCGGTCACCAGCTCCGCAAGTTCGACCGGGCGCAGTGAGGCGGCCTCAGGCGGCGAGACGGACTGTTGGGCGAGCGCGGCGACGGCCAGGAGGGCGATCATCCCACGCTCCCCTCAAGGCTGATCGCCACCAGCTTCTGCGCCTCGACGGCGAACTCCATCGGGAGTTCCTGCAGGACTTCGCGGACGAAGCCGTTGACCAGCAGTTGGACCGCCTCCTCCTGCGAAAGGCCGCGCTGCATGGCGTAGAACAGCTGGTCTTCGGACAGGCGGGTGGTGGTGGCCTCGTGCTCGAACTGAGCGTGTCCATTGCGGGCCTCGACGTAGGGCACGGTGTGGGCCGCGCAATCCTTGCCGATGAGCAGGCTGTCGCACTGGGTGAAGTTGCGCGCGCCGGTCGCCTTTGGATGGGCCGAGACCAGGCCGCGATAGGTGTTGGACGACCGGCCCGCCGAAACGCCCTTGGAGATGATCCGCGAGCGGGTGTTCTTGCCCAGGTGCACCATCTTGGTGCCGGTGTCGGCCTGCTGGCGGCCGTTGGTGATGGCGATGGAATAGAACTCGCCCGACGAGCCCTCGCCCTTCAGCAGGCAGGACGGATATTTCCAGGTCACGGCCGAGCCGGTTTCGACCTGGGTCCAGGACACCTTGGAGCGGTCGCCGCGGCAGTCGGCGCGCTTGGTGACGAAGTTGTAGATGCCGCCCTTCC
>CAMPGL010000071.1 GCA_946885435.1 uncultured Brevundimonas sp. | reverse complement strand
GATCACATCCACCGCTACCTGCCGGCCCTGATGATCCGCGAGGGCTATCAGAACCTGTTCATGGATGTGGGCCACCGGGGCCGAGAGACGGGGCGGTCGAAGTACACCAACCTCGGCCGGCTGTGGGCGGCCCTGTCGGACCTGCTGGGCGTGATGTGGCTGCGCACCAGATCCCGGAACCCGGGCGATGTCACGGAAGCCTGAGGCGGCGGCTCTCGTAACGAGCGCTGTCCGCTTTCAGGGCCGGGCGAACAGGGATATCAGTGAGCGGCCAAGTCGCAGGGGACCCACGATGCTGACCGCCTTTCCGCTGCTGTTCATCACCTTCATCCTCTACAACATCTTCGTTTTGGCGGGGATGAATGACCCCGGCATCACAGCGGACATTGCGCTCCGACAGGAGCTGATCGGGATGACGATGCCGTCGGGCGGCCGGTGGGTGATGGGGGTCGGCGATCTGCTGGTCCTGTTCTCGCTGATCTTGCTGTTCTTCGAGCTGCTGAAGTCGACGTCGAGCCAGAAGGTCGCGATCGTGAACCACGCCCTGTCGATGGTGCTGTTCATCTTCTGCCTGGTCGAGTTTCTGCTCTTCCCGAGCTTCGCGACCGCGACCTTCTTTCTGATCACCGTGATGGTCCTGCTGGACGTCATGGCCGGCTTCATCGTGACCATCATCACCGCGCGCAAGGACTTCGACTTCGGCGCGGGCGGAGCGGCCTAGGGCGCTGAGAGGGTGAAACCCGAACCCATCAGGCCGGAGGTCCTATGGGGTATGGTCCTCGGCCTCGTAGGCGCGTGCGTGCTCAATGTGCCGGACTATTTCCCGGCGTTTCGCGGGCTCTGCCTCACTGTCGGGGGAGGCACGACATTGGCTTCGATCGTCATGATCGGCCGCGGCCTTACCCGTTAGAGCAATCTAGTCCCGGGGCGGGCAGCCTTCGAAGGTCCCCATCCGCACCACGCTGAGGTGGTCGGTGTTCAGGTGCATGATCGGGTCCATCGAGGATCGGCCCATGCCGGTGAACAGATCGATGCGCTGGCCGCGGATGGCCGGGCCGACGTCCGAGACGTACCAGATGCCGTCGTGCAGGCTGCCGTCCGGCATGCGGATGCCGACCGTCTCGCGAATGAAGATGATGCTGCGCCGCGGGGCGACGTTGCGGTCGGCCGCGGCCGTGCGCATGGCCACCGGAGGACAGCCCAGAGAGTCCCGCGGACCCGCGCCGCCGCCGCCCTGGTGATACAGGGTCGCCCGCATGCGCCACTCCGGCTCCCGGACCTCGGCGGCGGCCAGGGGCGCCACGTCGGAGACTTCGGAAGCGAGAGGGCCGGCGGGGCCCATGAGCATGGCCAGGATGAAGGCGGCCGAGGCGGGATCGATCACCGGGGGTCTCTTTGGCAGTTTCGGATGCGCGGAAAATACCGCGCGATGAGGCGAAAGCGAGGCTTGGCCGTTCGCCTGCGACAAGAGGCGGCGCCCTGGCTGACCGTTGTGCGCTAAGGTGCCGCCAAGCTTGACGGAGGCCGCGCGTGGACTGGTGGTGGTGGTTGATCCCGGGGTTCCTGGCGCTGGTCGGCGGGATCACCCTGTTGGCGGGGCTGGGGGCGGTGTTCGGAGGCCGGCCGATATCAGGGCTGCTCAGAACCGTCGGCGGCGGGGCGGTGGCGGCCGCGGGGGTCATCGCGGGCCTGGTCGGTATGGATGTCCAGACCTATCAGCGCCTGACTTTCGAACGGCCGGTGGCGACGATCCGGACCGAGCAGATCGGCCCGCGGCACTTTTCCGCCGAGCTGACCGAGCCGCCGAGCGAGGTCTATCCGGACGGCCGTGCGGGAATCTACGATCTTTACGGAGACGAATGGCGAGTCGAAGCGCGGGTCCTGAAGTGGGAGCCCTGGGCCAATGTGCTGGGCCTCGACAGCCAATACCAGCTGGACCGCCTGTCGGGGCGCTACATCGAGACCGAGGACGAGCTCAACGCCCGTCGCAGTGTCCATAGCCTCAGGCCCCCGCGCGATCCGCGGCTGGAGCGCTGGTGGATCGACGCCTGGCGGCTGGGCCGGCGGTTCCCGTTCCTGGGCGAGGCGGTCGACACCCTGTACGGGTCCGGCGCGGCCATGCCGATGGTCGATGGCGGCGAATACGAGGTGTGGATCACCCAGACCGGCCTGATCGCCCGGCCCGCCAATCCGGCCGCGGAAGAGGCCACCCTGGGCGGGGGGTGGCGGTGACGCCGCCATAGCAGCCTGAACTGACCCGCGAACAATTCGCCGCCCGTTCGGTTGATCGGACGGAAGCCGGCGCACGCGGCGCCCGGCTCCTGCAGGTCATTTCAGAGGAGCAGGCGATCATGACCGACCGCTATGGCAACGACTATTCCCGGCATCACGAGCAACGCAGGCGAGGCGGCGGCGACTGGGAGCGCCGCGAGGCCTGGCAGGGTCGAGAGGATCGCACCTTTGGCCCGGAGCGTGCCTGGGGACGCGAGCGTCGCGAGGATTTCGGCCGCCCCGGCGTGCATCTGGACCGCGAGCCGGACTGGACCGCTTACAGCCAGGATCAGTACACGGGGCGCTACGGCCCGGCCTGGGATGAGGCCCGGCCCCGCGATGCGAGCCAGTCGCGCGGCGAGCGTGACTACGCCCAGGGACGCTATCCGCAGTCGCAGGCGCGCGACTATGGCCGGGGCCGTCAGGGCTATGACCCCTATACGTCGCGGTTCCAGGGCCGGTGGGACTACGGCGGGACCGAGTATCATGGCGCTGACCGCGACCGTCGCGACCGGTCCGAGCACCGCCGCGACCATGAGGGCAACTGGTGGGAGCGCACCAAGGAGGCCGTCACCGGCATGTTCTCGGACGACGACGCCGCCTATGAGCGCGACTACTACGCCGGCGAACGCGGCGCCAACTGGGGCAAGGGCCCGAAGGGTTATCGGCGCTCGGACGACCGCATCCGCGAGGATGTGAACGACCGGTTGACGGAAGACCGCTGGCTGGACGCCTCCGACATCGAGGTGGCCGTCTCCGAATGCGAGGTCACGCTCAATGGCACGGTGGCCAGCCGGGCGGACAAGCGTCGGGCCGAGGACTGCGTCGAGCGCATTTCCGGCGTGAAGCACGTCCAGAACAACCTTCGGGTCCAGCAGGCGGGCGGCGACATGGCCGGCGTGGTAGCGACCGGCGCCCGCACGACCGCCAGCGGTTCGACCTCCGGCAAGGTCTCGTAGAAACGAAAACGGCGGGACGCGTGCGCGTCCCGCCGTCCTTTTCCGCGGATCGGCGGATCAGAAGGTCCAGCGGCCGACGATCTGCCAGACCGGACCGGATTCTTTGGCTTCGAGCTCCACTTCCGCCGGGCGCTGGGGCTCTAACCCCCGCCCGCGCCGCGCTGGAAGCTTTCGACCAGCGAGCCGGCGACGAGACGCCAGCCGTCCACCAGGACAAAGAAGATCAGCTTGAAGGGCAGGCTGACGACCACGGGCGGCAGCATCATCATGCCCATGGACATCAGCACGCTGGCCACGACCAGGTCGATGACCAGGAAGGGCACGAACAGCAGAAAGCCGATTTCGAAGGCGCGCTTGAGCTCGGAGATCATGAAGGCCGGGGTGACGACGCGGAGCGGCAAATCTTCGGCGGACACGCCGGATTCGATCTGGGACAGGCGGGTGAACAGGGCCAGGTCGCTTTCACCCACCTGGCTGAGCATGAAGGTCTTCACCGGCTCGGCCGCGGCGTCGAAGGCCTGGGGCAGCTCCATCTGCTGGTCCAGCAGGGGGCGGATGCCGGAATCGTAGGCCGCGGTCCACGTCGGGGCCATGACGATGGCCGACAGGAACAGCGCCAGGGACACCAGCACGGCATTGGGCGGCGACTGCTGCAGGCCGAGCGCGGTGCGCAGCAGCGACAGCACCACGACGATCCGCACGAAACTGGTCGTCATGATGACGATCGACGGCGCCAGCGACAGCACCGTCATCAGACCGATGAGCTGGACGACCCGCTCGGTCAGGCCGGCGCCCGTGCCCAGGTCGATGTTCAGGGCCGCGCCCTGGCCGCCGGTCTGGGTGACGAGGTCCTGGGCCAGGGCCCCGACCGGCCAGGCCAGCGACACCAGCGTCACGACGAGCGACAGCAGCGCGGCGCGCTTGAGCTCCGCGCGGCTTGGCATGGCGAAGAGCTTGGGGCGGCTCATGGCTGGCTGTCCGGGCGCTCCAGCTCCTTGCCCTCGCCGAGCAGGAGCAGGCGTTCTTCGTCGTCGATCTGGACCAGCACCAGCCGGCGGGCCGGGTCGAGCACCAGGGTCTCCACGACCTTCAGGCGGCGCATGCCGCGCTCGGCCTGCAGGCGTTCCAACCATTGCGGCGCATAGCGGCGCAGAGCGACGGCGGCCAGGCCAATCAGCCCCAGCGTGATGCCGAGGCCGAGCACGGCGCGGGCGAAATCCAGGAAGTTCATACTGAGGCGGCCCCGTCGCCAGCCGCAACGGCTGGGCCCTCAGGCTCGCCAATCATGGTTAACGCCGCCTTTCCGAAAGGTCCGGTTAACCATGGGCGCGGCAGATTATGCCCATGGGCGTCGATGGCATCCCTCTGTTCTCCATGCTGCGCGGCCGGCTTTCGTGGCTGGACGCGCGCCAGCGCGTGGTCGCCGAGAACGTGGCGAACGCCGACACCCCGGGCTACGCCGCCCGCGATCTCAGCCAGCCCACCGACTTCGCCCGTGCGCTCGACAACGCGCGCGGGGTCGGCCTGATGCGCACCTCGGGCATGCACCTGCAGTCGCCGACGGCGCCGGTCACGCCCTTCGCCGCCGAAGTCAGCCCGGATTCCGAGACGACGCCGGACGGCAACTCGGTGGTGGTCGAGGAGCAGATGCTTCGCATGGCCGAAAGCCGCATGGCCTATGACGCGGCGATCGGCTTCTACCAGAAGTCCCTCAACATGCTCCGGCTCGCCGCGCGCGCGCCGGGCCGCTGATCGAAGGAGGCTGAACCATGTCGGATCCGGTCGCTCCCAGAAACACGACGATGGCCGTGGCCGCCTCGGCCCTGCGAGCCCAGCAGGCGCGGATGCGCGTCATCGCCGAGAACATCGCCAACGCCGAGTCCACGGCGCCGGTCGAGGGCGGGGATCCCTACCGGCGCCGGGTGCCGGTGTTCGAGACCCGCGCCATCGACGGCGCCTCGGGCGTCGAACTAGCCCGGGTGCGCGAGGACCTGGGCGACTTCCGTCTCGACTACGAACCGGGCCATCCGGCCGCGGACGAGGACGGGTATGTGCGGCGCCCGAACGTCAACTCGCTGATCGAGTCGATGGACATGCGCGAGGCGCAACGGGCCTACGAGGCCAACCTCAATGTCATCGAGACGGCGCGGGCCATGGACCAGCGCATCCTCGAACTGCTGCGCAAATAGGGACTGACCGATGGATCCGATGAGCGCCATCCGCGCCTATACGGCGGCCCAGGGGGCCGGCCAGGCGGGTCAGACCGGCCAGGCGGCCGCCCCGGGCTTCGACGAGATGCTGCAGGGCTTCATGGGCAATGCGGTCCAGGCCACCCGCGCCGCCGAAGGCCAGATGGCCGCGCACGTGAACGGCCAGGCCGATCTGGTCAGCGTGGTGACCTCGATCGCCTCCGCCGAAGCTTCGCTGGAGACGGTGGTCGCGGTCCGCGACCAGGTGATCCAGGCCTATCAGGAGATCATGCGGATGCCGATCTGATCGGCGCCGTTCGCGATCTTCGCGCGTTCTCACGGGCATCCGAAATCGGGAGGCCCGAAATGCTCAGGGACCGAAATTCTTCCGCCATCGTCGCCGTCAGCGACATCGAGCGCGCCCGCGCCTTTTATGAAGACACGCTCGACCTCGAACTGACCGATCGGGGAGACGGCGACATGGACGGCTTGCTCGGCTTCAGGACGGGCGACACGCGGCTGACCGTCTATCGTTCCGACTACGCCGGGTCGAACAAGGCCAACGCCGTGACCTGGGCCATGGACGGCGACCTGGAAGACGCCGTCCACATCCTGCGATCCAGGGGCGTGACCTTCGAGCAGTACGACATCCCGGGCCTCGACTACGCGGACGGCGTCCATTCCGCCGGCGAGGTGAAGCTGGCCTGGTTCAAGGATCCGGACGGCAACATCCTGCACCTCACGCAAGGGATATGAGGCTCAGGCTTGGCGCGGCGCCCGGTTCCGGCACCACTGCGACAGCACCCACTTCTCGCCCGAGGTCGGCGGCCGACCCGCATGCAGGGTGGCGGGGTCGGGCTTCCCGTCCGGCGTGACATTGGCCCAGAAGAGGGCGTCGCCCGCGCGTCCACGGTGCCTCAGGCCGATCGAGGGCATCTCGGTCTCGCCGCCCTCGTACCCGCCGTTCAGATAGATGAGGAAGGTGGCGACTCGCTGGCCGGATCGGGCCAGGTCCGGCCGGTGGCCGCTGCGCGCGGGGTCCAGCCAGTCGTAGTGCGGTTCGAACCGCTGGCCGACGGCGTAATGAAGGATCTGCAGGGGCTCCAGCCCCGGGATCGGCAGCCCGGTCGCCCTCGCGATCCGCTCCCTGACCAGCAGCATCAGGACGTCGAGTTCGAAGAACTCGAAGGGCGCCGTGCTGTTGTTGCGGATGTCCTGGACGACGGGCCCGGCCAAGACATTGTCGTAGACCTCCGCCCGGGCCAGCCGTGGCCCGGCGCGGGCGACAAGCCAGTCGCAGAGCTCCGCGCCCAGGAATCCCGGGATCGCCAGCACATGAGGCCGACGCGACAGGATCGTGGGCGCCGGAGGCGTGAGCCAGCTCGACAGGTCGGGCGCTGAGCCGACGAGATCGAGGGTTCCTTGGGCGAGCGCATGGCCGCCCGACGCCGCCTGCCGAAGGCGCGCGAACGCCGCCTCCCAGTCGTGCGGGGCTCCCAGGCCGCAGCCGTGCATGAGGGCCAGACGGTGCGCGCTTTCGGCGTCGCCGCCATCAGCGGCCGCGACAAGCTCGGCCAGCGGCGTGGCCTCGGACATCAGCCGCGCGCCAGCCTCAGGAACTCCTCGCGCGTGCGGGGATCGTCGCGCATGGCGCCCATCAGGTGGCTGGTGGTCAGCGAAGACCCGGCCGTGTTCACGCCCCGAAGGGTCATGCAGCTGTGCTCGGCCTCGACGACGACGCCCACGCCCAGCGGCTTGAGCACATCGTCGATCGCGCGGGCGATCTCGGAGGTCATCTTCTCCTGGATCTGCAGGCGCCGGGCGAAGCCGTGGACGACGCGCGCCAGCTTGGAAATTCCGACCACCCGGTTCGTCGGAAGGTAGCCGACGTGCGCCTTGCCGACGACCGGCAGCATGTGGTGCTCGCAGAAGCTGACGAAGCGGATGTCCTTGAGAACCACCATCTCGTCATAGCCGCCGACCTCCTCGAAGGTCCGCTCCAGATAGGTGCGCGGGCAGGTGTCGTAGCCGGCGAACAGCTCACGATAGGAGCGGGCCACCCGCGCCGGCGTGTCCAGCACGCCCTCTCTGTCGGGGTCGTCTCCGGCCCAGCGGATCAGGGTGCGGACGGCCGCTTCGGCCTCGGCCTGGGTGACGTCGCGGTCGGCTTGATCGGTCATGCGGCCTATCTAGTCCCTCCGGCCCGCCTCTGCGAGGGCGGCCCGCGCCTCGGCGGCGTCCTGGTCGATGCGGGCCTTCAGCGCCTCCAGCCCGTCGAACTTCAGCTCGGGCCGTATCCAGGCGATCAGCTCGGTTTCGATGACCTGACCGTAGATCTCCTCGTCGAAGTCGAACAGCCAGACTTCCAGCAGCGGCTCGGGCGTCTCGAACATCGGCCGGACCCCGAGGCTCGACACACCGTCGAAGACGCGGCCGTCCGGCAGGCGGGTCCGGGTCGCATAGATGCCGTAGGCGGGCCGGACGTAGTCGCCCAGCTGCACATTGGCCGTCGGCACGCCGATGGTTCGACCCCGCTTGTCGCCGTGGACGACTTCGCCCTCGATGGCGAAGGGGCGGCCGAGGATCTCGGCGGCGCGGTCCGGCCGCGCGCCCATCAAGGCCTCGCGCACGGCTGACGACGACAGCTTCACCCCGTTGGGGTCGGCGATCTGCGGCGCCGCCGAGACGCTGAAGCCGAGGTCCGCTCCATAGTCCGCCAACCGCTCGGGCGAGCCGGTGCGGCCCTTGCCGAAAGTCACGTCGAAGCCGACGGCGACATGCCGCGCGCCGAGCCCGTCGGCGAGGACAAGCTGGGCGAACTCGCGGTCCGAGAGGCCCGCCATTTCGGCGTCGAAGGGCAGGAGATAGAGGCGGTCGACGCCTTCAGCCTCGAGCGCGCGGGCCAGCTGACCTGTGGTCATGAGGCGCAGGGGGTCCGCTTCGGGCTGGAAGAACCGGCGCGGATGGGGGTCGAAGCTGACCACTCCGCAGGGAACGCCCAGCCGGTCCGCCGCGGCCCGCGCGTCGGCGATCACCCGCCGATGGCCGCGGTGCACGCCGTCGAAGTTGCCCAGGGCCACGGCCGCGCCGCGCTGCGCAGGCGCCAGGTCCTTCCAGCCGTGGATGATCTCGATGGCCAAGGCCGTCAGGCGCGCCGACGCCGGCGCGGCACGCGGATGGTCGCCTCGCCCTCCAGCACCGGCTCGCCGTCCACCAGGCATTCGGTCTTCAGGGTGACCCGGGCCGAGCCGGCGTCGATCGTGGAGACGGTCACCCGCGCGGTCACGACGTCGCCGATGCGCACCGGCTTGTGGAAGCTCAGGGTCTGGCCGAGGTAGATGGCGCCTGGCCCCGGCAGGATGGTCCCGACCACCGCCGAGACGAAGGAGGCCGACAGCAGGCCGTGCGCCACCCGTCCGCGATAGGGGCTGGCCTGGGCATAGGCCTCGTCGATGTGCAGCGGATTGAAGTCCCCGGATGCTTCGGCGAAGCGCAGGATGCGCTCCTCGGTGATGTCGACCAGGAGTTCCGCGGACATGCCGGGCGACAGCTCTTCGAGGATATAGCCGCCCGGCGGGGTTTGGTTCTCGGTCACCAGGTCAGCTCCAGCGAGACATAGCGGGCGTGAGCGCCCTTCTCGGACAACAAGGCCTCGGCTCGCGCCGGGTCAAGCCCGCCGGAGCCCTCGGTCACATCGGCGATGTGGATGCCGCCCGCCACGAACAGGCAGTCCAGGCCCTGGGCGTTGGCGCCCAGTACGTCGGTCGGCAGGCCGTCGCCGACGCACAGCACCCGTGACCGGTCGATCTCCCGGCCCAGCAGGCCGGCCGCCTGTTCGAGCGCCAGATCGTAGATAGGGCCGAAGGGTTTGCCGGCCATGATCACCGGCCCGCCTTCCTCGGCGTAGACATCGGCCAGCGCGCCGGCGCACCAGATCAGGTCCTGGCCCCGGTGCACCACCCGGTCTGGATTGGCGCAGACCATCTCGAGCCCCCGACGCGCGGCTTCGCGGAAAGCCGGGCGATAGTCCTCCGGCTGGTCCGCCTCGTCGTCGAACAGTCCGGTGCAGGAGATGAAGGCCGCCTCGTCCGGCTTGTCGGTCAGGGTCACTCCGGTGCCCTGATAGACTCCCTGGTCGCGCTCGGGCCCGATGGCCCATGCGGGGCCGGGGGCCCGCTTCCTCAGCTCGGCGATGGTGGCGTCGCCCGAAGTCGTCACCGCCTGCCAGGCCGCGCGCGGCACGCCGATGCGGTCCAGCTGTTTGATCACGTCTGCGCCCGGCCGCGGCGCGTTGGAGATCAGCACGACCGCCCCGCCGCGCTCCCGATAGGCGACCAGCGCCTCCATCGCCTTCGGATAGGGCGTGCGCCCGTTGTGGACCACGCCCCAGACGTCGCAGAGCAGCACGTCGTAGGCGTCGGCGATGTCGGATAGGCCGGAAATCAGCTGGGGAGCGCTCATGGCGCTCCTCTAACCGGGCTTGCCGGTCGGGCGAAACCCGCAAAGTCGCCCGCATCGTCCTCTCCCTAGCCCTGCGCGCCGTCCGGGGCTAAACCGCGCCCCACATCCTTCGGACCAGTTCAGGCATACCCATGCGCGACATCCATCACTTCGTCGACGGCTCCAGCTTCACGGGCGGTTCCGGCCGCTTCGGCGATGTCTTCAACCCGAACACCGGCGAGGTGCAGGCCCGCGTCCAGCTGGCGACCGAGGGCGAGGTCGACCGCGCCGTCCAGTCCGCCCAGGCCGCCTTCGAGGAGTGGTCGAACGTCAATCCCCAGCGCCGCGCGCGGGTCATGTTCGAGTTCAAGCGCCTGGTCGGGGCGAACATGAACGAGCTGGCCGAACTGCTCTCTTCCGAGCACGGCAAGGTCATC
>CAMPGL010000070.1 GCA_946885435.1 uncultured Brevundimonas sp. | reverse complement strand
CATCCTCGCAAGGCGGCGGAGGCGGGGGCGGACATTCGTCCTCGCACGGCGGCGGGGGCGGCGGCGGACACTCGTCCGGACAGGCCTGGGAGTTGGCCTGATCGGCCAGCGCCAAGACGAACACGGCCGCCGTGATCGCAAGGCTCCACTTCAGCATGAGGCGAAGCACCATCGCCGAACTCCCGGTTCGCAAACCACTGCGCCGCCCACAGGACACGGGCCGCCTTGATCCGCCATTCGACCGGGAAAGCGTTTCGTTTCCGTTAGCCAAACGTGGCCGGCCTCTTGCGCCTGCGCGGCCCAGGAGGTCCGCGGTGTTTCATCCCGGCACGCAGAAGCTGATTCAGTACTGGTCGTCCGTCGCGGACGGCCGGGTGCCGTTCCGCGCGGATTTCGACGTGTGCGAGGTCGGCGACCTGATGCCGCGGCTGTTCGTGCTGGACCGCGGCGAGAGCTTCACCTTCCGGCTCGCCGGCGAATTTCTCAGCGACCTGCACGGCCGCCGGCTGAAGGGCTCGGGTTTCACCGACCTGTTCAGCGTCGCGTCGCAGCCGCTCGCCCGCCGCTCCGGGCTCCAGGCCATCCGCGAGGGGTCGGCGGTCGTGCTCGTGGGCGTCGGTCGCACCGGCTACGGCCGCGAAGCCGGGCTGGAGCTCACCGTGGCCCCCCTGCTCTCCCCCTCTGGCGCGCCCGACCGCCTGGTCGGCCTGCTGCAGCCCACCTCGCCGCTCGCGCCCCTGCTCGGCGACCCGGTCAGGGAGATCACGCTCCGCATGGCCGTCGCCGCCACCCCCAGGCCAGGCGCGCCCAGCCTCCGCCTCGCCGCCATCGACGGCCGCCGGATCGCTTAGAGAACGATCAACTCCCTCGCGTACCGCTTCCAGTTCTCCACATAGTGCTCCGCCGACGCCGTCAGCAACGCGGCCTGCTCCGGCCCTAGTTCGCGGATGACCCGGCCCGGCGCGCCGACGACCAGGGAGTTGTCAGGGATTTCCTTGCCCTCCGGGATCAGGGCGTGGGCGCCGATGATGCAGTTGCGGCCGATGACGGCGCGGTTGAGGACGGTGGCGCCGATGCCGATCAGGCTGTTGTCGCCGATGGTGCAGCCGTGAAGCATGGCCTTGTGGCCGACCGTGACGTCGGCGCCGATGGTCAGCGGCACGCCCAGATCGGTGTGGAGCACCGAATTGTCCTGGATGTTCGAGCGCTCGCCGATGGTGATCGGGTCGTTGTCGCCGCGGATGACCACACCGAACCAGACGCTTGCGTCCCGCTTCAGAATCACGTCGCCTAGCACGATAGCAGTGGGTGCGATCCAGTATTCGCCTTCGGGCGGAAGCTGAGGTTTCTTGTCACCGAGGCTGTAAATATTCATCCGATCACGCCTGATTTTGCTGTGAACTCACAAGTCCTTGTGGGTTTAACCTGCCGTAAACCACGTTAGCATCAGAGTCGTTCAGCGATTCGAAGGTCAGTCCTTCGGGTCCGTAGCCGGAGCCTAATGCTTCGGCCAGGCAAGGAGAACGGGGTGTCGCGTACGGTTCGCCGTCGAGACCATCCGCCGAAGGGGCCAAGCTCCCGAGGCCGTCCCGCCTCCCGCATCTGCGTCACTTCCATCGTCGTCCAGGGCGAGCCGGTTCCGGCCTCGCCCTTTTTCTTGCCCGCCGCCCAGGCTGAGCCTGCGCCCGGGCCCATGTCCTGGAGACAGTGATGACCAAGCGCGCCCTCAAGCGTCAGACCCGCGACAGCTACGACCGGGGTCACGACGACGGGAAAATCCGCCGGCTGCCGGTGGACAGGGGCGGCTGGTCGCCCCTGGGCGCCAACGACCACGACCGCGACCAGGGCTATCTGAAGACCATCAAGCCCAAGTCCGAGGGACAGGCCCGCCTGATGGAGGCCATCGACAGCCGCAGCCTGGTCATGGCGCTGGGCCCGGCCGGAACCGGCAAGACCTACCTGGCCATCGCCAAGGCGGTCGAGGCGCTGGAGGCCGGCAAGGTCGGGCGCATCGTGCTCTCCCGCCCCGCGGTCGAGGCCGGCGAGTCCATCGGCTTCCTGCCCGGCGACATGGAGGACAAGCTGGCCCCCTATCTGCGGCCACTCTACGACGCCCTGTCGGACCGGCTCAGCATGAAGCGGGTCAAGGCCCTGATGGCCGAGGGCCTGATCGAGATCGCGCCGGTCGGCTACATGCGCGGCCGCACCCTGAACAACGCCTTCGTGGTCATCGACGAGGCCCAGAACTGCACCTACGTCCAGCTCAAGATGCTGCTGACGCGGCTGGGCTGGCATTCGACCATGGTTGTCACCGGCGACCCGCACCAGTCCGACCTGCTGCCCGAACTCTCTGGCCTGGCCTCGGTCGCCGAGCGGCTGGAGCAGGTTGACGACATCACCGTGGTGCGCCTGGCCGAGCAGGACATCGTGCGCCACCCGCTGGTCGCCAGCATGATCGGGGTGCTCTGACGACCGGGTCAGGCGGCGGAGCGTCCGCCGCCTGAACTTTCCGTCATTAAACCGGCCTTTAGGGAAGACCCCTAGAGTTCCCCCTCAGTATCGGGGGGCCGGATTGAACGCTCACACCGCCAATCCACCGGGTTTTGTCAGGGTGATCGCCCTGGCGCTGGGCGTCGTCATGGTGGGGGTCATGACCACCGCCGTGTCGGTCGCGGCCGTGGCCTGGAGCAGCTTCGGCGCGCTCACGGCCATCTGGCCGACAAATGCGCTGGTCCTGCTGTGCCTGCTGCGCGGACCTCAGGACTGGCGCTGGAAGGCATCGGCGGCCCTGGCCGCCTATCTCGGCATGATCGTGGCCATCATGTTCGCGGGCGCCCCGGCGCTGGGCGCAGCGGTGCTGTCGCTCACCAATATGGTCGAGCTGGGGCTGGCCATGCTCCTGCTCTGGCGGTTCCAGTTGGCGGGGAAGGACCTGACCCAGCCCTGGCCGCTGATCGCCTTCCTCGCCTGCGTCGCGCTCATCGCCCCCGCGGTCGCGGCCGCCTGCGCGGTGCCGGTCATGACCGGCCTCGGCGCCGGCAACGCCTGGGCGGTCTGGTGGGATTACTTCTCCGCCGACGCGCTCGGCATGATGATCATCGTGCCGTTCGGAATGGTCCTCAGCCGCCAGCGCCTCGGCCGCCTGGAGGGCTGGCGCAACACGGCGGAGGCGGGCGGCCTGCTCGCCGCCATCGGCCTCGCCTGCTTCCTCCTGGTTCGCGCGGACGCCGGACAGCTGGCGCTGATCGCGCCGCTGGCGATCTGGGCCACGCTGCGTTTCGGCGTCTTGGGCGCGGCGACGGCCGTCCTGTGGGCCGGCATCGTCGCGGTCGGCCTGAACCTCATGGGCTTCGGCACCGTCGCCGCGACGGACCCCAATATCCGCAGCGAACTCTTCCACCTTCAGCTCGGCCTGGCCATGCTGCCGCTGGCGACCCTGCCGGTCGCGGCGGTGCTGGCCCAGCGCAACCTCGCGGTCGCCGAGGCGCGCGCCGCCGACCGAGCCAAGAGCGAATTCCTCGCCAACATGAGCCACGAGATCCGCACGCCCCTGAACGGCGTCGTCGGCATGGCCGGCCTGCTGGCGCAGACCGCACATGGAGACCGCGAGCGTGAGATGGCCGAGATCATCCGCTCGTCGGGTCTGACGCTCGAGCGCCTGCTGTCCGACATCCTCGACCTCGCCCGCATCGAGGCCGGCGGCATGGAGGTCGAACCCGAGGATTTCGCGCTCGGCGACACGGTGCGCGCCTCCGCCGCGCTGGCGCGCATCCAGGCCGAAGGCAAGGGCCTGGGCTTCGTGCTCGACACGCACGGCGAGTTCGAGGCGACGCGCTTCGGCGACTGCGTCCGGCTCAAGCAGGTGCTGGGCAACCTGCTCGGCAACGCCGTCAAGTTCACCCAGGCCGGTGAGGTTCGTCTCGTGGTCGAGGCTGGACCCGAACGCGTGCGCTTCACCGTGCGGGATACGGGGGTCGGCTTCGACGCGGGCGACGAGGACCGGATGTTCGGCCGGTTCCAGCAGGCGGACGGCTCGATCACCCGTCGCTTCGGCGGCACGGGTCTGGGCCTGGCCATCGCACGCCATCTGGTCGAGCGTATGGGCGGGGAGATCGGCTGTGGCTCCGCGCCTGGCGAAGGCTCGACCTTCTGGGTGGACCTGCCCCTGCCGATGGCGGCGGTTCAGCCGCCCGCGCCGGTCATGGAGACCGAACAGCCGGTTTCCGCCGCTCTCGAGGCCGAGACCGAACAACGGCCCGTGCGCATCCTCATGGCCGACGACCACCCGACCAACCGCAAGGTGGTCGAGCTCATCCTGTCGCAGGTGGAGTGCGACCTCGTTTCCGTCGAGAACGGCGCCGAGGCCGTGGCGGCCTTCGAGGCCGCCAGCTTCGACGTCGTCCTGATGGACATGCAGATGCCGGTCATGGACGGCCTGACCGCCGTGCGCGCCATGCGAGGCCGCGAAGCGGCGCTCGGCCTTCAACGCGCGCCGATCCTGATGCTGACGGCCAACGCCCTGCCCGAACACGCGGAGGCGTCGTTCGCCGCCGGCGCCGACGCCCACCTGACCAAGCCGATCACCGCCCCGATCCTGCTGAACGCCATCGGCGAAGCCCTGTCGGCTCAGTCCGTCGAGTCCGCCGCGGCCTGAACCGCTTCGAGCCAGGCCGGCAGGTCGGCGATGGTGTCCAGCACGCGAAAGCGCGGGTGCCCGGACGGGGCGTCGGCCATCTCGTGGGCCCAGGTGATGTGATAGGGCACGTGCGCAGCCCAGGCGCCGGCCTCAAGCGCCGGGATGACGTCGGACTTCAGTGAGTTGCCTACCATCACCGCGTCGTCCGGACCGGTGCCATGGCGGGCGAAGACGGTGCGGTAGGTCGCCGCCGTCTTCTCCGAAACGATCTCCACCCCGGCGAACAGGTCGCCGAGCCCCGAGGCGGCCAGCTTGCGCTCCTGGTCCAGCAGATCGCCCTTGGTCACCAACACCAGCCGATACCGCTCCGACAACGCGTTCAGGCAATCGTCGACGCCCGGCAGGGGCTCGACCGGATGGCCCAGCATCTCCCGGCCCGCCGCCAGGATCTCGCGCACCACCTCGGGCGGAGCCGCCCCGTCGCACAGCTCCATCGCCGTCTCGAGCATCGAGAGGGTGAAGCCCTTGATGCCGTAGCCGTAGAGCCGAAGGTTGCGCCCCTCCACCTCGGCGAGCCGCGCCTCGATAGTCTCCCGGTCGCCGTGCTCGGCCAGCAGGTCGGCGAAGCGGTCGTGGGTCAGCCGGAAGAAGGTCTCGTTGTGCCAGAGGGTGTCGTCGGCATCGAGGCCGACGGTCGTGATGGGCATGGGCGGGCTCCGGTCGGGCGACGGCCTTAGATCAACCGATTCACGTCGCCAAGCGTTCACCCTGTTCGTTGACCGATCAGCCAGACTTGCGCGCGCATTCTGGCCTGTCTTGTAACCTCATCGGCCGAAGGGGGAAGCCGAGTACGAACGGAAGTCGGCCATGCCCGAACTGCATGCTCCCTACGCCCAGTCCTACGATGACGGACGGCGTCCCGACGATCGGCGGGTCTCGCCCGAGGCTCGCTCCTTCGCCCCGCCGGCGCCCGCCGACAGCCTGGCCTTTCCCTTCATCGCCGGCCGTGTCGAGCTCAGCGTCCGGCTCACCGCGCGGCCGCTGTTCGACCTCAGACGCCGCGCCCAGGCGGGTGTGCACCTGAGCCGCTCCCTCAGCCGCGCCTTTCCCGTTTCGGGCCCGTTCGGAGGCGGAAAGCCGAGGCTGGAGCCGGCCGATGTTATGAAGCTGGACGCCGCCACCCTAGCGCGAGGGCTGGAGCTGCTCACCCAGGCCGGTCCCGGCGCGGTAGTTTCGCCGGTCTGCTGGTCGACGATCGCCAGCCCCCGCGGCCGCTTCGCCCTGCTCTACGCGGGTCTCGAGGGGCGCCCGGAGGCGACGCGCCTGCTGGTCGAGGTCCTGGCTCCACCGCCGGACCTGGACGCGGATACGCTGGACAACTGCACCTCGCACATCGAGGCGCAGGAGCGCGGCCTGTTGCTGCGCGCGGCTCCGGACCTCTCGGCCCTGCACCAGCTGGAAGGCGCCGGCCTGAAGGGCGTGTCGCTCGACCTGACGGGCTTGGACTTCGACACGGCCATCGGCCGCCAGTGCGCGCAGCAGGTCATGGTCGCCGCCCGCCGCGTCGCGCCGTCGGTCATGGTCCTGGGCCTGCCCGCCTCCCTGGCCGAAGAGGCCGCGGCGGCCGGGGCTACCCACGCCGTCATGTGCGAGCGCGTCGCCGTCACCGCCTGATTGACGCCCCGGCCCCGGCGGGCCTAGCTCCGCCGATGCAGCGCACTCTGCCCGCCCGCCTCTATGGCGACCCGGACGCCTACGCCCGCGAGCGTCAGGCCGTGTTCGGCCGCGCCTGGCTGTTCCTGGGCCACGAGGCCGAGGCGCCCGAGCCGGGCGACTGGGTCGCCGCCGAGATCGCCGGCCATCGGCTGATGATGATGCGCGGCAAGGACGGGGCCCTGCGCGGCTTCCACAACGTCTGCCGCCACCGGGCCGGGCCTCTGGTCGAGGGGGCCTCGGGCCGCTGCGAGGGCGAACTAGTCTGCCGCTATCACGGCTGGCGCTATACGCTGGAAGGTCGCCTTCGGTCGGCGGTCGGCTTCGGCCCGGCCGAGGGGTTCGACCCGCGCGAGCTTGGCCTGTTTCAGTTGCGGCTGGATGTCTGGCGCGGCCTGGTCTTCGGCAGCCTGGCCGACAACGGACCGCCCCTGGCTGAGCACGTCGCCTCGCTGGAGCGGCTGATGAGCGAGCGCGGCCTGTCCATCCCTCGCCCGGCCCTGAAACGGACCCACAACCTGGCCTGTGACTGGAAGGTCTACGCCGAGAACTACCTGGAGAGTTACCACATCCCCGCCGTCCACCCGGTTCTGACCCAGGAACTGGGCGCCGACTACCGCGTCTGGGTCGATGGCGAACTGGTCATCCAGGAATCCGCGGCCAACAGCGGCGGGCCCCAGGCCGGGCTGTGGGGCTGGCTGTGGCCGAACCTGGCGGTCAACGTCTATCGCGACGGCGCCATGATCGAGCGGATGGTCCCCGACGGCCCCGGCCGCACGCGGCTCGACTACCTCTTCCTGCGCGACGATGGCCCCGACGCGCTGGCCGATGCGCTTGAGGCGTCGGACCGCCTCACCGCCGAGGACGCCTCCATCTGCGAGGCCGTCCAGAAGAACCTGTCCGCCGGCGCCTACGACACCGGCGTGCTCAGCCCCACCCACGAGGCCGGCGTGGCCTGGTTCCAGAGCCGCATCGCGGAGGCCCACCGATGACATCCCAGAAGAAGCTCGGCTGGGGCCTCGCCGCCCTGCTGGTGGCCGGAAACATGATCGGCTCGGGGGTTTATCTGCTCCCCTCGACCCTGGCGCCGGTGGGCAGCTCCAGCCTGATCGGCTGGATCGTCGCCTCGATCGGCGCGCTGGCGCTGGCGGTGATGTTCGCCGGGTTGGGCCGCCTCAGGCCGCAGGCCGACGGCCTGACCGACCATGCCGGCGAAGGGCTCGGCCGCTTCTTCGGCTATCAGGCCTCGCTGGCCTACTGGGCGGCCGGCTGGGTCGGCAACTGCGCCATCGCCGTCGCGGCGACCGGCTACCTCGCTTACTTCTTCCCGGCGCTCGAGGGCCGCTGGGCGGGCGCGCTCAGCAACGTCGGCCTCATCTGCCTGATGACCCTGGCCTATATGGGCGGCGCGCGGATCGTGGCCCGCTTCGGCGGCGCGACGCTCCTGATCGGCCTGGCGCCGCTGGTCATCGCCATCGTGGCGGGCTTCGCCGCCTTCCAGCCCGAGGTGTTCTCCGCGTCCTGGAATCCGGCCGACGTGCCGCTGACGTCCAGCGTGCCCGCCTCGCTGGCGTTGATCTTCTGGGCCTTCCTGGGCGTCGAGAGCGCCGGCGTCTTGGCGGCGCGGCTCAAGGATCCCGAGCGGGACGTGGGCCGCGCGACGCTGGGCGGCGTGCTGCTCGCCGCCGTCGTCTACATCGCCGCCAGCGTGGCGGTGTTCGGCGTCATCCCGGCGTCCGACCTCGCCACCTCGACCAGCCCCTTCGCGGACCTGGCTGGACGGGTGATGGGGGCCGCGGCGGCCGGCTTCGTCGCCGTCTGCGCCATCGCCAAGGCCATGGGCACCCTGGGCGGCTGGATCATGCTGACCGGAGAGACCGCCCGCTCGGCCGCCCGCCGCGGCTTCCTGCCGGGCGTGTTCGGCGCCGGCGAGCGGACGCCCGCCTCCAACCCGCTCATCCACGCCGCCCTGATGAGCCTGATCGCCATCCTGTCGGCTCAGCCCAACATGGCCGACCAGTTCGGCCTGCTGATCGGCATGACCACCGTCCTGATCCTGGTCGCCTATGTGCTGTGCGCGCTGGCCCTGATGCGCTTCACCTCGTCCTGGCGCTGGCGGCTGGCCGCCCTGATCAGCCTCGGCTTCTGCGCCTGGGCCGTGGCGGCTTCGGGCGTGACCCTGATCTGGATCACGCTCGGCTTCTTCGCCCTGACCTCGGTCGCGTGGCTCTTCGTTCGCCGTTCGCCAGCGGACGCCGCGTGACCTCAGCCGTCGTCATCGGCGCGAGCGGCGGCATAGGCTCGGCGCTGGCGGAGCGGCTCACCGGCTCAGGCCGGTTCAAGACGGTCCACGCCCTGTCCCGCTCCGCGACCGGCCTCGATCTGGAGGACGAGGCCAGCATCGCGGCCGCCGCGCGTCACATCGCAGAGGGCCCGCCGCCCGAGCTCATAATCGTCGCCACCGGCGTGCTCCACTCCGGCCGCCAGCCCGAACGCTCCCTGCGGGCGCTCGACGCCGAGCACTTGCTGCGCGACTACCGGATCAACGCGGTCGGCCCGGCCCTGGTCGCAAAGCACTTCCTGCCGCTGATGCCGAGGGACCGCCGCGCCGTCTTCGCCGCCCTCTCGGCCCGGGTCGGCTCCATAGGCGACAACCGGCTGGGCGGCTGGCACAGCTATCGGGCGTCCAAGGCGGCGCTCAACATGCTGCTGCGCAACCTCGCCATCGAGACGGCCCGCACCCATCCGCAGGCGATCGTCGCCGGCCTGCACCCCGGCACGGTCGACACGGCGCTCAGCTCGCCCTTCCAGAAGGGCGTGCCCGAGAACCGGCTTTTCACCCCCGCCTATTCGGCCCAAAGACTGCTCGAAGTGATCGACGGCCTGCAGCCGACCGACAGCGGCGGCGTTTTCGCCTGGGACGGACAGCGCATCCCGGAATAGTGCGTTGACGGCGCCCCTGCCGCACCCCTAGTCACGCGGCCGTTTGTTCGCCGGGATTCGCGGATAGGAGGATGGCCATGACCCAGCTTCTCGAAGGCGCCACCGGCGTCCTGGCCCTGGCCGATGGGACCATCCTGCAGGGCGTCGGCGTCGGCGCGACCGGCTCGGCGCTCGGCGAGGTCGTCTTCAACACCGCCATGACCGGCTATCAGGAGATCCTGACCGACCCGTCGTACATGAGCCAGATCCTGGCCTTCACCTTCCCGCACGTCGGCAACACCGGGACCAACGTCGAGGACATCGAGCAGATCGGCGGCGGCTCCGACACTTCGGCGCGCGGCGCCATCTTCCGCGATCTTCCGACCGACCCCGCCAACTGGCGCGCCGATTCCGACCTTGACGCCTGGATGAAGCGCCGGGGCGTCATCGGCCTGGCCGGCGTCGACACCCGCGCCCTGACCAAGCTGATCCGGGACAAGGGCGCGCCGCACGCGGTCATCGCCCACGACCCGGACGGCCGCTTCGACCTCGACGCCCTGGTCGCCCAGGCGCGCGAGTGGACCGGCCTCGTCGGCCTCGACCTCGCCAAGGACGCCTCGACCCGCCAGAGCTTCTCCTGGACGGAGGGCCTGTGGGAGTGGCCCCACGGCTACGCCCAGCCGAAGCCCGAACGTCCCTATCGCGTGGTGGTCCTCGACTACGGCGTGAAGCGCAACATCCTGCGCGCGCTCTCCGGCATCGACGCCGAGATCACCGTCGTCCCCGCCGACACCACGGCGGAAGAGGTGCTGGCCCGAAACCCCGACGGCGTCGTCCTGTCCAACGGCCCGGGCGACCCGGCCGCGACCGGCGACTACGCCGTTCCTGAAATCCGCAAGCTGGTCGACAGCGGCAAGCCCGTCTTCGGCATCTGCCTGGGCCACCAGATGCTGGCGCTCGCGCTGGGCGCCAGGACCGTCAAGATGGACCAGGGCCACCACGGCGCGAACCATCCGGTGAAGGACCTGACCACCGGCAAGGTCGAGATCGTCTCGATGAATCACGGCTTCACCGTCGACCGCGACAGCCTGCCCGAGGCCGTGACCGAGACCCACG
>CAMPGL010000069.1 GCA_946885435.1 uncultured Brevundimonas sp. | reverse complement strand
AGGGCCACGAGAAGGGCTATTTCATCGGCCCGTCGCTGTTCGACCACGTCACGCCGGATATGGAGTCCTATCGCGAGGAGATCTTCGGTCCGGTGCTGCAGATCGTCCGGGCCCAGTCCTTCGAGGAGGCGCTGGCGCTGCCCAGCCGTCACCAGTACGGCAACGGCGTCGCGATCTTCACCCAGAACGGCCGCGCGGCGCGCGACTTCGCCGCCCGGGTGAACGTCGGCATGGTCGGCATCAATGTGCCGATCCCGGTGCCGGTCGCCTATCATACCTTCGGCGGCTGGAAGCGCTCGGCCTTCGGCGACATCAACCAGCACGGCATGGAAGGCGTCCGCTTCTGGACCAAGACCAAGACCGTCACCGCTCGCTGGCCCGACAGCGAACTGGAGCACTCGGACTCCAGCTTCGTCATTCCGACCATGGCCTGACGATGCGCGGCGACCGCGTCATCCGCCGGCCCCAGCGGCCCGTGCTGTTCTGGACGGTCTTCAGCCTCGTGGCGCTGCTCAGCGTCTCGGCGATAGTCTTCCTGAAGCTCTACGGCTAGGCTCGGCTTCGCCCGGGGGTTGTCCCGCAGCCTCCGGGGCCCGCCAGGCGTTATGCTGGGGGACCGTCAAGCCAGGAGGCCCACGGACCGATGCGGAAGTTTCTCGTTTGGAGCGCCCTGGCGATCGTGATCGCCCTGGTCGCCGCGGCCGGGGGCTACTGGGCCTACTGGAACTTCTACGCCCGCTTCCAGCCGACCCTGATCACCCGGAACCAGGCCGAGATCCAGCGCCTGCTGGACGAGGCCAGCTGGGTGTCGGCCGGCGGCGGGGGCGAGCCCCTCTACATGGTCGGCTGGCGCGACTGCGCCTCCTGCCGCACCTATGAGCGCGAGGAATTTCCGCTGCTGCGCGCCGCCGGCGTCGAGCCCCGCGTGGTGATGATCGCCCGGCCGGACCGCGAGGGCCTGGCCCAGTCGAGCCCGGCGGAACGCGCCACAGTCGCCGAGCTGTGGCTGACCCGGGACTGGACCCTCTATCAGCGCTGGACGGCCACACCGCCGCGCAACTGGACGGCGGCGGGCATCCCCCCGGCCGACGGAAACCTCGCCCGCACCGCCGTCGTCGGCGCCGGCCGCGACTTCCAGCAGCGGCTTGAGAGCCTGCTGCGCGCCTCGGGCGTGCGCTCCATCACCTATCCGCTGATCCTCTGGCGCGACCGCGACGGCTATCTGAAGGTCTGCGCCTGCTCCGACAGTCGCTCCTTCGCCTTCATCCGCGACGACGTGGACGCCGAAGACAGCCTGCCGGCCCCGAGCCAGCCCGCTCCGGCGGAGGATCCGGACGCGCCGCCCACGCCCCTGCCGTATCCGGACGTCTCGGGTGGCGAGGACCTCCCGGCCATCCCGCCCCTGAGCCAGCCGGCCCCCTCGACCCCGCCGTCTCAGCCGAGGGCCGAGCCGAGGCCTCCGGCCCAGCCGCGCGGCGAGCCGGAAGCCTCGCAGCAGGAAGACAGCGTCTTCTACTGACGCCGGCCCTGTTTGAGCGCTAGGAAGGCCCCATGGCGCGCAGATCTTCCGGCATCCTGTTCCCCTTCATCCTGCTGGCCCTGGTGGTCGGCGGCTGGAGCGTATGGTGGTTCACCCTCGCTTCCCGGCTGGAGGGCGAGCTCGGCCGTGCGGCCACGACGCTGCGCGAGGCCGGTTGGCAGGTGTCCTACGCCGATCCAGAGGTCACCGGCTGGCCCTTCAGGGCGCGGCTGGTGCTCGACGACGTCGATGTCACCATGCCCTCGGGCCACGGCCTGCGCAGCGAGCGTCTTCTGGCAGAGGCGCTGGCCTACCAGCCGGATCGCTGGGTGATCGTCGCGCCCCAGGGCCTGTCGCTGGGCCGCGGCGCCAAGGGCTGGACGGCGGTGACGGGTGAGGCGCTGCGCGCCAGTGTCTCGGCCCTGTCGCGAACGCCGCCGCGCGTGGTGGTTGAGTTCGCCCAGCCGCGCTTCGCCGCCGAAGAGGGCGCGGAGCCGTTTCCCATCTCAGGCGCCGAGCGCCTGATCCTGAATCTGATTCCGGGGCCGGCCGAGACGGGCCAGGCGGGGATGCTGTTCGAAATGACGGGCGCCGAGGGGCGTCCCGCCGGCGTGCTCGAGGCCATGGCCGAGCGCCGGCCCTTCGACCTCAGGGCTGAGGCGGACATCGGGGAAGCGACGCACCTGAGCGGTTCGACCTGGGGCCGAGCCCTGTCCGCCTGGGCCGAGGAGGGCGGGACCCTGACCGCGGTCCGGCTGGAAGCCGTCGCCGGGGAGGATTTCGCGCGCGGCTCGTCCGACCGCCTCGCCGCCGACGCCGGCGGTCGCATGGTGGGCGACCTGGAGGTGAACCTGCGCGGCGGCACCGCCCCGCTCGCCGGCCTGGCAGCCGCCCCCGGCGTCGACCCCCGCGCCGCCGCCGCGGTTCGCCTCGGCGTCCAGATCACTTCGGGGCTGCGCGGCGACACCAACCTGACGTTCCGCTTCGCCGATGGCCGCACCCGCGTCGGCGTCGTCGACCTCGGCCCTGCGCCGAAGCTGTTCTGAAATGGAAGAGGACCTTCCGGACCTGACCGGCCTGGCCGCCGCCGCCCACGCCCTGCTGCTCGACCGGGCCGGCCGCCTGACCTCGCCGGACGTATCGGCCCGGGCCATCCGCCAGGCCTGCGCCGAGCGGATGGATGTTCCGCCCTCGCTGGTCGCCGCGATCTTTCGCGAGATCGAGGCGGCGGCCCGGCCCGTTATGGTCGGCGCCTGGGGACCGGGGGCCGAGGTGCTGGCGCGCGGCCGTTTCGGCGGTACGGCCAAGATCTTTCAGGCGGACGATGCGCGCGCCGCCCTGGCGGCCTGCCGCTCCGGGGGCCGGGCCGTGATCGCCATGGAGCGCGACCCCTGGTGGGCGCGGTTGCTGGCGGAGCCGAAGCTGTCGGTGATCGACGACTTCCTGGGCCGCGACGGGCTGAAGCCGGTCGCCTTCGCGGTCGCGCCGCTGTGGAGCGAGCCGTCGGGTGCGGACCGCACCTGGTGGATCACCGATTCCGCCGCCGCGCCGGCGGTGATCGAGGCGCGGCTGGCCGAACTCGGACTGTCGGGACGACAGGCGCTGGCGACGGGCGGCATGCGGCTGTTCGCGCTCGACGGCTACGTCCAGCCCCACGACGACCGGCTGGCCCAGGCGCCCGGTCGGCTGTCCGGCGTCATCGGCGCGGTGCCGCTGATCGAAGCCTGAGGCTTTGGCGTTAGAGCCCGCGTCCGCTAAGAGGCGCGCATGACCGATACCCCCTCCCCCAAGCCCGGCATCCTGGACATCGCCCCCTACGTTGGCGGCAAGTCGAAGATCGAGGGCGTGGCCGAGCCCATCAAGCTGTCCTCCAACGAAAACCCGCTGGGTCCCGGCGAGAAGGCGCGCGAGGCTTTCGCCGCCGCGGTCGACCGCCTCCACCTCTATCCCGAAGGCCGCGCCTCCAAGCTGCGCCAGGCCGTGGCCGACCAGCATCAGATCGAGCCCGAGCGGCTGATCTTCGGCAATGGATCGGACGAGGTCTTCGCCCTCATCAACCAGGTCTTTCTGACGCCAGGCGACAACATCGTCACCGGCCAGTACGGCTTCCTCGCCTACCGCATCTCCGCCAAGGCCAACCAGGCGGAGATCCGTCTGGTCCCCGAGCCGAACTACCGCGTCGACGTCGACGCCCTGCTCGAGGCGGTCGATGAGCGGACGAAGATCGTCTACGTCTCCAACCCCTCGAACCCGACCGGCAGCTGGAACTCCGGCGAGGAGATCCGCCGCCTGCACGCCGGCCTGCCCGAGCGGGTGCTGTTGGTGATCGACGAGGCCTATGCCGAATACGTCGAACAGCCCGACTGGGAGAGCGCCATCGATCTCGCGCGCTCGTCGACCAACCTGGTCGTGACGCGCACCTTTTCCAAGATCCACGGCCTCGCGGCCCTGCGCGTCGGCTGGGGCTATGCGCCCCAGGCCGTGGCTGAGGCCGTCGACCGCGTGCGCCTGCCCTTCAACAACAACATCCCGGCCCAGGAGGCGGCGCTGGCCGCCCTGTCCGACCCCGAGCACGTCGAGAAGTCCCGGGCGCTCGTGCGCCAGTGGCTCCCGCGCCTGACCCAGGCCATCAAGGGCTTCGGCTTCGACGTCCTGCCGTCGGCCGGCAACTTCGTGCTGGTCCGCTTTCCCGACGAGCGCCTGAACGCCCAGGCGGCCGACGTCTTCCTGCATTCCCGCGGTCTGATCGTGCGCCCCGTCGGCGGCTACGGCCTGACCGACTGCCTGCGGATCACCGTGGGCACCGAGGACCAGAACCGGGCGCTCCTGGACGCGCTCTCGGAATTCGCGGCGAGCTAGGGCGATGCTGACCTTCCTGCTCCAGGCCGTCTTCACCGCCCTCGGGCTCTGGCTGGCGTCCGAGATCGTCCCAGGCGTCGAGGTGCTCTCGACCGGCAGCCTGATTGCCGCGGCGCTGCTGCTCGGGATCGTCAACGCGCTCGTGCGGCCGATCCTGGTCTTCCTGACCTTCCCGATCACGCTCGTGACCTTCGGCCTGTTCCTGCTGGTGGTGAACGCGGCCATGATCGGCATCGTGGCCAGCCTGCTCGGCGGCTTCGTGGTCGACGGCCTGTGGCCGGGCGTCGGCTGCGCCATTGTCACCGGCGCGGTCAGCTGGGTGACCGGCTCGCTGGTCAGGCCGAAGGACGACTGACCGGGGGCTGGATTCTCGCTTTTCGCCAGGAAAAGGCGCGCCAGTTCAGCGGCCAGGCTCAATCACGCGGCTGTTTATGCTCCTCCGCCGTGGCGGTGGGATCATCGCGTGCGGGCTGTCGGGTCCGCGGCTGAGGCTCTGGTCGTGATTTCCGATAATCCGTCGCTACCGTGGCCTGAGGGTCCTGCAAGCGATTGTATTTGCACATATCGGGTGTCGCTGTGTCGCCCTGTCGCTGTGAAACGAGCCGCGACACCGATCTTGGAAATCGGCGCGGGACAGGCGCGCGGCCGCTGGGCTAGGGTCCGGCGCTGGAAGTGTCGGGAGCGTCTTCATGTCCGGTTTTGATCTGTCGCGCGTGACGCGTCGTGGGGTGCTGGCCGCGGGGTCGGCCCTGCCGCTGGTCGGCTGGAGCGGGTTTGCGCAGGCGCAGGATCAGGACGCGGCCCTGGCCGACGCCGTCGACGCCTATGTGCGTCAGGCCATGGCCGCCTGGCCGGATCAGCCGGCGCTGGGGATCGCGGTGGTCAAGGACGGCCGCACGGTCATGTCCCGCGGCTATGGCGTCCGCCGTCAGGGAACCGAGACGCCGGCCGACGAAAACACCCTGTTCGCCGTGGCGTCGAACACCAAGGCCATGACCGCCGCCCTGCTGGCCATGCTGGTCGACGAGGGCAAGGTCGCGTGGGACGCGCCGGTCCGGACCTATCTGCCGGGCTTCACCCTGTCGGATCCGGTGATCGGAGAGCTGATCACGGTCCGGGACACCCTGTCCCACCGCGCGGGCTTTGGGCTGGGCGCCGGCGACCTGCTGTTCTGGCCCAATTCGGACCGGACCCGCGCCGAGATCATGGCGGCGGTCCCGCACGTGCCGATCGAGCACGGCTTCCGCGCCGGGTATCACTACTGCAACCTGATGTTCGTCGTGGCCGGCGAGATCATCGCCGCCGTCGAGGGCCGGCCCTGGGAGGAGGTGCTCCAGGCCCGCATCCTAGATCCGCTCGGCATGGCCCGCACCGTGCCCCTGACCAGCATGGCGCAGACCGAGCTGTCGGCCCTGCCGCACGGCCGGGTCGGACCGCCCCTGCGCTATCAGGGGCCGATGACGCTCCTGTCCGAGACCATTCCCGGCATCTGGAACTGGGATTCGGCCGGGGCCGCGGGCGGCGTCTGCACCAGCCCCGTCGAATGGGCCGAGTGGATGAAGACCCAGCTGGCGCAGGGCGTCGCGCCGTCGGGGAACCGCCTGTGGTCCGAGGCTCGGTCCGCCGAGATGTGGCGGCCCAACATCATCTCCAACTCCTCGCCCGGCCCGACCGCCGAACTCCCCGGCCGCGCCATCGCCAGCACCTACGCCATGGGCTGGTCGGTCCAGGACTATCGCGGCGAGCGGCTGGTCAGCCACGGCGGCGGCTCGCCCGGCGGCATCTCGGCGACCCTGCTGATCCCGGGCCGGCGTACGGGCGTGTCGATCTTCTCCAACGCCGAGGAGAGCTTCCTGCTGCGCGCGCTGCGCTCAGGCCTGACCGACATCGCCATGGACAAGGCCGGCTTCGACTGGATCGCGGACTCCAAGCGGCTGGAGGGCGAGGGCGCCGCCCGCTCGCTTGAAGCCGCCGAGGCCATTATGGCTGCTCAACTTCGCACGTCATGGCCATCTCTGCCGCTTGAGGCCTATGCCGGAACTTGGCGAGATCCTTGGTACGGCGACATCGAAGTCCATCATACTCGGCCTAGCCCCGGACCCGGTCCTGGCGTCCTCGAAATCCGTTTCACCCGTACGCCCGCCCTTGCCGGACCTTTGGAGCCGTACGCGGGCGACACGATGCGCACCCGCTTCCCCGACCGGCGCGAGGAGGACACCTTCGTCACCTTCGAACTGGAGAACGGCCGTCCCGTACGGGCCACCATGCGGGCGGTCTCTCCGGACGCGGATTTCTCCTACGACTTCCACGACCTGCGGCTGGTGAAGGTCAGCTGAGGCCGAGGCTCTTCCTGGGGTCGAGCAGCAGGCCCGCCACCGTGGCGGCCAGCAGGCGCGGGCTCGGCGGGATGCGGCTGACCCAGCCCAGCACGTGGTCGCGGACCGCCGGCCGGATAGGGTCATCGGACTGGTAGAAGGGCGTGAAGGCCCAGGACAACGACTGATACAGCCGCACGTGCAGCCAGCGCGAGCCGGCGTAGACCGTCAGCGCCGCGTCGAGGTCGCGGTGCTCCGCCAGTGCGAGGTCGAGCGCCCAGGCGTCCAGCAGGCCCATGTTCACCCCCTGGCCCAGCTGCGGGCTGGTCGAATGGGCCGCGTCGCCGATCACCGCCAGCCCCGGCTCGGTCATCGAGGCGCGGGTGCTGTGGGCGTAGCGGGCGGGGATCATCTGGTCGGGATCGGTGATGGCTGCGAGCAGGCCCGCCGTCTCGGGCCAGAGCCGCACGACATCCGCCTTCCAGGCCTCCAGCCCCTCGGCGCGCCAGGCGGCGTACTGGCTCGGTTTCAGGCTCCAGAAGAAGGTCGCGCTCGGCCCTTCGATTCCCGGCGCCGCGCCATTGGGCAGGACCCCGGCCATCAGGCGCGCAGCCTGATAGCGCTGCTCCAGCGCATCGCCCATGAAGCCGTCGCCAAGCGGCACGGTGGCCCACAGCGCCCCGAAGGACAGGTCCCTTCGGGCCCCGCAGAAGGGCGACCGCGTCCCCAACGCATCGACCAGCAGGTCGAACCGAGCCGACCTTCGCCCGTCCTTCGCCTCGAACCGTCCGTCGGCCCGGCCCGCGACCTCGAAGCCCGTCTCGAACCGGACGCCCGCGTCCAGGCAGGCCGCGTACAGCACCTCGAACAGGCTCGCCCGGTGCAGGCCCAGCGCCGTCTCCCCGCCGCGCAGGTCGGCGTAGGCCACATCCAGCACAGCCTGGCCGATGCGGGCGCGCTCGCCGTACAGCCGGCGGATCACCGCGCCCCTGTCCCGGACGGGAGCATCCAGTCCCAGCGCTTCCAGCACGGCCAGGCCCGTCGGCTGCAGCAGGAAGCCGGACCCGACCGGGCGCGGCGCCTCGAAGCGCTCGTGGACCACGACCTCATCGCCGCGCCGGGCCGCCATCAGGGCGAAGGCCAGGCCGCTTGGGCCCGCCCCGCCGATGCCGATGGACCGCTTCATCCTCAGGAGGCGGGAACCAGTTCGATCAGGTCCAGCGTGGATTCGTATTCCGGCCAGGGGATCACCAGCCGCCAGCGCTCGCGGCCGATCCGCTCCAGCCGAGCCGCGAAGTCCCGCTCGTCATTTGTCCCGTAGGAGGTGGCGCGCGGCTCGTCCCCCACCGCCAGCGAGCCGAGGAAGACCATGCCCTCGCGATCCTCGGGGAACAGCAGCCCGCTCGGCCGCTGCGAGCCGGTGGTCTTGACCAGGCGCAGGCCCTGGGCCGTCCGCTCGATTTCGCATTCGAACCAGCCGTAGACGACAAAGCCAAGTCCGCTCGGGCCCTGATGCCCCAGCTTGACCGTCCGGCACCGGTATCGGCCCGGCGGGGGCGCGGGCGTGTCCAGCGCGGCGTCCGGGTTGATCAGGTCGCCGACCGACCTCAGATCGCCCGAGCCTTCGGAACGCCGCGCCTGATCCAGCGCCCGGTCCCAGGCCGCTCCCAGCCGGTCGAGCCGGTCGCGATCGCGCGGCGTGATGATGGCCCGCCAGTCGCGCAGCACCCCTCCGCCGCCCGGGCCCTCTCCCGGCGGCGCGGGCGGCGGCGGCGGACCGGGCGGATAGACGGCGGGGCCGGGGCCGGTGGCGCAGGCGGCGAGCGTCAGGGCCGCCAGGGAGATGGCCACGATGGAAGTTCGGATCGGCATCGCTCGCCTCCTCAGTCCAGCGCCTCGCGCACCGAAAGCGCCGCCACCATGGGCGACAGCACCAGGGCGAACAAGGTCCAGGCCGACAGCAGCGCCAGTCCCGGCGCCCAGGCCAGCCCCTGCGCCGCCGAGGCCAGCACGCCCGCCCCGAACACCACCGGCGGGATGAACAGGGGCAGGACGACGACCGCGATCAGCAGCCCTCCGCGCCTGGAGCCGAGCGACAGCGCCGCCCCCATCGCGCCGGTGAAGGAGAATCCCAGTCCGCCGATCAGGGCCGTCAGCAGCGACAGGCCCGCCAGGCTGCTCGGCGCCCCGAGCGCGATCATGGCCACAGGCGCCGCCAGCGCCAGCGGCAGGCCGATAGAGACCCAGTGGGCCAGCGCCTTGATCAGGCAGACGATCGGTAGAGGCTCGGGCCCGAGCGCCAGCAGGTCGAGGGCCCCGTCCTCGTAGTCCCGCTCGAACATGCGCTCCAGGGAAAGCAGGCTGGACAGCGCCAGCGCCAGCCAGGCCGAGCCGATGGCCAAGCCGGACAGCAGCTCGGGATCCGAGCCGGACGCCAGCGGCGTCAGCGCCGTGATCGCCGCATAGAAGCCGAGCGCCAGCACGAGGCCGCCGCCTCGCCCCCAGGCCAGGCCAAACTCGCGTCCGAACAGCACCCAGGCGCGACTCATCGGCCGAGCTCCAGCGCGCGCGCCGGCACGGGCAGGGGATCGTGAACGGCCGCCAGGATGGCCCCGCCGCCGGCCAGGTGCTCGGCCATCAGCTCCCCGATGCGCCCGCGCCAGGCCGCGTCGAGCGGCGCTAGCGGCTCGTCCAGCAGCCAAAGGGGCCGGGGCGCCGCCACCAGCCGCGCCAGCGCCAGTCGCCGCCTCTGGCCCGCCGACAGCTTGCGGACCTCCAGCGGCAAGAGGCGGCGCAGCTCCAGCCGCTCGACGGCTCTCGCCACGCCGGCCGCATCCGCCCCCAACCACTGGGCCTGGAAAGCCAGTTCGTCGTCCGCCAGTCGCCCAGCCTTGAGGCCGTCCATATGTCCCACGAGGTGCAGCCCGTCGCGTGGCTCGCCCTCGCCGGCGTGCCTGACTTCACCTGCCCTCGGCCTCAACAACCCCGCGACCGCCCGCAGCAGCGAGGTCTTGCCGGCCCCGTTCGCGCCCGTCAGCGCCAGCGCCTCTCCCGCCATGAGCGCGAAGGACAACCCCTCGAACAGCACCCGCTCGCCCCGCGCGATGCTCAGACCGGTCACGCTGAGGACGGTCACCGGCGGCCGTCCTCTCTGCGAACCTGTCGCAATACCCATGACGCCGTCGTGGATACGTGGACGCAGCCCCTGACCGGGGCTATATCCGCCCACGCCGCAGCAGGCTGTCGCCGCGCGCGGCGGGGACCTGTGCGCCCCGTCGTCCAGCGCGCGACCGCGCGACCGAATTTCCGGGCGGCTTTGATCAGAGGATCCTCTCCCATGCCGTCAGTCGACAGCCTCACCACCCGGCGCGATCTTTCCGTCGGGCGCAAGAAGTACGCCTATTACAGCCTTCCCGCCGCCGAGGAAGCCGGTCTGGCCGGGATTTCCCGCCTGCCGCGCTCGATGAAGGTGCTGCTGGAGAACCTGCTGCGCAACGAGGACGGCGTCTCGGTCACCGAGGCCGACCTGCGCGCCGTCGCCGCCTGGATCGACAACAAGGGCTCGGTCGAGCACGAGATCGCCTTCCGCCCGGCCCGGGTGCTGATGCAGGACTTCACCGGCGTGCCGGCGGTGGTCGACCTGGCCGCCATGCGCGACGCCATGACGGCGCTGGGCGCCGATCCGTCGAAGATCAATCCTCTGAACCCCGTGGATCTGGTCATCGACCACTCGGTGATGGTCGATCACTTCGGGGACTCGAAGGCCTTCGGCCGCAACGTCGAGCGCGAGTATGAGCGCAACATCGAGCGCTACCGCTTCCTGCGCTGGGGCTCCTCGGCCTTCAACAACTTCCGCGTCGTGCCGCCCGGCACCGGCATCTGCCACCAGGT
>CAMPGL010000068.1 GCA_946885435.1 uncultured Brevundimonas sp. | reverse complement strand
AAAATGGCGCGCCCGGAACGATTCGAACGTCCGACCCTCAGATTCGTAGTCTGATGCTCTATCCAGCTGAGCTACGGGCGCGCTGGCCGGGCGCTTGGGGTGGCCCGGCGAAGGGGCGGACACCTACCTTTGAAGGCGTCCGGATGCAAGGCCTCCCAAAAGGCTTTCGCGAGGCTTTCCCGTAACCCCGCTCCGCGCCATGATGCGAAAACCGAAAACACCGGATGAATGAGGGACTTCCGTGAGCGCTACCGATTTCGACGCCCTGTGCGACGGCCCGCTGAGCGAGGCTCTGGCGGGTCTGGAGGCCACCCGATCCAAGGCCGTGAAGCGATACTGGATCACCCTGGGGATCGCGCTGGTGCTGGCGGTGCTGGTCTTCTTCATTCCGCTGGGCCTCGAGATCCAGATCACCCTGGCGGTCATCGTGGCCATCGGCGGCTTCGTCATCGCCTCCATGCCCCTGACCAAGGCGGGGAACAGCCTCAAGCACCCGGTGTTGCAGGCCGTCTGTTCGGCCCGGGGCATGAGCTATACGGCCGACAAGTTCGTCGGCGACGGCTACGAGGGCCTGCACCCGGTCTTCGGCAAGCCGACAAGCCGCACCTTCTCGGACCGCTTCGCCGGCGAGGACAACGGCCGGGCCTTCGCCTTCTATGAAGCGAACCTGGTCGTCGGCTCGGGCAAGAGCCGCCAAGAGGTCTTCAACGGCGTGGTCTTCACCGCCGCGCGCAGCACGGGCCTGGTCGGCGAGACCATCGTGGCCCCCGACCGCGGCCTCTTGAACGTCTTCAAGCCGGGCAAGGGGCTGGAGCGGGTCAAGTTCGAGGACGCCGAGTTCGAGAAGTATTTCGAGGTCTATTCGACCCAGCCGGACGAGGCGCGCAGCCTGATCAACCCGATCGCCCAGGCCAAGCTGAAGGAATGGCGCGGCAAGAAGGGCAAGCTCTACGCCCGCATCGCCGGCAATGAGGTCGCCGTCGCCTTCCACGAGAGCGGCAAGAACCGCTTCGAGCCCGGGCCGATGCTGAAGTCGATGCCGGGCCGCGAGCGGGTGCGCAACATCTGCGCCGATGTCGACCGCAGCCTGGACCAGCTGAGGGACATCGTCCGCCACCTGGGCTAAGGACCGCGGCATGCGCCGCTTCTCCGCCGTTCTCGCCGTCGCCTCCCTCCTTGTCGCGGCCTGCGCGCCGCCGTGGGCCGGGTCTCGCCTGCCGATGGAGTCGCCTCCGAACGTTTCCGGAGAGGTTCCCTGGGGGCCGATGGTCGCCGCCGCCAATCCGATGGCGGTCGAGGCGGGCATGCAGATCCTGAACGCCGGCGGCTCGGCGGTGGACGCCGCCGTCGCCGTCCAGGCGGTGCTCGGCCTGGTCGAGCCGCAGAGTTCGGGGCTGGGCGGCGGGGCCTTCATGGTCCATTTCGACGCCGAGAGCGGCGCGGTGACCGTCTATGACGGGCGCGAGACGGCGCCGGCGGCGGCCACGCCGGAGCTGTTCCTCGAGGACGGCGAGCTCATGGGCTTTCGCGAGGCGGTCCTGTCGGGCCGCTCGACCGGGGCGCCCGGCGCGGTGGCCATGCTCGACATGGCGCACCGCGAGCACGGCCGGCTGGAGTGGCGTGAGCTGTTCGGCGAGGCCGAGCGGCTGGCCCGCGACGGCTTTCCGATCCCGCCGCGCATGGGGACCCAGCTGAACTCGCAGGCGCCCCAGGCCCACACACCTTGGGCCGAGGCCTATTTCGAACGGCCGGACGGCAGCCGCCCGCAGGTCGGCGAGACCTGGCGAAATCCGGCCTACGCCGAGACGTTGCGCACCCTCGCCGATGAGGGCGCCGAGGCCTTCTACGAGGGCCGCATCGCACGCGAGATCGTCGAGGCCGTGCACGCCGGCGACAACCCCGGCCTGCTCACGCTTGAGGACCTGGCCGCCTATGAACCCATCCGGCGCGAGGCCCTGTGCCGGCCCTATCGCGTCCATGTCGTCTGCGTGCCGCCGCCGCCGTCCAGCGGCGTGGCGTTGTTGCAGCTGCTGGCCATGGCCGAGCACACGCCGGACATCCAGGCGGGCCCGGATGCGCCCGAGGCCTGGGTCGCCTTCGCCCGGCTGCAGCGGCTTATGTACGCCGACCGTGATCTCTACGTCGGCGATCCGGCCTTCGTGGACGTGCCGGTCGCCGGCCTGCTGGACCCCGCCTATGTCGCCGGCCGCGCGGCGCTGGTTCCCACGGTCGACGGACCCGTAGAGGCGGGCACGCCGCCGGGCTCGCCCTATGTCGCGCTGGACACGACCGCCGAGGTCTCCGGCACCTCCCACTTCGTCATCGTCGACCGCTGGGGCGACGCGGTCAGCATGACCACCACGGTCGAGAGCGGCTTCGGCTCGGGCCGGATGGCGGCCGGCTTCTTCCTCAACAACCAGCTGACCGATTTCGCTTTTTCGCCGATCGACGCGGCGGGTCGGCCGGCGGCCAATGCGGTCGCGCCCGGCAAGCGGCCGCGCTCGTCCATGGCGCCCGTGATCGTGCTGGACCGCCAGGGCCGGCTCGTGGCCGCCCTGGGCTCGCCGGGCGGCAACTCGATCCTGGCCTACAACGCCAAGGCTCTGATCGGCGTGCTGGACTGGAACCTGTCGATGCAGGCCGCCTTCGACCTGCCCAATCTCGTCGTGCGCGGCTCCAGCGTCGGCGCCGACACGGAGCTGTTCACCGATCCGGTGCGCGATGCATTGGCCGCCGCCGGAGCGCCGCTCAGACCGAATGCGACCGAGACCTCGGGCCTCCACGGCGCCATCTGGCGCGACGGGCGCTGGGACATGGGCGCGGATCGCCGGCGCGACGGCGTGGCCCGCGCGGACTAGCTCTGCGCGGGCAGGCTCAGGCGGAAGACCGCGCCGGAGGGGCCGGTGCTCTCCAGCTCCAGATCGCCGCCCTGGGCCTGGGCCAGTTCGCGCGCGATGGGCAGGCCCAGGCCCGCGCCGTCGGCGCGCGCCGACCCGGCGAAGGGCTGAAACAGCCGGTCGCGCGCCCGCTCCGGCAAGCCGGGACCGCTGTCACGGACGTGGATGGCCACCAGCAGATCCTCGCGCGCGGCGGTGACCGTCACCCGGCCGGTCCGGTCGCCCTCGGGATCGGCCTCGATCGCCTCGCGCGCGTTCCTCAGCAGGTTCACGAGGATACGGTGGAGGTGATCCGGGTCCGCCTCCACCCGCAGGCGTGCGGGCGCCTTGTTCACCAGCTTGACCCCGGTCTCAGTCAGGCCGGCGTCCTCGGCAGCGGCGGTGACGGCGGCGGCCAGCCGGACCGGGCGGGTCGCGGGCGTGGCCTCTTCCGACCGGCCGTAGGTCAGCACCCCCTGGGCCAGGCGCAGCGCCCGGTCGAGCGCGCGTTCCAGGCGCGGCAGGGCGCGCGCCACGGTCGGATCGCCCGAGGACGCCAGTCGGTCCGACGCCATCTGCGCGGCGGTCAGCATGTTCCTGAGGTCGTGGCTGATCTTGGCCACGGCCTCGCCCAGCGCCGCCAGCCGGGCGCGCGAGCGCAGGGCGGTGCGGACCTCGGCCTGCATGCGCGTCAGTTCGTCCTCGACCCGGCCGATCTCGTCGGAACGGGGCCTGCCCAGCGCCGGCGGGGCCGCCTCGGGGTCGGCGCGGAACCGCTCGATGGCTTCGGTCACCCGTCCGATCGGACGCAGGACCAGGAAGGTCAGGGCCAGATAAAGCAGGGCGCCGGCCACCACCGAAATGACCAGGGAAGACAGCACGATCTGCAGGACATAGGCGCGCAATTCCAGCTTCAGCGGCTCGGCCTCGGCGACGATCTCGATGAAGTCGCCGTCCCGGAAGCGGGGCTCGGCCATGACCCGGATACGGCGGTCCTCGGGCCCGAGCAGTGTCTCCCACGGGTCGATCAGGCGCGCGGCCATGTCGGGGTCGCGCAGGTCGATCAGGTCCGGCGGTGTCTCCCCGCCCTCCTGGCCGCGCAGCAGCCGGCGGATGCCCTCTTCCTGGAGGACCACGACGTCCGCGCCGACGCCGCGCAGAAGTCTCCCGGCCAGGTCGTCCTGAACCGTCGCATAGGGCGCGGCCTCGACCGCCAGGGACGCCACCTCGGCGGCGCGAACCCGGTCCGTCAGCCAGCGCTCATGGAAGCTCGCCGCGGCCGGGGCCAGCACCAGCAGGTCGACGGCCACGGCGAAGGCGCCGGTGAGCAGCAGCAGCCGCGCCGACAGGCCGTGGATCCAGGCGAGCCGGACGGGCCGCCGCGCCTGCGGCGTCTCGATTTCGGCTGTCCCGCCCGTGCTCATGGCCAACCGTTAGCCTGTCCGCCCCGCAAAGGTAAGGCGAAGCAAGGCTCAGGCCAGCCAGACCATCATCCGGGAGGACGCCTCCTCGCCGCGCGCCACGCTGAACATCGGCCGCCGCTCGCCCGTATAGAGAAAGCCCGCCTTGGCCAGCACGGCGCCGGACGCCGGATTATCCTCGAAGTGCCCGGCCTGGACGGCGCGGCGCTTCCAGCGGGTCTTGGCCCAGCCGAGCGCCGCCTGAACCGCCTCCGTCGCCAGGCCCCGGCCCCACCAGCGCCTGCCGACGCAGTAGCCGAGCTCGACCCCTGGCCCGCGCCCGAGGCCGTCGGCCTGGGCCGGGAACAGACTCAGCATGCCCACGGGGCCTTCGTCCTCGTGATCCAGCACGAAGCTGCGCTCGACGCGCGGATCCTGGCCTTGGGCGCGGCTGATCCAGTCGAAGGCGTTCTCGAGCGCATAGGGATGCGGCATGCGGGCGGTCATTTTCGCCACCTCGCGGTCGGAACAGATCTCGGCGATGCGGGCGGCGTCGACGTCGGTCGGAGCGCGCAGCGTCATCCGACGTGTTTCGATCAGGGGGCTGGTCTCAATGACGCACATGGTCGTCCCTTTCGGACCCGAAAACGAAAGCGGGGAGCCCGGCGCCCGGACTCCCCGCGTCATCTTCGTCCGGATCGCCTGATTTTGGGGCGATCCGTGACCTGGTGTCAGAGATCGCTACTCGGCAGCGGCCTGCGGCTGCATGATCGAGACGTAACAACGGCCGCCACGCTTGGTGGTGAAGGTCACGGCGCCGTTGACGAGCGCGAACAGGGTGTGGTCGCGACCGATGCCGACGTTGTCGCCCGGATGGAACTTGGTGCCGCGCTGACGCACGATGATGTTGCCAGCCAGCACGCGCTCGCCGCCGAAGCGCTTCACGCCAAGGCGTTTGGACTCGGAGTCGCGACCGTTACGCGACGAACCACCGGATTTCTTGTGAGCCATGGGAGGGTGCTCCTGATCTTTATGGGCGGACGCTTAGGCCTTGTCGGCCTTGGGCGCGGCCTTCTTCTTGGCGGCGGGCTTCTTGGCTTCGGTCTTGGCTTCCGCTTCCGGAGCGGCCTCGACCGGGGCCTTGGCGGGCTTGGCGACCTTGGTCGGCTTGGCCTCGACCTCAGCCTCGACGCGCGGGGCCAGGCCGCGGGCGCGGGCGTTCATCTCGGCCTTGGTGGTCAGGTCGACCGTGCCGTCCCACTTGGCGGACTTGCCGTCGCCCGACAGGCCGGTGACGCGCAGCACGCTCTCGAGCTGGCGATGGCCCTGGGTGCGGCGATAGCCCTGGCGGCGGATCTTTTTGAAGACCTTGACCTTCTCGCCCTTGCGGGTCTCGACCAGCACGGCCGAGGCGAAAGCGCCGTCGACGGTCGGCGCGCCCACGGACACGCCCTTGTCGTCGCCCAGCATCAGCACCTGGTCCAGACGGACCTCGGCGCCCGGCTCGCCGTCCAGCTTCTCGACGACGACGAGGTCACCCGGTTGAACCCGGTATTGCTTGCCGCCGGTTTTGATCACCGCGTACATGGGAAAAGCCTTCAGCCTGACGCAAAAAAGTTTGCGCCCGCGAGCAGGACCCGCGGGCGAAGAGGGCGGACTTATACGGATCGGCGCGCCCGAGTCAACGAAAGACATGGCGCGAACAAAGGCGAAATGAGCCTCTTGCGCTGCTTCGCCGCCTTCGGCTATAGCCCCGCCCTCTCGACTGAGGAGCCAACTGGTTCCGAAGAGCGCGGGCGTAGCTCAGGGGTAGAGCATCACCTTGCCAAGGTGAGGGTCGGGCGTTCGAATCGCCTCGCCCGCTCCAGTCGAGATCCTCCAGGCCGAAGGTGGCGGCGGGCTTCCGGTCCGCCGCGAAATGGGGCAGAGCCACGGGCCTGTTTGCGCAGCGGCGCGTGTTGAGGACGACCATGACCCGCAACTTCAACGATCTAATGGTCTTCCTGCGGTCTTTCGACTTCCGTCCGGGGACGGTCATCGACGTCGGCGTCGCCTGGGGGACTCCCCCGCTGTATCAGGCCTTTCCGGAGGCCTATCTCGTCCTGATCGAAGCGCTCCCCTACTTCGAGCCCCACCTCAAGAACATCATCGGGACGCGTCCCGGCGAGTACCACCTGACCGCGGTGGCGGCGGAACGGGGCGAGGCCGAGTTCGCGATTCCCGAAGACACGCAGGCCCTGGCCGGCGCCTCGCTGCTTTATGCGCAGAAGGGAGGCGAGCTGAAGTACAAGGTGCCGATCGCGCTTCTGGATGACATCTGCGATCCGGCGCGGCTCGAGGGTCCGATCCTGCTCAAGACCGACGCCCAGTCGGCCGACCTGGATGTGCTCCGCGGCGCCGAACGGCTCCTTCAGGCGGTCGAGGTCGTTGTCGTCGAAGCGAACGTTTCGGGCCGGGTGAACCTTCTGCCGGACATCTGCGCGCACATGACTGCACGGGGCTTCCGACTCTTCGATCTCGTTGACCTCGTCTATCGTCCCAGCGATCAGGCGCTCGGCCAGCTGGACGCCGCCTTTGTGCGCGAAGATTCCAAGATCGTAGCGCACCGCGGCTGGCGCTAGCGCGCTCGCCTATTGCTGTTCGCCCGCAATTCGAACAGCCTCTGCGGCGGAGGGGCTCCATGACGGGCGCGACCGAGACTGCACCGGAAGCGCGGATCAGGCCAACCGAAACCAAGCGTCTCGACGCCTTCGTCGACGCGGCCTTCGCCTTTGCGGTGTCGCTCCTGATCATCGCGGGCGGCGAGCCGCCCCGGTCCTTCGAGGAGCTGGCGACGGCGCTGGGGCGCATCCCGGCCTTCGCCATGGGCTTCGCCCTGATCGTGATGTTCTGGCTGGGTCACCGTCAGTTCGGGCGCCTGGCGCCCCGGCGCGACGGCATGTCCGTCGTGCTCAGCCTGGCCATCGTCTTCATGGCCCTGATCTACGTTTTTCCCCTGCGCATGCTGACCGACGCGGCGGCGCATTTCCTGTCCGGAGGCGTCCTGCCGGGCGGGGTGACCATCGACAGTTACGCGGACCTGGCGGGCGTCTACACCGTCTATGGCGTCGGCTTCGCCATCCTGGGCGCGCTCTACGGGCTCCTTTACCGCCACGCGGCGCGCAACCCGGTGCGGCTGGGCGTGGCCGACGAGGATCTGGACGATGTCCGGTCCTGGGGCGCGGTATGGGCGATCATCGCGCTGTCGGGCGTCGTCTCGGCCGTTGTCGCCCAGGCGTTCCCGCTGCGGCTTTTCCCGGGGCTGCCGGGATTCTGCTATTGGCTCATCCCCGTCGGGATCTTCGTGCTGGGCCGAGTGCGTCGACGGCGCAAGGCGCCCGCCCCGCAGACCGAGCCCCCCGCGGCCTGAAGCTGAGCCGTCCGACTCGCCTGAAGTTCTTATGTGCGGTATCGCTCCCTCGCGGCCCGACCCTTGCTTGCCTCTTGTGTCTTCGAGGGTTCGCGCAGGGGTGTGTGCGTAATGATTATGGAAGGCGATATCGACTGGGTTCCCTTGCTGGGCCTGGCTTCCGCGATACTCGGCGCACTCGCCCTCTTCTTCATGTTCTCCGCCGGCCGGCTCGGCTTGGCGTACCGAAATGCGACAGCCGATCGCGATCGGGCCGAGGCCGAGGCGGAGGCGCACCGCGCCCGCCTGGTCGAGGTGTTGGCGGCCATTCCGGTGGCCCTGGTCGAGACCGATCTGCAGGGCCGCTTCGTCTTCGCCAACCGGGCTGCGCACCAGCTGCTGGGTCGCCGCGACCAGGAGCTGCTAGGCCTGAGGTTCCACTCGGCGACCTGGGGCATCACCTATCCCGACGGCCGGGTCATCCCGCCCGAGCTTCTGCCCAACGCCCGGGCCCTGCGCGGCCAGACGGTCAAGGGCTTCCAGCACGTCATCGCCCAGCCCGGCACCAAGCGTAAGCTGCTGGTCTCGGTCACCGCCATGCCGATCCTGAACGGCGTCGGAGAAGTCCGCGGCTCCATGGCCGCCCTGGTCGAGATCGACAGCCTCAACCCGGCCGCCTCGCCCGAGGCCGAACTGACCCGCCGGGTCTTCGACGCCGCGCCCTCGGTCCTGATGGTGGTGGGTGCCGAAGGCCAGGTGCGCGAAGCCAACCGGATGGCCTCGGATCTGTTCGGCCTGGAGCCTGACGCCTTGCGGGGCCGGCCTTTCGCCGAACTCGTCGCCCCCGAGCATCGCTGGGAAGCCGCCAAGGCCTTCGCGCTTGAGGTCGTTCGCACCGGCGAGGCGCCGCCCGCGCCTTTGGAGGAGGCCATCACCGCCGGCGACGGTCAGCGTCGTTTTGTTCGCTGGGCGGCCCTTCCCCTGCCCTTCGGCGAGGATCTCGATGCGGTCCTGATGATCGGCGAGGACGTCACCGAGCAGCCGTACGAAGAGACGCCGGCCCCGGATACGGCCGCGCTCGCGGCCGTCAGCGAGCGGCTGATGCTGTCTGAACAGGCGCGCGAGCGCGCCGAGCGTGCGGCCGCCCAGGCCGAGGCCGCGCTGGCCGCCGCGCTCACGGCGTCGGAAGAGCGCCGCGCCCGCGCCGAAGGCGAAGGCGCCGAGACCCGCCGGCTCGAGGACATCGGCCGCCTCACGGGCGGCGTGGCCCAGGACTTCAACGCCCTGCTGAACGTCATGCTCGGCGCTCTGGAGATGATCGGTCGCAACGCCGACAGTCCGGAACGCGTGCGACGGGTGTCCGAGGCCGCCTTGGCCGCTGGCCGACGCGGCGAACGACTGACGCGCCAACTGTCCGCCTTCAGCCGCGGCGACAGCACCGACCTGCAGGCGCTCGACCTGAGGGCCGTCGTGCGTGGCCTGCCCGCGCCGATTCAGGCCGGAGCGGTCGACATCCAGACGGCGGCCGAGCCGCTGTGGGCCCGCTTCGACCCCGTGGCGCTTCAATCGGCGCTGACGGCTCTCCTGGAGAACGCCCGCCAGGCCCAGGGGCCGAGCGGTCCCATCGCTCTGCGGCTCTCGGCGGCTCGGCTGGACCAGGGCGACGAGGACCTCTCCGCCGGCGACTATGTGCGGCTGTCCGTCACCGACACGGGCCCCGGGATGACACCCGAGGTGTTGGCGCGCGCCCAGGAGCCGTTCTTCTCCACCCGCCAGGGCGCCGGGGGACTGGGCCTGCCGCAAGCGCGCGGTTTCGCCCGCACGGTCGGAGGCGCGCTTCGCCTGAGGTCGCGCCCCGGGGAAGGAACCACCGCCGAACTGTGGCTGCCGCGCTCGGCCGCGCCCGCCGACGGCGCCGCTGACGCGGTCGCCTGACAGGTGTAGTCTGCCGGGCCAGGGGCTGAGCCGGGTCGGGAGGGATCCATGAAGCTGCTGAGATTTGTGGCGGCGCTCGCCGTCATCGCCTACGCGGGCTGGCTGGCCTGGCCGCTTATTTCGCCCTTCTTCGAGGGCGGCGGAGCGGGCGCGGCCCTTGAGATGTCGCGGGCTGAGGCCTCGATCGAGGCGGCTGCGAACCTGCCGCGGACGCTGATCTGGGGCGCCGCGATCCTGCTCTACATCCTGTCGGCGCTGCTTCTGGGAGGCGGCAATCCGCGTGCCTTCATCGCCTATCTGTTGGGATTTCTGGCCGATGCGGCGCTGCGACTGGCGATGTCCGGAGACGGCGGCGCCGCCGATGTGGCGGCGCGCTCGGTGGAGGCGGCTCCGGTCGGGATGGACCCGACCTGGTTCGTTCTCGGCGCGCTGCTGATCGGCGCCGTCATCGTCTTCTGGCTGTCGCGCCGGACGCGGCGCCGTCGAACGGCGCCGCTCGCGCTCCAGGAAGGCTAGGCGGTCAGGGCGCTTCCGCCGCCAGCACCCGCGACACCGCGTTCACCACCGCGCCGATGCGTAGGGCCGCCTGGACCCGGGTGTTCGTCACCCCATGGTCGCGCAGGGTCTTCTCGTGCGCGTCGACACAGGCGCCGCAGCCGTTCACGGCGGACACAGCCGTGCACCACAGCTCGAAGTCGACCTTGGGCGCGCCGGGGTTGCCGAGGATGTTCATGCGCAGGCGGGCGGGCAGGGTCGCGTACTCGCGGTTCGCCATCAGGTGCAGCGCCCGGTAGTAGACGTTGTTCATGCCCATGATAGCCGCGGCCGACTTCGCGGCGTCGCGCACGGCCGGCTCGAGGCGAGCCTCGGCCTCGGCCTCGAAGGCCCGGACCACGGCCGGGGTCCCGACCGCATGGGCGCAGGCGAGGAACGTCCCCCACTTCTGCTGGTCGCTGAGCACGGTTTCCGAAGCCAGCGACGACAGGTTCAGCGACAGGTCCTTGGCGTAGGCGGGAATCGTCTCCCGCAGGGCGTCCAGCGACATGGAGGTCCTCGAAATCTTGAGATCGGAGAATCGGAC
>CAMPGL010000067.1 GCA_946885435.1 uncultured Brevundimonas sp. | reverse complement strand
TAGCCGATGACGGTCAGGACCGCGGCCACGGCCGTCAGGGTGAACTCCATCTTGGTCAGGGCGAACAGCCCGAAGACCAGGATCACGTCGTGGAAGAGGCCGGCGACGGCGCCCAGGCCGAACTGCCATTCGAACCGGAACCAGATGTAGACCAGCATCAGGCCGATCGCGATCAACAGCGCGATGACGCCGCCAGTGAACAGTTCGCCGGAGACCTTCGGGCCGACCACTTCCTGGCGCGTGAAGCGGATGTCCTCGCCGAGCGCCGACTGCAGCGCCGCGCGGGCCTCCTGCATCGACTCGGCCGACGACTGGTCGGCCGGCGGCTGGAAGCGGACCATGGCGTGCTCGCGGCCCTGGGGGTCGGACGGCGTGCCGTAGTTCTGAACCTGTACGTCCTGGAGACCCAGTTCGTTCAGCGCCTCACGCGCCACCGCCAGGTCGACGGCCCGCGGCGAGGTCTCGACCTCGAGCAGCGCGCCGCCCGTGAAGTCGACGCCGCAGTTCAGGCCGCCGCATGGCGGCCGCAGGGGATAGAGCGTCAGGAACAGCGAGCCGATCACGCCGATGACCGACAGCGCGGCCATGTACTTGGCGAAGGAGACGAACTTCAGGTTCGTCTTGATCGGGACGATCTTGATGAGGGGCCAGAACTTCATGGACTAAGCCTCGGCGATCGGCAGGCGCTTGGGCCGCGCGACGCGCACCCAGATAGCCAGCAGAACCTGGGTGATGAGTACCGCGGTGAACACCGAGGTGATGACGCCGATCGACAGGGTCCAGGCGAAGCCGCGGACCGGCCCGGCGCCGAAGAAGAACATGATCCAGGCGGCGATCAGGGTCGTCAGGTTGGCGTCGACGATGGTCACCATGGCCCGCGAGAACCCCGCGTCCATGGCGCCGATGGGCGTGCGTCCGTTGCGCACCTCGTCACGCATTCGCTCATAGATCAGCACGTTGGCGTCGACCGCCATGGCCAGGGTCAGGATCAGGCCCGCGATACCCGGCAGCGACAGGCTGGCCCCCGTGACCGACATGGTGGCGATGATCAGCACGCCGTTGACCAGCAGGGCGATCACCGAAATGCCGCCGAACAGGAAGCCATAGGCGAGGATCATGAAGAGCAGCACGCCGACGAAGGCGACGGTCGTCGCGATCGCCCCGCCCCGCACGGCGTCCGCACCGAGCTCGGCGCCGACCGTTCTCTGCTCTTCCACGTTCAGCTGGGCCGGAAGGGCGCCGGCGTTCAGAAGGGTGACCATCTCGGTGGCGCGTTCGATGCTGCCCACGTCCGAGATCTGGCCGCTGCCGCCCGGGATGGGCTCGCGGATGGTGGCGACCGAAACGATCTCCTCGTCCAGGACGATGGCGAAGGCGTTGCCGACGTTGCGCGTGGTGTAGTCGCCGAAGATGCGGGCGCCTTCGCCGTTGAACTGCAGGCCCACGGCCGGCTGGTTGAACTGGTCGTAGGCGACCGAGGAGTTGGTCAGCATCTCGCCCGTCAGCAGCGGACGCTCGCGCAGAAGGTACGGCGTGCCCTCCTCCATCATCAGCATCCAGCCGTAAGGAGCCCGGCCGGTCTGGACGACCTCCATGACGCGGCCAGAGCTGTCGACCTCGTGGAACGTCAGCCGCGCGGTCTGGCCGATCAGGCGGCGCATGCCCTCCGGGTCCGTCTCGCCCGGCGCCGAGACGACGATGCGGTCCGTGCCCTGGCGGACCGGATTGATCTCCTTGGTGCCGTCGGGGTCAAGGCGACGGCGGATGACCTCGATCGAGCGGGCCACGGCCTGGCTGGCCTCATCGGCCAGCGCGGCCTCGGAGAACTGCACCGACAGCGAGCCGTCGTCCTGGCGGCGCACCGACAGGTTCGAGGCGCCCGTCTGCAGGTTCGGCCGCACGAGGTCACGCAGGGCCGTTTCGGCGGCCTGCGCCTGGGCGGGGTCGTTCAGGCGAACCGTAACGCCGGTCGCGCCCGTCTGGGGCCGCTGGTGCGGGATGGAGGCGCGGTTCAGCGCGACCTCAACGTCCTCGGCCAGGTTGGCGATGCGTTGCCGACGCAGGTCGTCCACGTCGACCTCGAGAAGCAGCGAGGATCCGCCCTGGAGGTCGAGGCCCAGATTGACGCCCCGGTTGGGCGCCCAGTCGGGCAGCGCCTCGCGCTGGGCCTCGCTCATCAGGTTCGGCGCCGCATAGGCGAGCCCGAGCACCGTCGCGAGGACGACGAGAATGACTTTCCAGCGCGACAGCTGCATCATGACTTCAGGCCGATGCTTTCCGGTCTCAGCCGTTGTTGGCGGCGATCGCGCCGCGATTGCGGACCTCGGCCACCATCGCCTTGACCACGCGGACGTTCACGCCCTGCGAGATCTCGACCATGGCCTCCTGGTCCTCGACGCGAGTGACCTTGCCGACCATGCCGTTCGAGAGGACGACCTCGTCGCCACGCTTGATGGCGCCGACCATCTCCTGGTGCTGCTTGGCCCGCTTCTGCTGCGGCCGGATCAGCATGAAATAGAACAGCACGAGGATGACGATGAACGGGGCGAAGTTCACGGCCATCGCCATGAGGCCGCCGTCTGCGGCGGCGCCGGTCGGGGTCGCGGACATGGAGTCTCCGGGGTTCGTCGCGGGCCCCCGCCCGCGGCTGAAATGGGAGGCCGGAACCTATTGTCTGGCGCCGGGCTTTGCAACGCGGCGCCGCCGAATTTCGCCGGGCCTTCCGAGGGCCGCTCCGAGGCGCTAAACCGCCGCCTCGAAACACAGGAGCCTGCCCATGTCCGTCGCCGCCCGTTTGAAGGAACTCGGCATCGAACTGCCCGCCCCCGCCGCGGCGGTCGCCAACTATGTGCCCTTCATGCGTTCGGGGAACCTGCTCCACATCGCCGGCCAGCTGTCCAACGACGCTTCGGGCGGCGTTAAGGGCACCGTGGGGGTGGATGTCGACATGGACCAGGCCGTGGCCGCCGCGCGGATGAGCGGCGTCAACCTGCTGGCTCAGATGAACGCGGCCTTGGACGGCGACCTCGACCGCGTCGTCCGCGTGGTCAAGCTCGGCGGCTTCGTCCAGGCCGGGCCTGACTTCATCGACATTCCCAAGGTCATCAACGGCTGCTCCGACCTGATGGTCGACGTCTTCGGCGACGCGGGCCGTCACGCCCGCTCGGCCGTGGGCGTCTACAAGCTGCCGCTCGGCTTCGCCGTCGAAGTCGACGCCATCGTCGAGGTGCGGTGAGCCTCAGCGCCTCCGTCCACGGCCCCCTCGCCGAGATCGGCCGGGAGACCTGGGACCGGTTCGCCGGTCCCACCGGCGATCCGTTCCTGAGCTACGACTTCCTGGAGGCCTGCGAGGCGTCCGGCTGCGCCTCGGCGCGCACCGGCTGGGCGCCGCGGCACCTGACGCTCGAGGACGATGGCGCCGTCGTCGGTGTCCTGCCGCTCTATCTGAAGGGCCACAGCCAGGGCGAGTATGTCTTCGACCATGCCTGGGCGGACGCCTGGGAGCGCGCCGGCGGGGCCTACTATCCCAAGCTGCTGTCGGCGGTCCCGTTCACGCCGGTGACCGGGCCGAGACTGCTCGCGGACACTGACGAGCATCGCCGCGCCCTGCTATCGGCCGCCATCACCCTTTGCGAGCGCGAGGGGCTGTCGTCGCTGCACGTCAACTTCGCCTCAGACGAGGATCAGGCCCTGCTGGCCGAGGCCGGCCTGCTGCCACGCCAGGACCGCCAGTTCATCTGGACCAACCGCGGCTACGCGACCTTCGACGACTTCCTCGCCGACCTGTCCTCCAGCCGCCGCAAGACGATCCGCCGCGAGCGGCGCGAGGCGAACGTCGGCCTCGACATCCGCATCCTGACCGGCGCCGAGATCACCGAAGCGCACTGGGACGCCTTCTTCGCCTTCTACATGGACACCGGCTCTCGCAAGTGGGGCCGGCCCTATCTGAACCGCCGCTTCTTCAGCCTGGTCGGCGAACGGATGGCCGACCGCATCGCCCTGGTCATGGCCTTCGACGGCGACCGGCCCATCGCCGGGGCGCTGAACTTCATCGGCCGCGACGCGCTCTACGGCCGGCAGTGGGGCGCGCTGGAGCACAGGCCGTTCCTGCATTTCGAGCTCTGCTATTACCGCGCCGTCGAGTTCGCCATCGAACGCGGCCTGTCGCGCGTCGAGGCAGGCGCCCAAGGTGAACACAAGCTGGCGCGCGGCTACCTGCCGCGCACCGTCCACTCCGCCCACTGGATCAGCAACGCCGGTTTGCGGGCGGCGGTGGCGCGATATCTGGAGCAGGAACGAACCGCGGTCGCCCAGGAGGCGGAGATCCTGACGGAGGAGTTCAGCCCCTTTCGCGCTCAGCCCCGCGCGTAGGCCAGGGCCATCAGCCGCTCGATCTCCGCGTCCACCTCGGCCGGCGATCCCAGCTCCACCACGGCCGTCAGCCGCTCGGACCAGCTCTCGCGGCGCGCGGGCGCCGACAGCCGGTCTGACGCCTGCGGCTCCAGCTTCAGTCCAAGCAGCGCCCGCCCGCCCTTCAGCGGCCTCGCGGCCGCGAACTGCACCGAGCGCGAGAACGGCGTGTAGCCCTTCCGCGCCCCGACCACGACGCCGTCGAGCCGGCCGGCGACGGCCTCAAGCGCCGACAGGATGGCCTCGGACCCCGGGTCCTTCCACAGCGCGGCGCGCAATCCCTCGGGGTCATCCCAGCCCGGCCCGTCCGAGGCGAAGGCCTGCGACAGGACGAAGGAGCCGTAGTTCACCCCCAGCCCGTGCTCGGACTTCAACCAGGCCAGGCGTTTGCGGTGCGCCGTCTCCGGACAGGCACGCGCGACGGCGACCCAATCCTCGACCGTCCGCCCGGTGCTGGCGGCCAGGCTCGCGCGGACGCTGGCGAACCATTTCTTCTGTCGCTCGGTCAGTCCCGCCTCGCCGGCGCCCATGGCGACCTCCCCCTGCAGCTTGCTACGATAGACGAAACAGGAGCGGACCGCATGAGCCTCACCGGCGCCTACGACCCCGACAACGTCTTCGCCAAGATCATCCGCGGCGACATGCCCAGCGTGAAGGTGTTGGAGGACGGCCGCGTGCTGGCGCTGATGGACGCCTTCCCTCAGTCCGAGGGCCACGTCCTGATCATCTCCAAGGTGTCCAAGGCCCGCAACCTGCTGGAGGCCGAGCCCGACACCCTGACCGACCTGATCACCGCGACCCAGCGCATCGCGCGCGCGGTCCCGGAGGCGCTCGGTTGCGACGGCGTCACCGTCTCGCAGTTCAATGGCCTGGCCGGCGGCCAGACCGTCTTTCACCTGCATTTCCACGTCATCCCGCGCTGGTCCGACCGGCCGCTGAGCCGCCACGGCGACGGCGGCATGGCCGACCCGGCCGAACTGGAGGCCACGGCAGCCAGGATCCGGGCGGCGCTTACAGCCGCGTAACTGGACGCGCGGCCTTCCGCGCGCCAAGGTCGCCTCGACCAAGCCGGAGGCCGCCATGAACCTGTTCCTGTCCCGCCGCACGATGCTGGCCCTGTCCGGGGCGGCGATCCTGGCGCCCGGGGCCGCGCGGGCCCAGCCGGCGTCCGAGGCCGACGCCGCCTTCGACGCGCTGGCGGCCGACGCCATCAAGGCCTTCGCCCGGCTCAACCCCACCTATGCGACCCAGCTGGGCGACCACGACTTCGACGCCTGGCTGGATGACCTGAGCCCCCAAGGATACGACGCCCGGGCGACCTTCGCGCGCGAGACCCTGACGGCCCTGAACGCCATCCCGGCGGGCGAGCTGGACCGCGAGCGGCAGGTCGACGCCGCCATGCTGCGCTCCTCGCTCGAGGGCCAGATCTGGACCTACGAGACGCTGCGCGACTGGACCTGGGACCCGCTGACCCACAACGGCGTGGCCGGCGGCTCGCTCTACAATCTGATCGCGCGCGACTATGCGCCGGCGTCTCAGCGCCTGATGGCGGCCGCCAGCCGGATGGAGCGCTTCCCCGCCCTGTTCGCCGGCACACGCGCCTCGCTCCAGCCAGATCGCGTGCCGTCCATTCACGCCCAGACCTACGTCAACCAGAACCGCGGCGTTCTGGGCCTCATCGACCTGCTGATGTCCCAGGCCGAGGGCCTGTCCGAGGCCGAGACCGCACGCCTGACCGCCGCCGCCACCGTCGCGCGCGAGGCGATCAACTCGCACCAGGCCTGGATCGAACAGACGCTGCTGCCTTCCGCCCAGGCCGATTTCCGCATCGGCGCGGAGCTGTACGACCGCAAGCTCCAGTACGCCCTGAACTCCCCGCTCGACCGCGCCGCCATTCGCCAGAAGGCGGAGACGGCGATGGAGACCATCACCGCCGAGATGTACGGCCTGGCTCAGGGCGTACTCGCCGGCCGCGCCGACGCCCCGGCTCTGCCTGCCTCCCCGAGCCGCGAGGAGCGCCGCGCCGCCATCGCCGCGGCCCTGGAGCTGGCCTACGCCGAGCGCCCGGCGCGCGACCAGGTCGTGCCGCTGGCCCGCGAGACCCTCGAGACCACCACGGCCTTCGTGCGCGCCCACGACCTCGTCAGCGTGCCCGACGATCCGGTCCAGATCATCCTGATGCCCGAGTTCCAGCGCGGCGTCGCCGTGGCCTACTGCGACTCGCCCGGCCCGCTCGACCGCGGTCAGGACACCTTCTACGCGGTCTCGCCGATCCCCGACGACTGGACCGAGGAGCAGGTCGCCTCCTTCCTGCGCGAGTACAACACGCGCAGCATTCACGAGCTGACCATCCACGAGGCCATGCCGGGCCACTATCTGCAGATCGCCCACTCGAACCGGCACCCGTCGGTGCTGCGCGCGGTGCTCAGCTCGGGTCCGTTCGTCGAGGGCTGGGCCTGCTACGTCCAGGACGTCATGGACGAGGCCGGCTACATGGACCGCGATCCGCTCTACCGGCTGGTCCACCTCAAGTGGCAGCTGCGCATGATCGCCAACGCCATCCTCGACCAGGCCATCCACGTCGACGGCATGACCCGCGAGGCGGCCATGGAGCTGATGATGCGCGACGCCTTCCAGGAGGAGCGCGAGGCCGCCGGCAAGTGGGTCCGCGCCCAGCTAAGCTCCACCCAGCTGCCGACCTACTTCGTCGGCTGGGACGAACACTGGAGCCTGCGCCGCGAGGTCGAGGCCCGCGAGGGCGCCGCCTTCAACCTCAAGGCCTACCACGACCGGGCGCTGTCGTTCGGGTCACCGCCGGTGCGCTACACGCGGGCGCTGATGCTGGGCGAGCAGGTGGCCTAACGCGGCGGAGCAGACGCCAGGAGGACCGCCATGTTTTTCCTGCTCGTGATGATCGCAGGTCTGGTCGCCGTAGGATTCGGAGCGGCGCGACTGCTGAGCAGGGCGCAAGGCGGTCGGGTCGTGCCGTTGCTGCTGATCATCGGCGGGCTACTGATCGCCTTGGTCGCAGGTTCGATCGAGTGGTATTTCCTGCGGAATATGATCGGCGGGCAGGTCTACACATACGTCGATGAGTGACTGAGGCTGCGACTTGCGCGGGGCTCTCAACCGATCATCCAGCCCCACACCAGCAGCACCGCCGCAATCAGGCTACCGAGGTGGGTCATCACCATGCCCGCGCCGCGCAGCGGCGCGCTCATTCGGTACATGCCGGCCGCGTGCGACAGCCGTCCGAGCACCAGCAGGGCGGCCAGCAGCCAGACGAACAGGCTGATGAAATCGGCCATCTCGACGAGACCCAGCAGGATCAGGCCCAGGGGCACGGTTTCGATCGCGTTGGCGTGGGCGCGGATGCGGCGGTTCAGGTCGTGGTCGTCGCCGTGGCCGACGGCGACCTGCAGCTTCTGACGCCTCAGACTGACGCCAAGGCTCATGGCGGTGATCAGGACGGCGAGGATCGCCGCGGTGATCGAGGTGATCGGCAGGTCCATCGGTCTCCCCCCGGTTCGGACGTCTAGGCCAGAGCCTGCTCCAGATCGGCGATCAGGTCATCCAGATCTTCGACCCCGACCGACAGGCGGATCAGGCTGTCGGTGACCCCGCCGGCTTCGCGGACCTCCCTGGGCACCGAGGCGTGGGTCATGATCGCGGGGTGGTTCACCAGGCTTTCGACGCCGCCCAGTGACTCCGCCAGGGTGAAGACCTGGAACCGCTCCAGCACCTGGCGGGTCCGCGACAGGTCGCCGTCCACGATCAGGGAGATCATGCCGCCGAAGCCGCGCATCTGGCGCTTGGCCAGCGCGTGCTGCGGGTGGCTCTCCAGCCCGGGATAGAAGACCCTGGCCACGCCCGGGCGGCCCTCCAGCCAGCGCGCGATGGCCGAGGCGTTCTCGCAGTGCGCCTTCATCCGCACGCCGAGCGTCTTCAGACCCCGGTTGGCGAGAAAGGCGTCGAACGGGCCCATCACCCCGCCGACCGAGTTCTGCAGGAACTTCACCTGGGCGGCCAGGTCCGCGTCCCGGACCACCACGGCGCCGCCGATCACGTCGGAGTGGCCGTTCAGGTACTTGGTAACCGAGTGCATGACGAGGTCGGCGCCGAGATCCAGCGGGTTCTGGCACCAGGGTGTGGCGAAGGTGTTGTCCACCACCATCAGCAGGCCCCTCGCCTTGGCCAGCTTCGACAGGGCCGCGATGTCCGCCAGCTTCATCAGCGGATTGGTCGGAGTCTCGACCCACAGCATCTTCGTCTGCGGCCCGATGGCGGCCTCGACCGCCGCCACGTCTGACAGGTCGACATAGCGGAAGTTCAGCCCCGCCGACCGCCGCCGCACGCGCTCGAACAGTCGGTAGGTGCCGCCATAGAGATCGTCGCCAGTCAGGACCTCGGAACCCGCGTCGAGCAGCTCCAGCAGGGTCGAGGTCGCCGCCATCCCCGAGGCGAAGCCGAAGCCGGCCGTCCCGTTCTCGAGGTCGGCCAGACAGGCCTCGAAGGCCTCGCGCGTCGGGTTCTTGCCGCGCGCGTACTCATAGCCCTTGTTCACGCCCGGGCTCTCCTGGGCGTAGGTCGAGGTCGCGTAGATCGGCGTCATCACCGCGCCGGTCGTCGGGTCCGGTCGCTGGCCGGCGTGGATGGCGCGGGTCGAAAAGCCCTGCCGGTTCTTGAGGTCAGCCATGCGCCTACTGGTTCAGCCGGAGGTGGTTGATCAGGTCGACCCGGGTGATCAGGCCGACGAAGTGGTCGCCGTCCATCACGATGGCCACGCGGTCGCGGTCGAAGATCGGGATCAGGTCGTTCAGGCTCTCATGCACCTGCACGGTGTCGAGCTGGGTTGCCATGGCCGATCGCACCGGCTTTGCGAAGCGCTCGGCGCGGGTGATCTCGTCAGTGTCCATGACGTGGACGATGTCGCTGTCGTCCAGGATGCCGACCAGCCGCCCGTCCTCCATGACCGGCAGTTGGGACACGTCCGCCTGGCGCATGCGGCCATAGGCGGTCGACAGGGTGTCATCCGGGCCGACGCTGATGACGTCGCCCCCGTCGGCCGAGCGCGTGATCAGGTCGCGGAGGTCGCCGTGCAGCTTGCGCTCCGTCAGGCCCTGATCGGCGAGCCAGGCGTCATTGTAGACCTTCGACAGGTACTTGGCGCCGGTGTCGCAGACGAAGGTCACGACTCGCTTGGGCTCGGTCTGCTCGCGGCACCAGCGCAGGGCCGTCGCCAGAAGCGTGCCCGACGAGGAGCCGGCCAGGACGCCCTCCTTGCTCAGCAGTTCGCGCGCCGCGGCGATCGCCTCGGTGTCAGGGATGGAATAGGCCTTGTCGATGACGCTGAGGTCGGCGGCGTCCGGCACGAAGTCCTGGCCGATGCCCTCGACACTGTAGCTGCCCTTGGGGCCCGGCTTGCCCTCGTTCACGATGCCGGCCAGCACCGAACCGGCCGGATCGGCCAGAATCACCTGGGTCTTGGGCGACACCGACTTGAAGAAACGGCCGCAGCCGGTGATGGTCCCGCCCGAGCCGATGCCGGCCACGAAGGCGTCGACGTCGTGCTCCATCTGCTCCCAGATCTCGGGCCCGGTCGTCTTCTCGTGCGCCTCGGGATTGGCCGGGTTGCCGAACTGATTGATCAGGAAGGCGCCCGGAATGCGCTGGGCCAGGGTCTCGGCCAGGTCCATGTAGTATTCAGGGTGCCCCTTGCCGACGTCCGAGCGGGTCAGGCGGACCTCCGCGCCCATCGCCCGGACGTGCTGGATCTTTTCGCGGGACATCTTGTCCGGGATGACCAGCAGCACCCTATAGCCGCGCTGGCCGCCCACGAGGGCCAGCGCCAGGCCGGTGTTGCCCGCCGTCGCCTCCACGATGGTGCCGCCCGGCTTCAGCCAGCCCTCGCGCTCGGCCGCGTCGATCATCGAGACCGCAATCCGGTCCTTGATCGAGCCGCCGGGATTGGAACTCTCCAGCTTGAGGAACAGGCGGCAGGGCCCGGTGTCGATGTTGCGCACCTCCACCATCGGCGTGTGGCCGATCATGTCGAGCAGGCTGTGGGCCGGTCCGGCCATGGGCGTCTCCCTTCCGCCGGGCTGACCCCGGACTCGCCGGGGTGATAGCGCGCCGGGCCGCCGAGGTCACGCCGAGCGCCAAAGCAAAAGGCCCCCGGATTGCTCCGGGGGCCTCTGCTTGGTTCAGCTGTCGCTGGATCGCTGGGGGATTAGTCCAGGATCTTGGCGACGACGCCGGCGCCGACGGTGCGGCCGCCTTCGCGG
>CAMPGL010000066.1 GCA_946885435.1 uncultured Brevundimonas sp. | reverse complement strand
CCTCGACCCAACGTCCGAGCCTCGGGCGCTGACCCCTCATGCGCCCCGAACGGTTGGGAACAGCCGAGGTTCCGGCCACGCTTGCGGCCGGCTCGCCCTAGTCGCGGCTGAGGTTCTCGGCGGCCTCGTCGGCGGCGCCTTCGACGGCTTCGCCGGCGCTCTGCACGGCCTCGCCGGACTCCTGCACGACTTCCTCGGCGACGGCGGCGGCCTCCTCGTCGACGTCGTCGGCCGCGCCCGTGACCGCGTTCCAGCCGGTCGAGATCCAGCCGTCGATGCGATCGCCGGCTTCACCCACCGAGCGCTCGGCGATGCCGAGACCCGCGGTCAGCGCCCCGAACAGCGCCAGCAGCGTGACGATCAGTCCCACCAGCGGATTGCCGCCGCCCCTGCGACGGCCACGTTCCCACGCGGGACGGTGATCCTCGTCAGCCATGTCCAAAGCCCCCTTCAAACACCCAGCGGCCAAGCGCTCCACGCGACCGCGACAAAAGGTTAACGCAACCTTCGCTGTAGTGATAGTCAGGGAACCGTGGCCGCAATCCAGCGTTCTCGCCTGGGGAGCGAATAGGGAGACCATCTCATGAGGAAAGTTTTTGTGGCCGTCGCGGGCGCCGCTCTTGTGGCCGGCGCCTGTACCTCGACGGGCAATGTCGAGCGTAACGCCGCTGGCGGCGCCGCCCTCGGGGCCCTCGCGGGCGCCGTGATCGGCAACAACGTCGGCGACGGCAACGCCGGACGCGGGGCCGCCATCGGCGCCGTCGTCGGCGGCATCGCGGGCGCCGTCCGCGGTTCGCAGCAGGACCGCGAGGCCCGCAACCTGTCCCGCCAATGGGACAGCCGCTACGGCCGGTACTATTACTGCTATCCGGAAGGTGACTGCTACTGGGAAGACGGGACCCGTCGGAACTAGGCGGAGCCGGAAGGCGAAACGGAAGGCGGCCCGTCGCGAGAGGGGCCGCCTTTTGCTTGGAGGGGTGAGGACATGAGAACAGTGATGGTCATCGGCGTCGCGGCGCTGGCGGTGGCGGGGTGCGACACGACGCGGAGCCTGTTCCGGGACCGGAGCGAGCTGGTCGTGGATCCGCAGGTGTGCGTGAACACGACCCTGCCGGTCTATTTCGAGGAGAGCCAGGCGGGACTGACACGCGAGGCGCGGGAACTGATCTCGACCACGGCGGATCGGCTGCGCGGCTGCAGCATCAACCGGGTGCGGGTTCTGGGGCTGGCGGACGCCACGGGCAGCGTGGAGCGCAACCGGACCCTGTCGGAGCGGCGCGCCATCAACGTTGGCAATGCGCTGGCCGGGGCCGGCTGGCCGACCCCGGCGTTCGAGCTGATGGCGGCCGGCGAGGACGGCGCGGTCCAGGACGGCGTCGCCGAGCCCGTGCGGCGCCGCGTCGAGGTGGTCGTGGAGGCCTCGGCCCCGACAGCCTGAGGTGCGATGGAAATGAGGAGCCGTCGGCGCTTCCGCGCCGGCGGTTTTTCGTGCGGCGGCCGAAAAAAAAAGGGCCCCGAACGGGGCCCGATAGTTCATCGAGAAATAGAGCGCGGAGGCGGCAGGCTGAAACTAATCAGCCTCAAGTCGGGGGGGCGTCGCCGCCTCCGCAAGCTTATGAACGAGGGACCGAGACTTCGGTTCCGGCCCGTTCCAACTTTTTTTCGCCTGAGAGCGGAATTCGGAACGGGGCCCGATTTCCGGGCGTTGGTAGGGCCTAACGCAAAGCTAGCAGGTGCAGGCCTCCATGACTCAAGATCCGATGAACGACACCCCCGCCGAGCCGCGCGTGATCTCGGAGGATCGCGCCAAGCAGGGGCGCAAGGGCCTGCCGATCCTGGCGGTGCTGGTCGTGGCCCTGGTCCTGTCGGGCCTGGCGATGGCGGCCGTCTATCTCTTCAACAACCAGAACGTCGAGCAGCACAACGCGCGGCAGGCCACCGACGCCCAGGCTTTCGACCAGCCGTCGGGCGACGTTGCGCGCCAGTCGCCTGAGGGTGAGCAGCCGCCGGTCGAGCCGGCCTCCTAGGCCGGGGAGCCGCGCAAGGAAAAAAGGGGCGGCCCCCGGGGCCGCCCCTTTTGCTGTCTGGACCGTTCGTCGCCGTCAGGCCGCGACGCGCTCGCGCGCCGGGTGGAAGAACAGGGCCTGGCCGATCGCCGCCTTCACATTGTCGGGCTGGAAGGGCTTGGTGATCAGGAAGGTCGGCTCCGGACGCTCGCCGGTCAGCAGGCGTTCGGGGAAGGCGGTGATGAAGATCACCGGCACGTCGTAGCGCTTGAGGATGTCCTTGACCGCGTCGATGCCCGAGGAGCCGTCGGCCAGCTGGATGTCCGCCAGGATCAGCCCCGGCCGCTCGTTGGCGACGGCGTCGACGGCTTCGGTGCGGGTGGTGGTGACGGCCACGACCCGGTGGCCGAGTTCGCGCACCAGCGCCTCGATGTCGGCGGAGATGACGGCCTCGTCCTCGATGATGAGGACGTCGGTCGCCAGCTCGGCGTCGATTTCAGCCTGGGCCTCGGCGATCAGCTTCTCGACCTCGGAGACCTCGCCACCGAGGATCTGGGCCGATTCCGAAGGCGTGAAGCCTTCGAGCGCGGTCAGCAGGAAGGCCTGCCGCGAGCGCGGCGGGATGCGCAGCAGCCGACGGCTGGGATCATCGCCGGTGTTGGCGGCTTCCATCTCAAGCTGGGCGCCGGTGGTGCCCCAGATGGCGTGGAAGACCTGATAGAGGGCGACGCGCGGCGTCACCGATTCCTTGAGCTGGACCTCGCCGGCGGCGACGGCCTCCAGCGCGGCCCGGACGTAGTTGTCCCCCGACACCTGATCCCCCGTCAGCGCGCGCGCATAGCGGCGGACATAAGGCAGATGCGGAGCCAGCTTGGCGACAAGACTCATGTAATTCCCCGACAGCAGAATGCGGGCCTTCGAGGAAGACCCATAGCAAGGGTTGAACGGCCCGACGCGGCTACGGTTCCCTCGACATGCGAACAAGCTGCACATTAAATCACAGAAATAGAGGAACCGGCGCAAGCGGGCGGCGTTGTGGCATCGACTGGCGGTGGGGCACCCGGGGCGGCTGATTGAAAATGAACGAAAAACGCAACTCCGACCGGAGACGAACAGACGTGCAGACGAGGCGTGAACCCGACATGGCGGAATCCAGACTCCGCCAGCAGGCCATCGGCGTGCGCCTCCGGACCCTGTTCGACGAGGTCGTGAGCGAACCCGTGCCCGACGAGTTTCTGGCGATCCTGCAGAAGGCCGACGACCGCAAGAAAGGCAGCGCATGAGCGAGGCCCGGACCCGACCGGAGCGCTCAGAAGAAGACGACAAGGCTTTCAAGAAAGAGCTGGTCGCCCTCATTCCGCATCTGCGCGCCTTCGCCCGCACCCTGACCGGTGACGCCACCGCCGCCGACGATCTGGCGCAGGACGCCATGATGAAGGCGTGGGACGCCCGCGCCAGCTTCCAGATGGGCACGAACATGAAGGCCTGGACCTTCATGATCCTGCGCAACCAGTTCTATTCGGAGAAGCGCCGGTCCTGGCGGCAGTCGCAGCTGGACCAGGAGGCCGCCGAGCGGACCCTGGTGGCCGTTGATGATCCGTCGGCCCCGCTGGCGCTCGACGAACTGCGCCGCGCGCTTCAGGAACTGCCGCCCGAACAACGGGAAGCCCTCGTGCTCGTGGGCGCCGGCGGCTTCGCCTACGAGGAGGCCGCCGAGATCTGCCACTGCGCTGTCGGCACGGTGAAGAGCCGCGTCTCACGGGCGCGCCGCGCCCTGCAGGCGACGCTCGAGGGCGGGCAGTACAATCAGGACGGCAGGGCGGCCGGAGAGGCCATGGGCGCCATCCTCGCCGAGGCGGATCGGCTCAGCGGCGCACGCTGAGGTGTTCGGCTGGCGCAAGCCCCGCTTCGGCATCGGGGTCCAAGGCATTCGCTTTCGCCTGGGTGTGGCGCTGGGCTTCGCGCTCGCGCCCATCCTGCTGCTGAGCGCCCTACAGTCTCGGGCCGCTTATCTCGAGGAGGTCGAACGGACGCGCACCGAGCTCGTCCGGTCCGCCCGCGCCAGCGCCGGCGACGCCCAGATGCGCATCGACGGCGCGGTCATCATGCTGCGGACGCTGCGTCCCGAGACCATCGGCCTCTACTGCGTGCCGCGCCTGAGGCAGCTCGTGCAGGACCTGGAGGCCTATGACGCCCTGGTCCATCTCGGCCGCAACGGGCGGGTGACCTGCGCGAGCGGCGACGTGCGCGGCGCCGAATCCCTGATCAGCCAGCCCTGGTACCAGCGTATCCGCAACGGCGAGACCATCGTCATCGCCCGCGCCCCTGATGGGGTCTTCACCCAGAACCCGGCCCTGCTGGCCGCCATCCGCTCAGAACGGCCGATGGGCGCCTTCGACGGCGTCTTCCTGGCCGTCATGCCGCTGGACGACCTGAGGCCCAACATCCCGGCGGGGGTGTCGATCGAGGGCTCGCAGGTGGCCCTGGTGGACGCGCAGGGAGTGGTGCTGACCTCCACCGACCGGGACGCCTTCCCGGCCGGAGCGATGACCGCCGACAATCTGGGACCGGAGCTCACCGAGGTGATCGACGCGCGCGGCGACCGGCGCATCGTGACCGCCTCGCCCTTCGCAAACGGCGATGTCTTCGTCGTCCTGTCGGCGCCCAGCCAGGGGCTTGTCGCCTGGGCCATGGGCAATGCGATGGGGGTCTTCTTCCTGCCGCTGCTGACCTGGTGCCTGGCGCTGCTGTTCGTCCTGGTCGTCACCGAGCGGGTGGTGGTGCGCTGGCTCCTCTACCTGGAGCGGATCGCGGCCATCTACGCCAAGGGCCGGTTCAATGTGCGGCCCGTCCAGGCCAGGCACGGGCCCGCGGAGATCCGCAACCTGGGTCGGACGCTCGACCACATGGTCGACACCATCGTGGCCCGCGACGCCTCGCTCAGGGAATCGCTGGCCGAGAAGGACGGCCTGATGCGGGAGATCCACCACCGGGTGAAGAACAACCTGCAGGTCATCACGTCGCTGCTCAACATGCAGCAGCGCGCCCTGAAGGACCCGGCGGCGCGCTCGGCGATGAACGACACGCGCCAGCGGATCACCGCGCTCGCCCTTATCTATCGGGCGCTCTACCAGTCGGAGAACCTGAAGCGGGTCGATGTGGGCCGCTTCCTGGAAGACCTGGTCGGCCAGCTGATCGCCCAGGACAGCGGCCGCGGGCCGGTCGTGGACACCCGCGTCGAGGCCGACGCGCTGGTGGTCGATCCGGACAAGCTGGCGCCCATCGCGCTGTGGGCCGTGGAGGCGATCTCCAACGCCCAGAAGCACGCCTTCGAAGGACGCGGCGGGGTGCTGAAGGTGCGCTTCCATCGCGGCGAGGAGGAGAGCGTGCTGGAGGTCGAGGACGACGGCCCCGGCGCCCGCGAGGGCGAACGCCAGGGCGGCGGCGTCGGCCAGACCCTGATGACCGCCTTCGCCCGCCAGCTGCGCGGACGCGCGGAGATCCTGCCCAGCGAGAGCGGCGGGGTGCTGGCGCGCCTGACCTTCCCCTCTCCCGAGATCGATGACGCGCCGCCGTCGCCCGAGGGGAACCAAGGTTCGGCCTAGGCATTCCCAGCCTGCAGACCTCCCCCAACTGCGAGGACAAGACCGATGCGCAAGACCTTCGTTTTCATGGCCGCCGTGGCCGCTCTGGCCGTGGCCGCCTGCAACACCGTCGCCGGCGCCGGCCGTGACGTTCAAGCCGCGGGCGAAGCGGTGGAAGAAACCGCCGAAGACGCCAGCTAGGTTTCCCTTCGATCGACCCCCCGCGGTCGAAGGCCAAAGGCCCCGCTTCGGCGGGGCCTTTTCTTTTTGGTTCGCCTGTCAGGGGGCGCCTTAACCCTGCTTCTCTCCAGCCGTTAAGCTTTGGGTAACCAATGGGCCTTGGGCGCGTTATGAAGCGCTATGAGCGCTCGTGATTTCGTCCGCACCTTCGCCGCCGCCTTCGCCGCCACGGTCGTGCTGACCGGGTGCGAGCCCGCCGCCGACACACCTGAGGCGCCGGAGGCTGCCGACGGACCTGAAGCTGCGGCCCCGCCGGACGCGCCGCAGCTGCGCTGGGAGCCCATCGCGTCGGGCGAGGGCTCGGCCCTGATGCTGATGGACGCCGGCGACGTCCAGGTCTTCCACCTCGCCTGCCTGTCGCAGCCGGCGCGCGTCGTCGTGCGCGTGCGGGACTTCACCATCGTCGGCAGCGAGGAGCGGCTGACGCTGGGCGCCGGGAATGAAGCCTTCGCCTTGGTCGCCGACACCCACTCCGACGAGCCGGGCGTGAGCGCCGAAGGCGCCATCGACCCGATGCTGCTGGATCACCTGGCGCGGACCACCGAGATCTCGGCCGTGTATGGCGCCCAGCGCGCGGGGCCCTACGCCGCGCCCGACGCCGAAACCCTGTCGAACTTCGTCACCGCCTGCCGCGACATCGCCGCCGGCGGTGTCGGCGCCTGAGGCTTCTCCAGCGCGGGAACCGCGGCTAAGCTTGGCCGTTGTTCCAGCCTCACGGAGGACATTCCATGCGCAAGATTCTGGTGCTCGCCGCCGCCGCTTCGGCCCTTCTGGTCTCGGCCTGCAACACCGTCGCCGGCATCGGCCGCGACGTCGAAGCCGCCGGCGAGGCGGTGACGGATACGGCGGAAGACGTTCGCAACTAGGCCCTAGGCCCTAGGCCAGCACATAGGCCGTCTTGATCTTCGTATAGAACTCGCGCGCGTAGGGGCCCTGCTCGCGCGGGCCGAAGCTTGAGCCCTTGGTCCCGCCGAACGGGGCGTTGAGATCGACGCCGGCGGTCGGCAGGTTGACCATGACCATGCCGGCCTGGAGGTCCCGCTTGAAGCGCTCCGCCTGTTTCAGCGAGGTGGTGAAGACGCCCGCCGACAGGCCGAACTCGGTGTCGTTGGCCAGCTCCAGCGCATGATCGGATCCGTCCGCCGCAATGGCCACCGCGACGGGCCCGAAGATTTCCTCGCGCGCGATGCGCATGTCGTTGGACGCGTCGGCGAACAGGGCCGGCGAGAGATAGTAGCCCTCCTTGTCCAGGTTCAGCCGCTCGCCGCCCGCGACGAGGCGGGCGCCCTCGCGGCAGCCGATGTCGATGTAGTCCAGGTCCTGCTTTAGCTGGCTGTCGGAGACGACCGGGCCGATGTTCGTCTCCGGGTCGAGCGCGTGGCCGACCTTCAGGCCCTTCATGCGGGCCGCGACCTTGTCGACGAACGGAGCGTAGACGGCCTTGTCGACGATCAGGCGTGAGGAGGCGGTGCAGCGCTGGCCGGTGGCGAAGAAGGCGCCGTTGACCGCAGCCTCGACGGCGGCGTCCAGGTCGGCGTCGGCCAGGATGACCAGCGGATTCTTGCCGCCCATCTCCAGCTGGAAACGTTTGAGGCCGGAGGCGCAGGCCTGGGCCACGCGGGCGCCGACGCCCTGGCTGCCCGTGAAGCTGATGGCGTCGATCCCCGGATGGGTCAGCAGCGCCTCGCCGACCTTGGAGCCCCGGCCCATGACGAGGTTGAAGACGCCGGCGGGCGCGCCTGCCTCATGGAGGATGCGGGCCAGAGCCCAGGCCGAGGCCGGGACCAGGTCGGCGGGCTTCATCACCACGGTATTGCCGTAAGCCAGCGCCGGGGCCGCCTTCCAGGCCGGGATGGCGATGGGAAAGTTCCAGGGGGTGATCAGGCCGACCACGCCGACCGGCTCGCGCCGGGCCTCGACCGCCACGCCGGGGCGGGCGCCGGGGATGATCTCGCCGCCCGAGCGCAGGGTCTCGCCAGCGAAGAATTTGAAGATGCGCGCGGCGCGTTCGACCTCGCCCCTGCCTTCGGCCAGGGTCTTGCCCTCCTCGCGGGCCAGGAGTTCGCCGATCTCGTCCCGGGCCGCCATCAGCCGGTCGCCGACGCGGTCGAGCACGTCGCCGCGGCCTTGCGGATCACGCGACCAGGCCGGCAGGGCGGCGCGCGCGGACAGGACGGCGCGGTCGACGTCCTCGGCTGAGCCCTGCGCATAGAGGCCGATGACGTCGGACAGGTCCGAGGGGCTGCGGTTCTCGGACCAGTCGCCGGCCTCGACCCACTCGCCGCCGATGAGGTTGGCGTGGCGTTCGGTCATCGGGGATCTCCTTGAGTGAGCACGCGCCGGCAGGCGGCGGTCAGGGCGGCGACGTCCGCCTCGTCCTGATAGAGGCCGAAGCCGAAGCGGATCACGTCGTCGCGCACGTCGGTGACGACGCCGGCGGCCAGCAGCGCGGCCTTCCAGCCTTGCGCCTGCGGATGCCGCAGCGCCAGGAAGCGGGCGTGGGGGCCGGGGCCGGTCGGGTTGAGGACCTCGGCCTGGTCCAGCGGCCCGGCCTCGCCTGAGCGCACGGCCTGTTCGAACCGGGCCATCAGGCCGTCGGCGTGGGCCGATATGGCGGCGGTGGTCAGGCCCTCGGCGTCCAGCATGCGGCGCACGGCGTTGAAGCGGTAGAGCGCGCTCGGATCGAAGGTCGCGCCCCAGAAGCGGCCGCCATCGGTGGTGTAGCCCACGCCGCCGGGCGGGCCCTGGAGGTCGCCGAACTCGGCGAACCAGCCGGTCAGGACCGGCCGCTCGCCGAAGCCGCGCGGCGCGTGCAGGAAGGCCGCGCCCTCGCCGGCCATGGCGTATTTGTAGCCGCCGCCGACGTAAAAGAGCCGGTCGGCCAAGGGGCCGAGGTCGGTCTCGATGGCCATGAAGCCGTGGTAGCCGTCGAGCAGGACCCAGGGGCCCTCAGGCCGGGCCAGGGCGGCAAGCTCGGCGACGCGCTCGAAGATCAGGCCGGCGCGGAAGAAGACGTGGCTGACCACGATCAGGTCGTGCCCGCCCTTCCCGGCCTCGGCGAGGAAGCGGTCGGCGAGCGTCTCGCGCGGCTCGAGCGTGACGCGGGTGACGACGACGTCGCCGGCCTCCTCCCAGCGCGCGGCCTGGCGGCGCAGGGAGTGGAACTCGCCGTCGGTGGTCAGCAGACGCACGGGCCGGCCCGGCCAGGCCGACACCAGCCGGATCAGGAAGTCGTGGGTGTTGGAGGAGAAGACGACATTCGCCGGGTCCGGCAGGCCGAGCTCGCCGCAGACATGCGCCTGAGCTTCGGGGATGACCTCGGAGAAGACCTTGTCCCACTTGGTGTCGGCCAGTTCGATCCCGTCGGTCCAGGCCTGCATGTGGCCGTCGAAGCTGGCGTCGGGCCACAGGTGGTGGCTGTGGGCGGCGAAGTGCAGGCGGCCCGGCGCGGCGGCGAGCGCCCTGGAGAACAGTCGCTTGAAACTCAAAGCGCGGTCCTCAGGGACCAGAGCTCGGGGAAGCAGCGGCGCTCCAACGTCTTGGCCAGATAACCGACGCCGGGCGTGCCGCCGGTGCCCATCTTCATGCCGATGATGCGCTCGACGGTCAGCACATGCTTGTGCCGCCAGGTGATCAGGGCGTCGTCCAGGTCCACCAGCTTCTCGGCCAGCTGGTAGAGATCCCAGTAGCGGCCGGTGTCGCGATAGACGCTCAGCCAGGCGGCCTCCACACCGGGGTGCGGTTGATAGGGCTGGGTGACGTCGCGGTTGAGCACCTCGTCCGGCACGGCCACGCCGTGGCCGGCCAGCTGATAGAGGGCGTCGTCATAGAGGCTGGGCTGCTCCAGCGCCTCGAGCAGGCCGGCGTGGGCGGCGGGCCGGTCCTCATGGAACCGCAGGAACTTCGCGTCCTTCAGGCCGAGCAGATATTCGAGCTTCCTGAACTGGTCGCTCTGGAATCCGGAGGAGCCGCCCAGCCGGTCGCGGAACTTGAGATAGTCCGCCGGCGTCATGGTCGACAGGATGTCCCAGCTCTGGGTCATCACCGCCTGGATGCGGCTCACCCGCGCCAGCGACTTGTAGGCCGGCACCAGCTCGCCGGAGCGGATCAGCCGCTTGGCCAGGCCGACCTCATGCAGGATCTGCTTGAGCCACAGCTCCTTGGTCTGGTGGATGATGACGAACAGCATCTCGTCGTGCTGGTCGCTCAGCGGATTCTGCGCCGTCAGCACCTGATCCAGCGTCAGGTAGCGGGCGTAGGTCATGTCGCTCATGGGACGGTGTGTAAGCGGCTTCCGCCGCCGCGTCATCCCGGCCGAGCGAAGCGAGAGCCGGGACCTAAACGCAGCGTCGCCCCCGAGCTTGGGCCCCGGATCGACGCTACGCATGGTCCGGGGTGACGGCCCACCTGACCAATCCGTAAGTGGACGCCGGCGTGGCATCGCCTAAGGTCGCGGCGCTTCTCGGAGGGATTCCCCATGTTCGATCGCCGTTCCGTGCTTCTCGGCCTGCTGGCCTCGGCCGCCGCGCCCGCCGCCCTGGCGCGGACCGCGTTCCAGGACGGCGCAGGGACGGGCGCGGATGACGCGGCCCTGCTGGAGGCGTTGGATGCGGCCTTCATGGAGGCGGTGCGGACCTCGCCGGAATCGCTGACCGGGCTGGGGCTGAAGGAGCGCTACGGAGAGCTGGACGACTACACCCCCGAGGGCGCCGCGGCCTCTCTCGCGCTGGCCGAGCGGCAGGCCGCCGACATCGCGGCGCGCTTCGGTGACGCGGACCTGTCGGAGCAGGGCCGTCTGTCGCTGCGCCTTCTGGCCGACGGCGTGGCGCAACAGCGCGAGCTGTTCCGGTACCGCCAGCACCAGTACCTGATCACCAAGGCCGGCAGCGTGATGAGCGGCCTGCCGGTCATGCTGATGAACCAGCATTCGGTCGACAGCGCCGACGACGCCCGGGCC
>CAMPGL010000065.1 GCA_946885435.1 uncultured Brevundimonas sp. | reverse complement strand
CCGTTTGCCGCCAGCTGACGCGCATAGTCGTCGGCGGAGGGGCTGGGCGGGATGAGGGGATCGCGGCTCATCCCCGCCCTATAGTACCGCTCACGGCCCGCGTCAGCCGCCGGTGCGCTCGCGCAGCTCCTGTTCCTTGGCGGCGATCTCCGGAGTCATGTTGTCGAAATCCTCGAAGGTCATGACGGGCCGGATCTCGACTTCGCCGTGCAGCTTGTCGGTGTCGGGAATGCGCCTGGCCCAGGCCACGGCCTCATCCATGTCCTTGACCTCCCAGATCCAGAAGCCGGCGATCAGTTCCTTGGTCTCGGCGAAGGGGCCGTCATAGACCTCTGGGGTGTCGCGCCCGTTGAAGACCACGCGTTTGCCCCTGGACGAGGCCTGGAGCCCCTCGCCGCCCTGCATGATCCCGGCGTTCACCAGCTCCTCGTTGAAGGCCATCATGTCCTTCATCAGGGCCTCGCTGGGCTGGACGCCAGCCTCGATCTCGGGCGTGCCCTTCATCATCACCATGACGCGCATGTCGTATCTCCTTGGGTCGAGGCGGCTCCTGCGCCGTCCGTGACGCTACGTCGAAGCGCCCGGCGACGTCCCGACACTCGCGCGAATTTTTTTCCGGCGTCGCGGCGCTAACCTCCTTTTGACCATGTGCGGGCATGGGTGAACGGATGTCCGCCGCCAAGCTCACTCCGAAGGAGGCCTGCGCCCTGCTCGGTCTCGCCGAGCCGGTGGGCGGCGCGACCCTGAAGCTGGCCTTCCGCGCCGCCGCCAAGGCGAGCCGGCCCGATCACCCGGGCGGGGACGAGGAACGCTTTCGGCGCGTCATCGAGGCCTATCGCCTGCTGCAGACGCTGGAGACGGCGCGGGCCGTGACCGCCCCGGCGCAGCCGCGCCCCGAACCCAGGCCCGAACGTCCGGTGCTCGAGATCACGCCGCTGGAGGCCGCGACCGGACTGGGGCGCAATGTCGAGCTCCCGGACGGCCGCACCCTGGGCCTGCGGCTGCCTGCGGGTCTGCGTGCCGGTGAGACGGTGCGCCTGGCCGGCCAGGGCGAAGGCGGGACCGATCTGCTGCTCACCGTGCGTATCACTTCCGACAGCGACCTGCGCGTCGTCGGCGACGACCTGTGGCTGGATTTCGAGTGCGACGCCTCGGTGCTCATCCACGGCGGCCGTGTGCGCGTGCCGACCCCGACGGGCGAGCGCGACGTCTGGGTCCCCAAGGCCATGCCCTCCCCGGCCCGGCTGAGGCTGAAGGACCAGGGCCTGCCGGAACGCGACGGCCGCCCGCAGGGCCATCTGTTCCTGACGCTGAAGGCCGCCAAGGTCCGGGCGTCCGACCCCGCGGCGGATCGGCTGACCCGCTTCCGGCAGCGCTGGGCCAGCTAGGCGGCGCCCGGCGGTTCGGCTAAGCCGGAGCCATGTCGCACAACAGCTTCGGCCATCTGTTCCGCGTCACCACCTGGGGCGAAAGCCATGGCCCGGCGATCGGCTGCGTCGTCGACGGCTGCCCGCCGCTGATCTCGCTGACCGAGGCGGACATCCAGCCGTGGCTGGACCGCAGGAAGCCCGGCGGCTCGCGCTTCGTCACCCAGCGGGCCGAGAGCGACACGGTGCGCATCCTGTCCGGCGTGTTCGACGACGGCGATGGCCCCGTGACCACCGGCACGCCCATCAGCCTGATGATCCAGAACGAGGACGCCCGGTCCAAGGACTACGGCGAGATCGCCCGCGCCTATCGGCCCGGCCACGCGGACTTCACCTATGACGCCAAGTACGGCGTGCGGGACTATCGCGGCGGAGGCCGGTCTTCGGCCCGCGAGACCGCGATGCGGGTGGCGGCCGGGGCCATAGCCCGCAAGGTGCTGGGCGACGGAGTGCGCATCCGCGCCGGACTGGTGCGGATCGGCTTCCACAAGCTCGACCCCGACGCCTACGACTTCGACGCGGTGGAGACCAACCCGCTGAACGCGGCCACGGCCGAGACCGCCAGCTGGGAGAGCTACCTCGAGGACGTCCGCAAGGCCGGCTCCTCCATCGGCGCCGTCGTGGCGCTGGAGGTCACCGGCGTCCCCGCCGGCTGGGGCGCGCCGGTCTACGGCAAGCTGGACGCCGAGCTGGCCGCCGCGCTCATGTCCATCAACGCCGCCAAGGGGGTCGAGATCGGCGCCGGCTTCGGCGCCGCCGAACTGACGGGCGAGGAGAACGCCGACGAGATGCGCCTGGGCTCGGACGCCGAGCCCCTGTTCCTGTCCAACCACGCCGGCGGCATCCTCGGCGGCATCTCGACGGGCGAGGCCATCACCGCGCGCGTCGCCTTCAAGCCGACCTCGTCGATCCTGACCCCGCGCCGCACCGTCACCCGCGACAGCTTCGAAACCGACATCCGCACCAAGGGCCGCCATGACCCCTGCGTCGGCATCCGCGCGGTGCCGGTCGTCGAGGCCATGGCCGCCTGCGTGCTCGCCGACGCCATGCTTAGGCACAGGGGGCAGGTGGGATGAGACCTGTCGTCGCCTACCGGCACAAGCTCCGCTGGAAGCTGTGGCGGTTATGGTCGACGGTTTGGAGCGCAATCCGCGCCTTCGGCTCCATGGCCATCGCGGTCATAGCTGGCCTTCTAGCCATGATCGGCATCCTCGCAATCACGATCGGTCACCGCTTCCTGCCGCCCTACCATCACGAGGATTTGGTAGGCCGTGTGGTTGCGATTGGTCCCGTCCGCGCGGGGCCGAATTCCCGGCCGATCGCGCTGGTTCGCATCGGCGCAGACGTCGCTCGTTTTGAAGGACCGGAGATTGGGTCCTGTCGGGTCGGCGACTACATCAACGTCCGCAATACCTACTCCAGACGAGGTCGAGGCCTGCCGGACCTGCTCCGAACAGAACCGACCAGTGACTGCCGCCCACTTCCGTAACTTACACTGTTACCTATATAGGCCTCAACACATCCCTCAGGGAGGCTTTTCCATGATCGAACGCAGACCCTTCGAGAAGCTCGGCGGCGCCAATCACGGCTGGCTGGACGCCAGGCACCACTTCTCCTTCGCCAGCTACTACGACCCGAACAACATGGGCTGGGGCGCCCTGCGCGTCTGGAACGACGACTGGATCGCGGCCAACTCCGGCTTTCCGCCGCACCCGCACGCCGACATGGAGATCATCACCTACGTCCGGACGGGCGCGATCACCCACCAGGACTCCATGGGCAACAAGGGCCGCACCGGCGCCGGCGACGTGCAGGTGATGAGCGCGGGCACCGGCGTGCGCCACGCCGAGTACAACCTGGAGCCCGAGGCCACGACCCTGTTCCAGATCTGGATCGAGACCGACAAGCGCGGCGCCGAGCCGAGCTGGGGCGCCCGGCCCTTCCCGAAGGACGAGCGGGACGGCCGCTTCGCCGTCCTTGCCTCGGGCATCGAAGGCGACGCGGACGCCCTGCCGATCAACGCGAAAGCGCGGGTGCTGGGCGCGACGCTCAAGGCCGGCGAGAGCCTGACCTATGAGCTGGACGCGGGCCGCCACGGCTATCTCGTGCCGGCGGTCGGCGCGGTCGAGATCAACGGCGTGCGCATCGGCGCGCGCGACGGCGCGGCCATCAAGGACGAGCCGAGCCTGACCATCACCGCGCTCGAAGACGCCGAACTGGTGATGGTGGACAGCCGATAGGTCGCATCCCCCCCGGGTCCGTCCTGCGCTAGACAGGGCGGGCCCACGGGGGGCGAGTCGCCGGAACCAGTCATGACCCACCGTTCTCTTCGCACTCTCGCGCTCGCCAGCGTGCTCCTCGCCTCGCTCGGCCTGCAGGGCTGCCTGGTGGGCGCCGTGGCCGGCGCGGCGGTGGGCGTGACGGGCGCGGTGGTCGGCACGGCGGTAGGCGCGACCGGCGCCGTCGTCGGCGCCGGCGTCGACGCGGTCACCACCTCGGACGCCGAGGAGCTGCGCGAGATGCGCCGCGAATGCGAGCGCCGCAACCGGCGCGGCGGCAGCGAGGACTGCTCGGTCTACCGCCCGCGCGACGACCGCTGAACGCCCCACATCGTCGCCGGCTAGGCGGCTGAAAAATCACCGAAAGAGGCTCAGCCAGGCGCGGTTTGTCCCCGTCTGCGGCGGCGCGCCTATGATCGTGGCTGGTCTTTGAAACGGTGAAACGTGTCGCTCTGTCGCTGTGTCGCTCTGCTGTGAGCGACAACCGTGATCAGAGCTCCAGCACGCACCGCTCGCCGATCGTCGGGCGGATGAGGGTCACGCGGGACAGGCCGGGGAAGTCCGGCTGGAGCTTGCCGGCGAACCACAGGCACAGCGCCTCAAGGCTCGGCTTCTCCAGACCCTCGTGCTCGTTCAGCAGCGAGTGATCGAGCTCGGCGGCGGCGGCCTTCAGGCGCGCCTCCAGGTGCGTCAGGTCGACGACGAAGCCCATGTCGCCCGAGCGCTGGCCACGCACGCTGGCCTCCACCTGGAAGGAGTGGCCGTGCACGCGCCGGTGCGGGCTGCCTTCGGGCCCCAGCGGAAAGTGGTGGGCGGCGTCGAAGGTCGCGGCCTTGGTGACTTCGAAGGTGGTCATGGTCAGGGGACGCCGATGTACTTGTGGGTCTGGACGCTGAGGCGCCAGCGCGGGTGGGTCAGGCAGTAGGCGAGCGCCGCCTGCGTGTTGGCCTCGCGGTCGGGCCCGTCCATGGGCTGGAGCCAGAAGCGCTCGAAGCCGAGCCCCTCGAAGCGGGCCGGGTCCACGCCGGGCTGCGGATAGACCAGCTTCAGTTCCTGGCCGGAGGTCTGGACCACCTCGGCGTCGGCCTTGGGACTGACGCAGATCCAGTCGACGCCGGAAGGCGCCGGCAGCGTGCCGTTGGTCTCCAGCGCGATCTCGAAGCCGCGCGCGTGCAGGGCCGCAATCAGCGCCTCGTCAAGCTGAAGCAGCGGCTCGCCGCCGGTGCAGACGACGAGGCGCGGATCGCCCTCCCCGCCCCGCCACAAACCGGCGACCGCGTCGGCGAGCGCCTCGGGTGTCGAGAACTTGCCGCCGCCCTCGCCGTTCGTCCCGACGAAATCGGTGTCGCAGAAGGTGCAGACCGAGGTCGCACGGTCGCGCTCGAGACCGTTCCACAGGTTGCACCCGGAAAAGCGCAGGAAGACAGCCGGCCGGCCGGCCTGGCCGCCCTCGCCCTGCACTGTCAGGAATATCTCCTTGACCGAATAGGTCATGCCTGGACCCCGGCGTAGTCGGCCCAGCCCTGCGCTCGCAGTTCGCAGGCCGGGCAGGCCCCGCAGCCGTGGCCCCAGGCGTGGCGCGCGCCGCGCTCGCCCAGGTAGCAGGTGTGGCTGTCCTCCAGGATCAGCTCGACCAGCGGCCGGCCGCCGATCTGTTCGGCCAGCACCCAGGTCTGGCCCTTGGTCAGATACATCAGGGGCGTGACGATCTCGAACGGCCGGGCCATGCCGAGCCTGAGCGCCTCTTGCAGCGCGTCCAGCGTGTCCCGGCGGCAGTCCGGATAGCCGGAGAAGTCCGTCTCGCACATGCCGCCGACCAGCACGTCGATGCCCCGCCGGTCGGCCAGCGCCGCCGCGTAGGTCAGGAAGACGAGGTTGCGGCCGGGCACGAAGCTGGTCGGCAGGCCGCGCTCGTCCATCTCGATGGCCCGGTCGGACGTGAGCGCGCTGTCGGAGATCTGGCCGAAGCCGGTCAGGTCGACCGTGTGGTCAAGGCCCAGTCGCCCCGCCCACTCGGCCTTCAGGCGCGGCAGGCGCTCCAGCACCGTCAGCCGGGCCTGCATCTCCACCGCGTGCCGCTGGCCGTAGTCGAAGCCCACCGTCTCCACCCGCGCGAAGCGGTTAAGCGCCCACGCCAGGCACGTCGCGCTGTCCTGCCCGCCCGAAAACAGGACGAGCGCGGACCCTTGCGGCTGTGAGGGGGTTTCGGACATGACAAACCTGCGGTCGGCCGTTCGGCCGCGCGCATGCAAAAGGGCTCAGACGTGGATCAGATCGTGCTTCTTTACACCACCTGGCCCGACGCGGAAACTGCGGAGACCTTCGCCGCGGAGGCCGTGACCGAGCGGCTCGCGGCCTGCGCCAACATCCTGTCGGGCGCGCGGTCGATCTACCGCTGGGAAGGCGCCGTCGAGCGGGCGGTCGAGACGCCCGTGATCTTCAAGACCCGCAGCGCCTGCGTCGAGCGGCTGACCGCGCTGATCCTGGAGCGCCACCCCTACGACACCCCCGCCGTGGTGGCCCTGGCGGTCGCCCCCGGAGGCTCGAACCCGGCCTATCTCGCCTGGGTGGGGAGCGAGACCCTCGACTAGCCGAAACGCGGCTTTTCGCCCTTAACCCTTCTGCAAGCGCGGCTGTGGATATTACCGGCCTCAGTAGCCCTCGAAGGCCCGCATGCCGACGATCGACGCGTTGTGTGAACGCTCCGAGCCCATCCGCCCGGACACGCCGTGCAGCGAAGCCTATGACCGGTTCGATCGCGAGCCGGACACGCTGCTGCTTGCGGTGGTCGAGGACGGCCGCCCCGTGGGCGTGGTCGAGCGCGATGTCTTCCTGCGCAAGCTGGCCGCCGAGAACGGCCGCACCCTCTACGGCGCCCGCCCCGTCTCGGCCCTGATGGATGTCGAGCCGGTCGTTGTCGAAGGCTCCGTCAAGATTTCCACCCTTGGTCAGGCTCTGCTGGGCCAGCGCGCCTCGCACGTGCTGCGCGGCTTCGTCGTGACCGACCAGGGCCGCTACAGCGGTGTCGGTTCGCTGGTCCGCCTGCTCCAGGCCAACTGCCAGCAGGATCAGGACGCCGACGACCTGCGCGCCGCCGCGGCCGCGCGCGAGGCGGAGGCCGCCGAGCAGGTCCGTGCCGCCGCGCGCTCCAAGAGCACCTTCCTGTCGGTTCTGAACCGCGAACTCCGCACGCCCATGAACGGGGTGCTGGCCGTGGCCGAACTGCTGCAGCGCCAGCCGCTGGGCCCGGACGCCCAGGCCTATGTCCAGACGATCGTCGACTCCTCGGAAACGACGATGCGGATCGTGGAGGACGCGGTCGACCTCGCCCGCGCCGAAGCCGGCGAGCTGACGCTCAATCCCAGGCCGATGGTCCTGCGCCAGCTGATGGACGACCTGGAGACCCTGTGGGGGCCGCGCGCCGCCCAGGACGGCGTCAGCCTGATGGTCGGCTACGAAGGCGACACCGAACTCGCCGTCGAGATGGACGGCCAGCGCCTGCGCCAGGTGTTCAACCATCTGATCGGCAACGCCCTGAAGTACGCCCGGAACGGCGTCGTCGAGGCGTCGATGAAAGCTTGGGTTCAGGGCGACAGCGTCCGCATAGAGGCCCGCGTCCGCGACAACGGCCAGGGCATCGACCCGGATCGCCTGGAACATCTGTTCGACGTGGCCACCAACGCCGAGGACGCCAAGTCCGGCGGCCTGGGCCTGCCGATCTGCCGGCTGCTGATGCAGACCATGGGCGGCGGAATTCGCGCCGAGAGCAACGCCGGCCACGGGGCGACCTTCGTCTTCGGCCTGGCCGCGCCGCGCGTCTACATTGAAACCGAGGAGGCCCCGGCTTCCAACGTCGCCGAACTCAGCGACCTGAACCTGACGGCTCAGCCGCACATCCTCATCGTCGACGATAACGCCACCAACCGCGTGGTAGCCCAGGCGCTGTGCGAGATGTTCGGCTGCACCTCGGCCCACGCCGAGGACGGTGTCGAAGCCGTCGAGGCCGTGAAGTCCGGCCGGTTCGACCTGGTGCTTATGGACATCAAGATGCCGCGCATGGACGGGGTGGAAGCCACCCAGGCCATCCGCGCGCTGGAGGGACCCGAGTCGCGCACCCCGATCGTCGCCCTGACCGCCAACGCCGATCCGGACGACGCCAAGCACTACCTGGCGATCGGCATGGCGGCCGTGGTCGAAAAGCCCATCAAGCCCGAGCGCCTGCGCGCGGCCATGAACGTGGCCCTGGCCGCCGATCAGGCCGAGGCCAGTCCCGCCGAACGCGCCGCGCGCGTGGCCTGACCCTCAGGCCCTCACCAAGGGCGGGGGCCGTCACGCCAGTAGATGCGCTCGCGCCCATAGCGGTAGTCGCGGTTGTACCCGCCGAAGCCGTAGCCGCAGGGATCCTCCTCCGCTGACAGCTGGTGGCCCAGCAGCGCGCCGGCCGCGGCGCCGATGGCCGCGCCCTCCTCGCGATTCTCCCGGCCGGCCACCGCCGCCCCGATGGCGGCGCCCAGGGCGGCGCCCGAGGCCATCGCGATCTCCCGGTTGCGGGCGTAGTCGCGCTCGCAGGCCGAGGCGTAGTCGTTGAAGGTCGAACAGCCGGAGGCCACCAGGCCGCAGGTCGCCACGGCCATGATCGTCATCGGAACGCGCATCGGGTCTCTCCTCCTCTAGCGTGCTGCAAACGGCCAAGCCGAGGCGGGCGTTCCCGGGCCACCTTGCCCGCGAGCGCGCGTCACCGTATTGAGCAGGACGGCCTGCGATATTCATCGCACGGTGAAATAAACGAGGAAGCGATGCGGAAAATCTTCCCCGACGCCCGGTCGGCGCTGGAAGGCGTCACCTTCGACGGCATGACCGTCATGGCCGGCGGGTTCGGCCTGTGCGGCATTCCCGAGAACCTGATCGCCGCGCTGCGCGATACTAGGGTGAAGGGGATCACCGTCATCTCGAACAACGCCGGCGTCGACGGCTTCGGCCTGGGCCAGCTGCTGGAGACCCGGCAGATCCGCAAGATGATCTCGTCCTACGTCGGTGAGAACAAGGAGTTCGAGCGCCAGTACCTGTCGGGTGAGCTGGAGCTGGAGTTCAATCCGCAGGGCACGCTCGCCGAGCGCATCCGCGCCGGCGGAGCCGGCATCCCGGCCTTCTTCACGGCCACCGGCGTCGGCACCCTGGTCGCCGAAGGCAAGGAAGTCCGCGCCTTCAACGGCCGCGACTACGTCATGGAGACCGGCCTGGTCGCCGACCTGTCGATCGTGAAGGCCTGGAAGGCCGACGAGCGCGGCAACCTGATGTTCCGCAAGACCGCCCGCAACTTCAATCCGATGATGGCCACGGCGGGCAAGGTCACGGTGGTCGAGGTCGAGGAGATCGTTCCCGTCGGCTCGCTCGACCCGGACCAGATCCACACGCCCGGCATCTACGTCGACCGCCTGGTCCAGGGGACCTTCGAGAAGCGCATCGAGCAGCGCACCGTCCGCCAAAGGGAGACCGCCTGATGCCCCGCACCCGCGAACAGCTGGCCCAGCGCGCCGCCCAGGAGCTGCAGGACGGCTTTTATGTGAACCTCGGCATCGGCATTCCTACGCTGGTGGCCAACTACATCCCGGCCGGGATGGAGGTGACGCTGCAGTCCGAGAACGGCATGCTCGGCATGGGCCCCTTCCCCTATGACGACGAGGTCGACCCGGACCTGATCAACGCCGGCAAGCAGACCATCTCGGAGATCCCCGAAACCAGCTATTTCAGCTCGGCCGACAGCTTCGCCATGATCCGCGGCGGCCACATCAATCTGTCCATCCTGGGCGCCATGGAAGTGGCCGAGAACGGCGACATCGCCAACTGGATGATCCCGGGCAAGCTGGTGAAGGGCATGGGCGGCGCCATGGACCTGGTCGCCGGCGTCAAGCGCGTGGTCGTGGTCATGGAGCACGCCAACAAGCACGGCCAGTCCAAGGTGCTGAAGCGCTGCACCCTGCCGCTGACGGGCACGGGCGTGGTCAGCCGGATCATCACCGACCTGGCGACATTCGACGTCAAGCCGGACGGGTCGGGCCTGGAGCTGGTCGAGCTGGCTGACGGCGTCACCCTCGAAGAGGTCGCGGCCAAGACCGAGGCCGCCTACACCGTGAAGCCCGGCGTCGGCTGAGCCCGGCGACACGCTGTCGCCTCTCAGGCGCATGGGGTGACGCGCGCGTTCGCCCTGGCCTAGTGTCCCTCCCGGCATCGCACGACCCGGGGGAGACGCCATGACCGCAGAGAGGCCGTTTCAAGCCGTTCCGCGTCCCGACGCCCATCGCGTCGGCGAAATCCGCATGGCCCTGGACCCGCGCAACGTCGCGGCCTTCCCGAGCTTCGGCGAAGAGGCCCGCGCGTCCCTGGCCGCCGCTTGCGCCAGCGTGGCTCGCGATGAGGGCGGCCAGGCCGCCGAGGAGGCCGCCCGGCTGATGGCCGAGGCGCGCGCCGCCGCCGCCGGACTGGATCCGCGGGCGCTCACGCCCCGGGCCGGACTCATGGGCCTCTTCGACAGCCGCAGCGGCCGCCTGAAGGCGATGCGACGGAGCTTCGCCGCGGTCGACAGCCCGCTTGCGTCACTGGCCGGAGAACTGTCCGCCCAAGCGGAGCGCCTGCGGCTGCGCGTTTCGGACCTCGATCCCGCGCTCGAGGCCCTGCGCGGTCCCATCGTGGAGCTGGGGGCATGGCTGGAGGCCGGGCGGGCCCGACTGGCGGATGCGCTGGACGAAGCGCCGGAGGGCGAGGTGTCGCCGCGCGCGTCGCTCGCGGAGCGACTCGAGACGCTGTCGGCCGGCCGAATGGCAGGACTGGGCCACCTGCCGCTGGCCCGCGCGCTGCAGAACGCCGACGCCGTGGCGGCCGACCGGCTGGACCAGGCGATCCGCGCAATCCAGGCCTGGCGGGACGACTGGCGCAAGACGATGGGCCTCGACGCCAAGCGGCCTCGGCGCGTTCAGCCCGATCCGTCGGCCCTGGCCGGCTTCACCGACCGCCTGAACGCCGTGATCGCCTCGGCGGAGGTTATGCTGGCCGATGGCCGCGCCCGACGTGCGCGTGCGCTGGCCCTGTCTCTTATACCACATCTCCGAGCCCACGAGACGGACTCCTATCTCGTATG
>CAMPGL010000064.1 GCA_946885435.1 uncultured Brevundimonas sp. | reverse complement strand
ATGGGGCGGCCGCATGCAGGACGACAAGGACGACGGCGTCGCCTACCTCGTCGCCCAGGGAATCGCCGATCCTGAGCGGGTCGCCATCCACGGCTATTCGTACGGCGGCTATGCCGCCATGGCGGCGGCGGTTCGTCCCAATGGCGTCTATCAATGCGCCATCGCGGGGGCCGGCCCGTCCTCGCTCGACGATATCCGCCGCGACACCTACAACAGCCGCTTCATTCGGGAATTCCAGCATCCGCACCTGAACGGGGTCAGCCCGATCGATCACATCGATCAGGTCCAGATCCCGGTCTATGTGTACTCGGGCGACCGCGACACGCGGGTCGAACCAGAAGAATCGGAACGCTTCGCCGCGGCGCTCCGCAACGCCGGCAAGCCGGTGCAGATCCGGATTTTCCCGGACATGGAGCACACGCTCAACACCTGGACCCCGACCAACTTCGAGGAGATGCTGACCTCGGTCGAGGCCTATCTCCGTACGGAGTGCGGGCCCGGCGGCCTCTAGGTCACCGACAACCGGACGGCGAAAGGCGGGGCTTCGGCCCCGCCTTTTTCTTTGGGCCCGACGCCACCATCACCCCCACCAGGGACGGATGAGCGTGCCGCTCATTCCGGCACGGGCTCCTATTCGGCCGCACCCGTCATCCGGCTGGGCCTCTGGCGCCCCCTCCTCCAGCGACCGTTGGCGACATCTTCTCAGGTTGGGCGGAGAGGCCTGTCCCCCAAGCCCGCCTCGGAGCACGGAACGGGCGGCCCGACTGCTCGCATGGACCCTGACAGTGCGTGGATCCGCCTCTGACGGTCGATCCTGACGTGGCCGCGCATCTCGACCTGAGTTGATCCTCGCCGAGCTCATCCCGTTCGGATCGGGGCCAAGGGGACGATACTGAGGCGAGCGCCGGAGGCCGCCTCGCCAAGAGCATGGCGCAAGCGACCTCGCCCGGCCGCACGACAAACGAAAAAGGCGGCGGACCTTTCGGTCCGCCGCCCATTCTCGACGTCGATCTGACGGGACTTAGAAGTCCTGGGTCAGGCCGAAGAAGAAGTACCGGCCCAGAGCATCATAGAGCTGCGGGTAGGTGTTGTTGTTCCCGGTCGTGCCGACGCTGTAGGAGAGCGGCGGATCGTTATCCAGGATGTTGTTGACGCCCATGCGCAGGCGGGTGGTGTCCCGCACCTGCCAGGTGGCGGCCAGATCGAAGTAGTGCTCCGCGTCGAAGGTGCGGTCGATCCGGGCGGCCGGCGAGTTGTTCAGGCTGCCGTCGGCGCCGAGCACGGCGATTTCGACATCCCCGAAGTAACGCCAGGTGCCCGACACTTCGAACGCCCAGGGGGTTTCCCAAGCCACGCGGGCGCGGTGACGCCACTCGGGGTTCGGAACGCCGCACTGGTTGGCGTAGAAGCCGGCGCAGTCATAGACGCTGTTCGTCTGACCCAGGCCGGTGTCGGTCTCGAGCGACTCCAGCCAGGTGCCGACGAAGCTGAACATCAGCGAACCGTAGTCGGCCATGCCCCAGTCAGCGAGATCGACGCCGTAGTTGGCGTTGAAGTCGAGGCCCGAGGTGTGCAGACCACCGATGTTGGTGTTCAGGTCCGAAACGTTGCCCGAACCCAGCCACAGCGAGCCGGTCGGACCGTCACGGGTGATCAGCGAGCACGCCGACGCGATGTTGTTGAAGTAACAATCATTCACGGTGTTCAGCGCGCCGACGGTGCCGACCAGGCCTTCGATCTCGATGTCATAGTAGTCGATCGAGAGGTTGAAGCCCGGGAGGAACTCCGGCTGGAAGACGACGCCGATGGTGAAGGTGTCAGCCTCTTCCGGGTTCAGCGCGGGGTTGCCGCCCTGCAGGAAGTTGTACTGACCGGCCGGGCTGGTGAGAACACCGCCCGCCGCTTCGGCCGGGGTCACCTGATACGGAGCCGCGCCCTGGCAGATCGCGGCCGAAGCCACGCCGTCGCCGGCGGGGTCCGTGGCGTCGCAGGGATCGTCGTCCATGTCGAACAGGTTGAAGCCCTGGGCGGTGAACAGCTCGATGATGTTCGCCGCACGGATGGCGTGCTGGAAGCTGGCGCGGAAACGAACCGACGGAACCGGGGCCCAGTCAGCGCCGATCTTGTAGGTCGTCTGCTCGCCGCCCAGCTCGTAGTCCGAGTAGCGGAAGGCGAAGTCGATCGAGGCCTGGTCGAAGAAGGGACGGCCCTCGACCAGCGGAATCTGGGCTTCGCCGAACAGGTCGAACACGTCGTTGGCGCCGCTCAGACCGATGGTCGGACCGCCCTGACCCGCGCCGTCGCCGGTGGCGAAGGAGACATCGGTGATCGTCGTGAGTTCGTCACGGCGATACTCGAGACCCATCGCGACCTGGACGCCACGCGAGGCCCAGGGGCTCATCAGACCATAGCCGCCGAGGTCACCGGTGACGGAGCCCTGGACGATCTGCTGGGTGGTCTGACCGGTCTGGATCAGCGGGATCTGCAGGTAGTCCAGCGACGCCTGGCTCGGGCCGGCGCCCGTGAAGATGTCGTAGGGCACGCAGTTCAGGTCCGTACCATCGACGACCGAACGGCAGGTCGGCGTGCCGCCGACATCGATGACGTCCAGAGCGCGAGCGATGCGGGTCACCGAGAAGTCGTTGCGGTAGGTCCGCTGCAGCTCGACGCGCGAGTACTGGGCGAAGACGTCATACGACCAGAAGTCGTTGATCGGGCCGCGAACGCCGCCGACCATGCGGAAGGACTGGTAGCCGATGTCGTCCTGACGACCACCGCCTTCGACGTTCCGGCGCAGCGGAATGAAGAAGACGTCGTTGTCAGCGGCAACGTCCGCCGGCGAACAGCCGATCGCCGTGGCTTGCTGCGTCGACAGCAGGGGGTTTCCGCAGTTGATGGTCGAGGTGTTGCCGAAGATCCCCGAGGGGGCGATCTGGGCCACCGACGCATAGTCGGTGAACATGATGTCGGCGTAGACTTCGGCGTGGTCGTTGATCTCGTATTCGGCGAAGGCGCCGAAGGAGTAACGCTCGTCCGGGCGCTGGAAGTAGTTCAGCGGGCCGAAGTTGTACTGACCCGTCGCCGCCGAGAACGGCACGAAGGTGCCACCGGCGCCCAGCGTCAGCGTCGCGCCATCGTCAGCCGTGCCGGGGATGCCGTCCGCGCCCGGACCGCCGTGGATGAACGAACCGGGGAAGGAGGTGCCCGAACCGCCGCAGGTGAAGTTGGCGCCCGAATAGCCGCCCAGCGAGCAGGACGAGTAGTCGCGCTCGCCGCCGATCACGTAGTCGTTGTTCCGGTACGAGAGGTAGGCGGTGACGTTGGCCCGACCATCGTCGGTGCCGGCGCCGATGATCAGCGTGGCTTCACGGCTGTAGCCGTCCATCACGTTGTCGTCCGGCAGCTGGAACTGGGCCGGGTTGGAGGCCGCGCGACCTTCGATCACGTCGCGCAGGTTGCCGACGCCGTCGTAGTCGTTGTTGTGCTGGTAGAAGCCGTACTGGGCGTCGAGCTGCACGCCCTCGAAGTTACGGCGCATGATGAAGTTCACGACGCCGGCCAGGGCGTCCGAACCGTAGACGGCCGAGGCGCCGCCGGTCAGCACTTCGACGCGCTCGACCAGCTGGCCCGGGATCTGGTTCAGGTCGGCGGCGGCGTCGTTCGGCGAGCCGTAGCCCATCCGGCGGCCGTCGATCAGGACCAGGGTGCGGTCGGCGCCGAGGTTACGCAGCGAGACCGTGGCCGTGCCGGTGGCGCCGTTGGACACGGAGGCGTTCTGCGCGGCGAAGGCCTGCGGCAGCTGGTTCACCAGATCCTCGACCCGGGTCACGCCCGCGACGTCCACGTCCTCACCCGTGACCTGCGTCACCGGGCTGGTGGTGGTCAGGTTGGGCTGCGGAATGCGCGAGCCGGTGATGACGATCCCTTCGACCTGGGTCTCGTCCTGGGCGTAGGCCGGCGCGGCCGAAAAGGCCACGAGGGCGGCGCCCGCGATCATCGTAGAGGCCAACAGGCGCTCACGAACGGTTTGGATCTTCAAAGGTCTACCTCCTGAGCCCGGCGTCGAAGTCCGTCAGGTGACGACCTTCCCCCCGCCAAAGCGATTAGCGCCCAACAGGCGGACACCTGTCGGGATCGTGGCAGTAAGGGTTTCCCGGCGAGTCAGGTCAACAATCATTGCTAGGTGGTAATGCGGTCGTCGCAGCCCTGTCGCAAACGCGCCACAGGTATGGCGGAGATCGGGCGCACGGGAGGATTGCGCGGGCCCCAGCATTGGCCACAATGAGCTTTCGACCAATCGGGAGTCCGCCGCTCATGCGCCTGTTGTCCGTTATCGTCCTGGGGGCTTCGCTGTGCGCGGGAGCGGCCGTGGCCCAGGAAACGCAGCGCGCGGATGCGCTGGAGCGCCTGGCCGCTTGCCGCACCGTGGCGGACGGCGCGGCGCGCCTGGCCTGCTATGACACCGCCGCCGCCGCGCTGGACGAGGCCGAACGGACCGGTCAGGTCGTGGTGCTGGACCGCGCCCAGATGGAGGAGACGCGGCGGGGCCTCTTCGGCTTCGACATGCCCAGCCTGGACATCTTCAACCGGGGTGGGGACCAGGCCGAGGCGCCGGAGATCGACAATGTCTCCTACGTCGTGGCCCAGGCCCGGCAGGCGGACCGCAACGTCTGGGTCTTCACCATGGAGGACGGGTCCGTCTGGCGCCAGATCGAGGGACGAATGTGGGGCCGGCCCCGGGCCGGGGAAACCGCCGTCGTGCGGCGCGCGGCGCTGGGTAGCTTCCTGATGAACGTGGGCGATGCGCCCGCCATCCGCGTGCGGCGGGAACGCTGATGCGCCGGCTGTCCGAGACCGTATCCGTCGCGCCCCAGGTCCGGCCCGAGGACCTGGCCGAATTGGCCCGTCAGGGCGTGCGCACCCTGATCAACAACCGCCCCGACGGCGAAGAGCCGGGCCAGCCGACCTCGGCGGAGATGGAAGCGGCCGCGCGCGCCGCCGGCGTGAACTATGTGGCGATCCCTTTCGCGGGCAAGCCGGGCGAATCCGAGATCGCGGCCATGGGAGAGGCGCTGGCGGCCGCCGAGGGGCCGGTGCTGGCGTTCTGCAGATCGGGCACGCGCTCCGCGGCGGCGTGGGCCAATGTGCAGACCCGGCAGGGGCGCTCCGCCGACGAGGTGCTCGAGGCTGGGGACAAGGCCGGCTACGACCTGCGCGCCTGGCTGGTCTAGCGACTCACCGGCACGCGGACGGCGTAGGGCGCCGGCTCGGGCGTGCACGAGGCCACCACGCCCAGCTGAACCATCCCGAGACACAGGAAGGCGAAGGCCACGCGCTGGAGCCGATTTGAGACAGAAAGAGCGATCGAAACGGCCATGACCGGGGCTCCCGAAGGGTTTACGAGGTGTGAACGCAAAGCCCGGGCCGGTTCCTGTTGATACCTTTCGTCCGCCAGTTCGATTTCGAGTACGGCCGGTGCGACCAGGTCTCGCCGCTGATCCGGCGGGTGGTGGCCGAGAACCCCGGCCCCTTCACCTTCACCGGCACCGGCACCTACATCGTCGGCCACGACGAGGTGGCGGTGATCGACCCCGGCCCGCCGGACCACCGTCACCTGGAGGCGTTGCTGGAGGCCGTGAAGGGCGAGCGGGTCAGCCATGTGCTGGTGACCCACACCCACACGGACCATTCGCCCCTGGCGCGTCCGTTCGCCGAGGCGACGGGAGCCCCCATCCTAGCGGCCAGGCCCCCTGCCCTGCCCTCGCTGGAGACGGTGGCCGAGGAGGGCGACGACGCAAGCTTCCGGCCCGACGTGGTGCTCACCGGCGGCGAGGTCGTGTCCGGTCCGGGCTGGACCCTGGAGGCCATGGCGACGCCGGGGCACGCCTCGAACCACATGGCCTTCGCCCTCCGCGAGGAGAATGCGCTTTTCCCGGGCGATCACGTGATGGGCTGGTCGACGACCGTGGTGACGCCGCCCGACGGCGACATGGACGCCTATCTGGCCAGCCTCGACGCGGTGGCGGCGCAGGATTTCGCCACCCTGTGGCCCACGCATGGCCCGCCGGTGACCGAGGTCGCGCCCTTCCTCGCCGCCTACAGGGCCCACCGGCTGGCGCGTGAGGCGCAGATCCTGGCGCGGCTCGAGGCGGGCGACCGCACGATCGGCGAGATGGTCCCGGTTCTTTATGCGGCGGTCGATCGGCGGCTGTGGCCGGCGGCGAGCCTGTCAGTCCTGGCGCATCTCATCCGGCTGGTTCGGCTGGGCCGGGTCACGTCCGACGGGCCGGTCGAGATGGGCTCCAGCTTCCGCCTAGCGCGATAGGCGTTCGACCAGAGCGGTCACCAGGTCGCAGTTCTGGCCGAGGTCGATCAGGCCGATACGGTCGATCGAGCGGATGTCGGTGGCTTCGGGCTGCATGCGCACCACGACGTCGCGGGCGCGGCCGAACCAGGGGCTCTCCTGCTCGCCTTCGACGCGCCAGGGGGCCTGGCCGATGACGACCACGCCTTCGGCCTCGAGCGCGGCGACGACCTCCTCGGTGGAGACCAGGCGGGGGATGGTGCGGGCGCCGGGGCAGGTCTCGGCGTTCACCTCGGCCACGCGGCGGCCGGCGTAGGGCGCCCAGGCCCGGTTCAGCCCGGCGACGCGCTCGGGAATGATCGGATCCGGCTCGATCGGATGGGCGGCGGGTCCGCGACGGGCCACGTGGTCGTTGGTGAAGGCGAGCGGCTCGGACCAGTCGGTGGCGACCTCATGGACGGGCGGCAGGTCGGCGGGGCGTGCCTTGTTGACAAGCTTGGCGGCCAGCGTCAGGACGGGCGGGAGGACCGCCACGAGGAGCCAGGGCCAGGCGCGGCCTAGATTTCCCAGGTTCAGCGCCACGGCGGCGAGGCCGAGGCCCGTTCCGATCCAGGCGGCCCACCAGGCCCACTGCAGGGTGACGACGCCGACCCCGAAATCGAAGCCGATCCAGCCGATGTCCGTCGCCATGGCGGCGAACAGCACCAGCAGAGGCGCCGCGAGGCCCGCCACGGCGACGAACTTCACGAGGCCGGAGTTGGACGTCGGTCGCATGGGCCTATCCTCAGATGCGCTCGTCCAGGCGAACGCCGGACGAAATCATAACGCGGACCGGCAGCGTCCGGCTTGCGCTGGATCAAGGCTGCGGGTCAGGCGCCCGGCAGGCGATAGTCCTTGAACCTCTCGCGCACGACCTTCTTGTCGATCTTGCCGGTGGCCCCCAGCGGGATGTCGTCGACGAAGGCGACGGCGTCCGGCATCCACCATTTGGCGATCTTGCCTTCCAGGAAGGACAGGAACTCCTGCGGCTCGCCGCTCTGGCCAGGCTTGAGCTTGAGGACCAGCAGCGGGCGTTCGTCCCACTTGGGATGCGGCACGCCGATGACGGCGGCCAGCTCGACCTTGGGGTGGCCGACCGCGATATTTTCGATGTCGATCGACGAGATCCACTCGCCGCCCGACTTGATCACGTCCTTGGCGCGGTCGGTGATCTGCATGAAGCCGTGCTCGTCGATGGTCGAGACGTCGCCGGTGTCGAAGAAGCCCTCGTGGTCGAGGATGTCGCCGCCCTCGCCCTTGAAGTAGCCCCCGGCGATGGTCGGGCCCTTGATCATCAGACGGCCGTAGGTCTTGCCGTCGTGGGGCATCTCCTGGCCGGCGTAGTTCTTGAGCTTCAGCTCGACGCCGAGCGGCGGCATGCCCTGCTTGACCCGCCACTTCATGCCCTCGTCGTACGGCAGGGCGGCGAGCTCGGGGGTCAGGTTGGAGAGGGTGCCGATGGGCGAGGTCTCGGTCATGCCCCAGCCCTGGAGCACCTCGATGCCGAACTCGTCGTGGAAGGCGCGGATCAGAGCCTCGGGCACCGCCGAGCCGCCGATGAGGACCTTCTTGACGGTCGGGATCTTGAGGTTGTTCTCGCGCAGATAGGCCAGCAGCCCCTGCCACACCGTCGGCACCGCGGCCGAGAAGGTGACGCCCTCGCTTTCGATCAGTTCGTAGATGGACTGGCCGTCCATCTTGGCGCCCGGCATGACCAGCTTGGCGCCGGCGGCCGGCGCGGCGAAGGCGATGCCCCAGGCGTTGGCGTGGAACATCGGCACCACCGGCAGGATGGTCTCCTTCGGCGACGGGCCGAGCACCGTCGACTGCATGCCGAGCAGGGTGTGGATGAAGTTCGACCGGTGGGAATACAGGACCCCCTTCGGGTTTCCGGTCGTGCCCGAGGTGTAGCAGAGGCCGCAGGCGGTCTGTTCGTCGAAGTCGCCCCAGACGCACTCGTCGGACTGCTCGGCCAGCACCTGCTCGTAGCATTCGGCGCGCGGCAGCTTGGTCGCGGGCATCGACCACTCGTCGGTCATCACCACGACACGCTCGACGCTCGGGCAGTGGCCGAGGATGGCCTCGAGCAGGGGCACGAAGGTCAGGTCGACGAAGATGATGCGGTCTTCGGCGTGGTTGATGATGTAGACGAGCTGTTCGGGAAACAGGCGCGGGTTCAGGGTGTGGCAGACCGCCCCGATGCCCATGATGCCGTACCAGGCCTCCATGTGGCGGCCGGTGTTCCAGGCCAGGGTCGCGACCCGGTCGCCAGGCTTGATCCCCCAGGCCTTCAGCGCATTCGAGACGCGTTTGGCCTGGCTGTGGATGTCGGCGTAGGTCGTGCGGACGACCGGCCCTTCGACCGAGCGGGTCACCACCTCACGGTGACCGTGCCAGTTCTTCGCGTGGTCGATGATCCTGTCGACCGTCAGCGGCCAGTCCTGCATCAGGCCCTGCATCGCCGTCTCCCTTGCCAACCCGATTGTACGCGCCTGTCAAACCGGCGGTTGCGGCGAAGCTAGCACGTGAACGGCGTTAAGCAACGTAGGGACGAGCCCTCTTCGACAGTGCGGCGGACCCCTGCTAGACGGCGGTCATGGCGTTTCTCATCGGCATCGTGGGCGGCTCCGGGTCGGGCAAGACGACCGTGGCCCAGGCGCTGGTGCGCCGGCTGGGCGGGCGCGCCGTGCTGATCGCCGAGGACAGCTATTACGGCGAGTACGCCGACGAGCCCTGGTTCGACCCGGCGACCTTCGATTTCGACGACGTCGCCTCGCGCGATCACGAGCTGATGGCCGATCACCTGGCGGCGCTGAAGGCCGGCGGCGTGGTCGAGGTGCCGCACTACGACTTCGTCACCCACCGGCGCCTGCCGGGCGAAGCGACGCCGACGGGCCCGGCCGAGGTGGTCATTGTCGAGGGGCTGCACCTCTTCTGCACCCCCGAGGTGGCCGAACTGTTCGACATGAAGGTGTTCGTCGACACGCCGCCGGACATCCGCTTCATACGCCGCCTGATCCGCGACCAGGCCGAGCGCGGCCGCTCCGCCGACTCGGTGATCGGGCAGTACCTCGGGACGGTGCGGCCCGCGCACCTGCGCCAAGTCGAGCCGTCGCGCACGGGCTGCGAGATCGTGATCCTGGACGAGGCCGGGGCGGTGCGCCTGACCAACCTGACCGCCATCGACCGGCTGGTCGCGCCCATCCTCGCCGATCCGCGGATGGCCGATTTCCAGGATTAAGTTTCCGTAACGTAAGACTTGCGTAACTGCGTTCTTCGGGCGTACACAGCGCCCGAACAAGGGGCCGACGACCGCCAACCAAAAGAGCGGCGCGGCGACGGGGCATGTTGATCGAAACACCTGAACACGCGGCCAAGCGGCGCGTGATCCTGAACTCGGCGCGTCGCCGGTTCATGGCCGATGGCTACGCCCAGGCGGCGATGGAGCGCATCGCGCGCGAAGCGGGCATTTCCACCGCGACGCTCTACACGCATTTCCCCGGCAAGGCGCAGCTGTTCCACCACGTCATCATCGACGCCAGCGAGGACTTCGCCGTCCTGCTTCGGACCCTTAGGACGGAAGGGGGGCCGCCCAGCGAGCGTCTGCGCAACTTCCTGCGCGCCTATGCCAGGTTCATGGCCGACCCGTTCGTGCGCGCCGTCTTTCGGCTGGTGACGGCGGAGCGGAAGCGCTTTCGCGAGACCGCCCACACCTTCTTCGAGATGGGCAAGCGTGAGGTCGGCGCCGGGCTGATGGCCCTGCTCGAAGAGATGACCAAGGCTGGATTGCTCGACGTCCGCAATCCCTCCTGGGCGGCTGGCCAGTTGCTCGGCATGGTCGAGCATCCCCTGTTCCTGGCGCCGATGATCACCGGCGACGACGTGGTCGCCAATCGCTCGCCCGACAGCATCGCCGACGAGGCCATCGAGACCTTCCTGGCGCGCTACGAAGTTCACGCCCCGCGCGAGGTCGTCGCGGCCTGACCGCTCGGATCAGGGGTAGAGCCGAGCCTTCGTCCACCCCTCGCCGGCCCGTTCGAACCTCACCCGGTCATGCAGGCGGAACGGGCGGTCGCGCCAGAACTCGATGGCGACCGGCAGGACGCGCCAGCCGGTCCAGTGAGGCGGGCGCGGCACCTCGCCGAGGCCGAACTTCAGGCCGTATTCGGCGATGCGCTTCTCCAGCGCCAGGCGGCCCTCCAGCGGCCGTGACTGGTCCGAGGCCCAGGCGCCGATGCGGGCGTCGCGCGCCCGGCTGGCGAAATAGGCGTCGGCCTCCGCGGAGGTGACTTCCTCGATGGGCCCGCGCACGCGGACCTGGCGGCGCAGCGACTTCCAGTGAAAAAGCAACGCGGCCTGCGGATTGGCCGCCAGCTGTCCGCCCTTGGCGCTGTGGGCGTTGGAATAGAAGACGAAGCCGCGCGGATCGAAGTCCTTCAGCAGCACCATCCGGCAGTCGGGCAGGCCGTCGGCGTCGGCGGTGGCCAGGGCCACGGCGTTGGGGTCGTTCGGCTCCTTCTCCCGCGCGGCCGCCAGCCAGTCGGCGAACAGGGAGAAGGGCTCGTCGCGCTCCAGCAC
>CAMPGL010000063.1 GCA_946885435.1 uncultured Brevundimonas sp. | reverse complement strand
CGGCTTCGATCAGGGCCCGGGCGCGGGGATCGCCGCCGGGGTGGGCGTCGAAGCCGAAGCCGGGCAGATCCAGGCCCTGGGACAGCCGGTTGCGGGCGGCGGTGCGAGCGTCGGCCTTGCGCGCCTCGAGCACGAAGCCGGTGACCTGGGCCAGGCGCCCGCCGAGTTCCGGGCCGGACAGGGCCGACAGGCCGGCGAGCGCGCAGGCCGAGAGCGAGGCCCCCGCGCCGGCGGTGACCCGGACGGCGAGAGTCGCGGCGTCCGCCTCGTGATCGCAGGCCAGCACGAGCGCCCGGCGGATCAGATGTGCGTCCTTGTCCTGCGCCTTCCAGGCGCGGGCCAGCCGCTGGTGCAGGTGGAGGCGCGGGCCGGGTCCGGCGACGGAATCGACCAGCTCATTCAGCAGCGAGGCGGCCTCGCGGCGCAGGGAGGCGGGCGCGCGTCCCGACGAGGGGCCGTCCTCGTCGGCGCGGCGCGACAGGCAGGCGAAGGCCCGGGCGCGCGGACCGCCGGGGAAGACGACGTCGATCCTCGGCCGCTGTTCCGCAAAGGGGTCCTCCGCCGCCGCCCAGATCAGGCGCGCGGCCTGTTCGAGGGTGGCATGGTCGGCGATCGCCAGGGCGTCCTCGCCCCGGTAGCGGACAGCGTCCTCGGTGACCTGGGTGATGCTGCTGTCGATGAGTATCTCGTGGCGCGCGCTGCGGCTGCTGCCGGGCTGAGGTGTTCGCGGGGCGGCGCGTTCGAGTAGTCGGCGCACGTCGGCGGCGTCATAGAGGCTGCGGCGCGGATTGGCGGGGTCCGGGCGGGCGGCGATGTGGCCACGGCTGACGTAGGCGTAGAGCGTCTGGCTCTTCACCCCCAGGAGGCGCTCGGCCTCGTCCCGTCCGATCCAGGCCGGCTCGTGTCCGCTCATGGACACAGAGTGCCCGATCAATGTTGACAAAATGCGGACGTTGCCAGGGACGCGGCCTTTGGTCACAAGGGCGCCGGATGCCTGACACCACACCCCCATCTCCAGCCGGAGCCTCCGCCGAGGAAGCCGCGCGGCTGACGCGCCACGCGACCAGCCTGTCGGTTGGGCTGGCCGTCATCCTGATCGGGCTGAAGGCCTTCGCCTGGGGCGCCTCGGGATCGGTGTCGCTGCTGGCCTCGCTTATGGATTCAGGCCTGGACCTGATCGCGTCTCTGGCGACCTTCTTCGCCGTGCGCTGGGCCGCCACGCCGCCGGACGAGGGGCACCGGTACGGGCGTGGCAAGGCCGAGGCCTTCGCGGGACTGCTGCAGGCCGGGCTGGTCTTCGCCTCGGCCCTGTTCGTGGGCTGGGAGGCCATCGAACGGATCATCACCCCGCGCGCCGTAACCCATGGCGGCTGGGCCATGGCGGTCATGATCATCTCGATCCTGCTGACGCTGGGTCTGGTCATGGTCCAGACCCGCGCCGTGAAGCGCACCGGCTCGATCGCCGTGAGCGCCGACCGGGCCCACTACGCCGCGGACCTGGGATCAAACCTGGTGGCCCTGATCGGCGTGGGCTCGGCCGCCCTCCTGGGCGCCGCGCCGCTGGACGCGGCCGCCGGGCTGATCGTCGCGGTCTGGCTCTTCTGGGGCGCCATGGGCGTGCTGCGCGACGCCGCCGACCACCTGCTCGACCGGGCGCTGCCCGCCGAGGACCAGGCGCGCATCCTGGAGCTGGTGCTGGCCGACCCGCGCATCCTGGGCGCCCACCAGCTGCGCACCCGCGCCTCGGGCACGGTCTGGATGATCCAGATGCACGTCGATCTCGACCCGGAGCTGACCCTGGAGGCCGCCCACGAGATCGTCGTCGGCGCCGAGCGGCGCATCCTGGCCGAACATCCCCAGGCCGACATCATCATCCATCCGGATCCGAAGGGCCGGGCCGAGCCCCACGGCGGCGCATTCGGAGAAACCGCACCGGTGGACGAAACCGAGGCCGTGCCCCAGGCGTAGTGAACGGGACCTTAAGCCTTCCTACGGCAAGGCAGTCCTGACGCCATGACCCAGACCCTCGTCCTTCACCACTTTCCGCTCGACCCGGCCTCGCGCCAGGTGCGGCTGGCGCTGGGCGAGAAGAAGCTGACCTTCGCGGAGAGGGCGGTCCGTTACTGGGAGCATGATCCCGTCTTCCACGCCCTGTCGCCGACGGGGCGGACCCCGGTGCTCGAGATCGAGGGACCGCAGGGCCGGGTGGTGGCCTGCGAACTGCTGGCCGCTCTCGACTGGACCGAGGCCTTCGGCGGCAAGCCGGCCCTGCTGTCGACCGACCCGGGCGAGCGCGCCGAGGCCATGCGGCTACGCAGCTGGTTCGACCGCCGCTTCGAGGTCGAGGTCGACGCCCTGATCCTCTACGAGCGGATGGAGAAGCGGCTGCAGCGCCTGGGCTCGCCCGAGGCCGAGCCCCTGCGCCAGGGCCGTGCGGCGCTCAAGGAGCACCTCGGCTATCTCGAAAGCCTGCTGGCCCAGCGCGACTGGCTGGCTGGCCGCGACCTCAGCCAGGCGGATCTGTGCGCCGCCTCGCACCTGTCGGTCCTCGACTATTTCGGCGAGGTGTCCTGGAAGACCTGGCCGTCGCTGAAGACCTGGTACATGCGCATCAAGAGCCGCCCCAGCTTCCGGCCATTGCTCCAGGACCGGCTGTCGGGCGTGCCGCCGGTCGATCACTACGCCGACCTGGATTTCTGAAGCCCTGTCCACGCCGTATAAGGCGCGGGTGACACCGGCCCCGACACCTCGAGCCCAGACGGCGGACATCCGGCCGGCCCTGCGCGCGCGCGCCGAGGCGCTGGGATTCGCGGCGTGCCGGTTCGCCTCGGCGGCGGAGCCGTGGGTCGAGGGCGCGCGGCTCGCGGAGTTCGTGGGCGAGGGCCGCCACGGGACCATGGGCTGGATGGAGACGACGCTCGAGCGCCGCTCGCACCCGCGCGCCATGTGGCCGGATGCGCGGACCGCCATCGTGCTCGGCATGAACTACGGTCCCGACGCGGACCCGCGCACGGCGCTTCGGGATCGGAGCGCCGGCGTCATCTCCTGCTATGCCCAGGGCGACGACTATCACGAGCTGATCAAGGGCCGGCTCAAGGACCTGGCGGGGATCGTCGCGCGCGAGACGGGGGCGGAGGTCAAGGTCTTCGTCGACACCGCGCCGCTCATGGAAAAACCGCTGGCCCAGCGCGCCGGGCTCGGCTGGCAGGGGAAGCACACCAACCTGGTGTCGCGCGAGCATGGGTCCTGGCTGTTCCTCGGCGTCATCCTGTCGGCGGCGGAGATCACGCCGGACGCGCTGGAGACGGATCACTGCGGCTCCTGCCGGGCCTGCCTCGACGCGTGTCCGACCGCTGCCTTTCCGGCGCCGTACCAGCTCGATGCGCGCCGATGCCTGTCCTACCTGACCATCGAGCACGCGGGCCCCTGGCCGGAGGAGTTCCGGGTGGCGGCGGGCAGTCGCATCTATGGCTGCGACGACTGTCTGGCGGCCTGTCCGTGGAACAAGTTCGCCGCGGAAGCCCAGGAGATGCGACTGAAGGCCCGGCCCGAGCTGAAGGCGCCGCGACTGGCGGACCTGGCCGCGCTCGACGACGCGGCGTTCCGCGAGCTCTTCCGCAAGAGCCCGGTCAAGCGGATCGGCCGCGATCGTTTCGTGAGGAACGTGCTTTACGCCATCGGCAACTCCGGCGACGCCGCACTCAAGCCCGTGGCGCTGGCCCGGGCGCAGGACGCCGATCCGGTGGTGCGGGACGCGGCGCTGTGGGCGCTGCAGCGATTGGAGGCGGCGTGAGCGCGCCCGAGGTTTCCGTCATCGTCGTGACCTATGAGAGCGGGCCCGTGCTCACGCGGTGCCTGTCACAGCTACGGGCCCAGACCTTCCGCGACTTCGAGGTGATCCTGTCGGACAACGGCTCGCCAGACGGGGCGGCCCAGGCGGCGGCGAAGGCGGACCCCAGCCTGATCCTGCTGGAGAACGGCGCGAACCTGGGCTTCGCGGAAGGCAACAACCGGGCGGCTCGCATTGCGCGGGGCCGCTGGCTGGCGCTGCTCAACCCTGACGCCTTCGCCGAACCCGACTGGCTGGAGCGGCTGATGGCGGCGACGCGTGCGTATCCGCAGGTGAAGTGCTTCGCCTCGCTTCAGCTGGCGGCGGACGACCCGACGGTGCTGGACGGGGCCGGCGACGCCATGACGCTGATCGGCCTGCCCTACCGCATGGGGTGGCGGAAGCCCCGGCCCGACCGCGTGCCGGCCGGCGAGGTGTTCAGCCCCTGCGGCGCGGCCATGCTGATCGCGCGGGAGACCTTCCTGGAGATGGGCGGGTTCGAGTCCCGCTTCTTCAGCTACTGCGAGGATGTCGACCTCGGCTACCGGCTGAGGCTGGCGGGCGGGCGGACCCGCCTGGTCCCGGATGCGGTGGTCCACCACGTGGGGTCCTCGACGCTCGGAGCGCGGTCGGACTTCGCCATCTTTCATGGCTTCCGGAACCGGTTGTGGACCTTCGCGCGCAATACGCCGAGCGTGCTGATGCCGGTGGCGGCGCCGCTGCATGCGCTGGCGACGCTGCTGCTGCTGGCGGGTTGCATCGCGCGGGGAGAGGGCGGTCCGGCCTGGCGCGGGATCCGCGCCGCCCTGCCGAAGATGGTCGAGATGCGCTTGGCGCAGGCCGGCGCGTGCCGGCATGTGCGCCACACCATAGCCGCCATGACCTGGAGCCCGCTGAAGACGATCCGGCGGGCCCTGGATATCCGGCCGGGCTAGGCCTGGGCGCGGGCCGGTTCGCCGCCGGGCACCTCGGCCACGCCGAGCAGTTCGACGCGGAAGACCAGCACGCTGTAGGGCGGGATCGGGCCGGAACCGTCGGCGCCATAGCCCTGCTCGGGCGGCACGTAGAGCAGCCACTCGTCGCCGACGTGCATGTGCGGGATGGCCTCCTGCCAGGCCGGGATCAGCCGATCCAGCGCCATGGCCGCCGGCGCGCCGCGGTCGTAGCTCGAATCGAAGACCGTCCCGTCGGTCAGGGCGCCCTCATAGTGGACGCGCACCATGTCGTTGGAGTCCGGCTGCGGTCCCGACGGATCGCCCGAGCGGACGACCTTGTACTGGACGCCGGACGGCAGGACCTGGACGCCTTCGGCGCGGGCGTTGCTTTCCATGAAGAAGGCCGCCGCGCGCTGGGCCTCTGAGGTGTCCTCGCTCTCGGCGGCGCGATCACACGCGGCGAGCGCCAGGGCCGCCAGGCCGGCGGCGAGAAGGGCCCTAGTCGCGCCTGAGAACATAGCCTTTTTCCTCCAGGGCCCGGCCGATCTCCTCGGCGTGGGCGTCGTCGCGCGTCTCGACCTGAATGTCGTACTCCGCGCCCTTGACCGGCACGTCGAGCGCCAGCCGGTTGTGATGGATGTCGATGATGTTGCCGCCGCAGCGGCCGATGACGGCGGTCATGCCGGCCATCATGCCGGGGCGGTCGTCGCCGATGATGCGGAAGATGACCAGCCGGTGTTCGCGCACAAGCTCGCGGTTCAGGACCACGGCCAGGATGCGCGGGTCGATGTTGCCACCGCAGACGACCAGGCCGACCTTCATGCCCTTGAAGCGCTCCGGATAGCGCAGCAGCGCGGCCAGGCCGCCGGCCCCGGCGCCCTCGACCACGGTCTTTTCGATGGTGGCGTAGAAGGCCACGGCCCGTTCGAAATCAGGCTCATCGACGACCATCACCTCCTCGACCAGCGGGTCGGCGAGCGCGAAGGGAATCTCGCCGACCGCCTTGATGGCGATGCCCTCGGCGATGGTCTGGCCGCCGCACTTCGGCGGCTGACCGGCCCGGCGCGCGGTGAAGGACGGGTACATGGCCGCCTCGACCCCGAAGATCCGGATGTCGGGCTTCAGCGCCTTGGCCGCGATGGCGCAGCCGGCGATCAGGCCGCCGCCGCCGATCGGGATGATCAGGGCGTCCAGCTCGGGCGCATCCTCGAGGAACTCCAGCCCGCAGGTGCCCTGGCCGGTTACGATCCCCTCGTCGTCGAAGGCCGAGACGAAGATGTAGTCATGCTCGGCCTGCAGGACCTTGGCGTGGTTGGTCGCCTCGGTGAAGTCCAGGCCGTGGATGACGACCTTGCCGCCATAGCGCTCGGTCTTCTCGATCTTCACGAAGGGCGTGCCCTCCGGCATCACGATGGTGACCGGAATGCCCAGGCGCGAGCCGTGATAGGCCAGGGCCGAGGCGTGGTTGCCGGCCGAGGCGGCGACGACGCCGCGCTTGCGCTCCTCGGGGCTCAACTGCGACAGCCGGTTGCAGGCGCCGCGCTCCTTGAAGGAGGAGGTGTAGTGGAGGTTCTCGAACTTGAGCCAGACCTCCGCCCCGGTCAGCTCCGACAGCTTGCGCGAATAGCGGGTCGGGGTGCGGTCGACGTGGCCGCGGATACGTTCTGCGGCGGCCTGGATGTCTGCGAAGGTCACGCTCATGGCGCGCGGAACCTAGCAGGGCGCCGCCCGCGCGCAACGACTGTCTGGAGCCACATCGCATGGGCGCAACCTTGGCCGTATCCGTCCGTTGAGTCGAAACCGTCGTCGTCTTGGGCTACAAGGGATCCCGTCATGAAGAAGCTCGCTCTTTCCGCCCTCGCCCTCGGTTCCGCGCTCGCCCTGTCCGCCTGCGGCGGGCCGCCGCCGCCGAACCCGATGATCGCGGTCTTCAACGCGACCGATTTCGCCTGGTCGACCATGGCCGGGACCAACGAGATCCAGGGCCAGGTCAACTATGTGGGCGGGGCCCGCAGCTGGACCTGCGCCGGTTCGGTCGGCCTGACGCCCGAGACCGCCTGGACCCGTCAGCGCTTCCAGACGCTCTACGGCTCCAGCGAGCGCGCCGCCCTGCCGGCGGCCGTCATCCGCGCCCGCACCGTGGCCGAGGCCAGCGACGACTACCGGGCCTTCGTGCGCAACACGACGTGCGACAGCTCGGGGCGCTTCAGCTTCGAGGGCCTGCCCGACGGCGCCTGGTTCGTCATCGCCCCGGTGACCTCTGACGGCGCCGAGCCGGTGGTGCTGATGCGCCGCGTCGAGACGCGCGGCGGCCGCGTCACCATGGTGACCCTGGACTAATCGGCCACCTCGGCGTCGACGCCGGTCAGGGTCAGGGACGTTCCCTCGACGCGGAAGGTGAGGCGCGCCTCGCCCCCGGTCGGGCAGCAGTTGCCGTCGCTGTCGCGCCACAGATCGGTCCAGGCGCTGAAGTCGGGCCAGCGGTAGTCGACGCCCTTCCAGACGCCCAGGCCCTCGGGCAGCCGGGCGTCGAGCGTCGACCACCAGCTGGTCATTTCGATCTCAGTCAGACCCCCCTCGTCCAGCCGGTAAAGAACGTCGGCGTTGTGGTCGCCCGTGCCTCCATAGCGGCCGGGAACGACGACGAAGGTCCCGTATTCGGACTCGAACAGGCTGGGCGCCGCGTAGGTGACGCCCTCATAGGCCCAGCCGACCGGCCGCATCCGGTCGCCCGCGATCTCGAAGAGCACGAAACCGGCCGAAAGTCCGTCCTCCTCGGTCACCCCGTCCTGGATCTGCCACGCGAGCCGGCGGTCGTCCTCGCCGTTGAGATAGCCGGCGACCGGAACGGAGCACTGGTTCAGCGCCGCGCCGATGCAGTCTCCGGCCAGGGCCGACAGCGGCGCGCTTTCGGGCATGGTCTCGGCCCGGCGCAGTTCCGCCTCGAGGCTGCGGATATATTCCTCGTGAAACTGGCGCAGCTCTTCGGCGTCGCGCGGCCGCCGCGTCTCGCCGCCCGCATCCCAGTCGATCTCCCCCGCCCGCCGGTCGCGCAGGAACAGGTCGTGCTCCAGCGCCAGCGTCGCCGGCCGGCCGGAGCGCGCGCGGACGCGGGTCCAGAGGTCGGCGACCCGGCGATCGAGGGCGAGCAGCTCCGGGTCGGCGCACACCTGCCGTTCGACCGCGTCGCTCGCCGCGTCGCAGTCGAGCGCGCCGCTGGCCCGGGCGACGGGCGTCTCCGTCTGGCTGACCGCCTCGGCGGCGCATCCGGCGAGCAGGCCGGACAGGATCAGGACAGGCAGGGTGCGCATCGGGCTTCTCCGCTGACCGAAGCTAGGCCGCGACGGCCTGCCCCGCCTACTGACGAAAAGCGACGATCAGCCGAGCGTGCGGCGCAGAAAGGCCGTCGCGTCCGCCAGGGTCGGGACGCGCGAGCGGAACAGCGGCGAGAAGGCCGCGATGGTCGTGGCGTGGTCCACCCCCGGATAGAGCGCCAGCTCGGCTCGCCCGCCGGCCGCGTTGACCGCCTCGGCCAGCAGCTCGGAATCCTCGGCGTGGACGGTGCGGTCGTCCGTGCCGTGCCCGAGCCACAGGGGCGGGGCCTCGGCCGAGGCGAAGGTGACCGGCTGGGTCTGGCGCGGGTCGGGCGCCTGGCTGAAGGCGTTGATGCTCGATGCCACGTCGAAGGGCAGGAACTCGTAGGGGCCCGACAGGCCGAAGGCCGCCTGCAGCGCGCCCGGGGCGCCGGCCGCGTCCAGATAGCGGGGATCGAGCGCGACCATCATGGCCAGGTGGGCGCCGGCGGAATGGCCGCCGACCGCCAGCCGTTCGGCCTGGCCGCCGTGGTCCCCGGCGATGCGCCGGACGTGGGCCGTCGCCGCCGCCGCGTCCTCGATGAAGTCGGGAAACCGCACCTCCGGCACCAGCCGGTAGTCGGGCAGGGCTACCAGGAATCCCTGGGCGGCCAGGGCCTGGGCGACCCAGCCGTACTGGTCCTTGGACCCGGAGTTCCAGCCGCCGCCGTAGAAGAAGGTCACCACCGGCCACGGCCCGTCGCCGTTCGGCGCGAAAAGGTCCAGCTTCTGGCGGTCGTGCGCGCCGTAGGCGAGGTCGGTCGCGATCCGGCGCGCGCCCCGGTCCCGCGGCGCCAAGGTCTCCATCAGGGTCAGCGGCGAGCAGGCGGCGGTCAGGGGCGCGAGGGCGCCGGCGGCGAGGGACAGCAGGGTTCTTCGGCTCATCGGCAAGGTGGGTCTTCCGGAGGACAGGGCAGATACGACCCCGACAACCGCCCGGCCTCAGCCTTGTTCATTCAGACCTCGGCCCGGCACACCACCTGGTCGCGGCCGGCGTCGTCGGCGGGGGAGACGTCGAAGGCCAGCTCGACCGTCGCGTCCTCGGTGTTCACCCGGCCCCCGGTCACGCGGCGGGGCGCGTCGTCGATACCGCCCAGGTCGCCGTCCCATCGGATCGACCGGTCCTCCGCCAGGGTCATGCCGCCTTCCTCGCGGCCGCCGCCCTTCAGCACCAGGGTGTAGCGGTCGTTGACCACGCCAAGCCGGCCATAGGGGCGATCGTCATCCTCGTCGGGCCCGATCAGGACGCAGTCGTATTCCAGCTGGGGCAGGCGGCCGCGCTCGACCATGCGGCCCACGAGGTCGTTGGCGGAGCCCGCCTCCTGGCGCGGCTCGCCCTCCGTGCCCGGACGGTCGCCGCCTGAGCCCAACTCGCAGGCCCCCAGGCCCAGGGCGCTCACGCCCGCCGCCAGCATCCCCAACCGTCTGATCATCAAGCGCCTCCCGCTCCCGAGCCGAACACTAGCCGGTTCGCGCGGGCGGGCGAACTTGATTTCGCCGGGGTTCGAGCGCATAAGCCGCCGCTTCCGGCGCAAGTGAACCCTCGCGCCTCCCGCGCCACGACCCCATTTCAAATGGCTGAGGGCGCGGAGGACCCCCGTCGACGCGAACGTCCACGGGGGCTGAGGGCGTTTGGGCCAACAGGAGTAGGCATGTTCGAGGCTCTGAACGAGCGGCTGTCAGGCGTCTTCGACCGGATCACCGGCCGCGGCGTGCTGACCGAAGGTGACGTCGATGCGGCGATGCGCGAGGTGCGCGTGGCCCTGCTTGAGGCCGACGTCGCCCTGCCGGTCGTCAAGGACTTCATCGCCAAGGCGCGCGAGCGCGCGACGGGCGAGGAGGTCATCCGATCGGTCAAGCCGGCCGACCAGGTCATCAAGATCGTCCACGACGGCCTGATCGAGACGCTCGGCGGCGACGAGCCCGAGCCGCTGAACCTGAACGCGAATCCGCCGGTGGTCATCCTGATGGCCGGTCTGCAGGGCTCGGGCAAGACGACCACCTCCGCCAAGCTGGCGCTGCGGCTGACCAAGGTCGACCGCAAGAAGGTCATGATGGCCTCGCTGGACACCCGCCGTCCGGCCGCCATGGAGCAGCTGGCCAAGCTGGGCGAGCAGGTCGGGGTCACCACCCTGCCGATCGTCCAGGGTCAGTCGGCCGCCGACATCGCGCGCCGCGCCTTGTCCGCGGCCAAGCTGCAGGGCTTCGACGTCCTGATCCTCGACACCGCCGGCCGCACCACGCTCGACGAGGCCCTGATGGCCGAGGCGGCCGAGATCGCCCAGATCTCGAAGCCGACCGAGACCCTGCTGGTCGCCGACAGCCTGACCGGCCAGGACGCGGTGCGCACCGCGACCGCCTTTAACGAACGCCTGCCGCTGACCGGCCTGATCCTGACCCGCGCCGACGGCGACGGGCGCGGCGGGGCCATCCTGTCGATGCGCGCCGTAACCGGCCTGCCGATCAAGTACCTGGGCGCGGGCGAGACGGTCGATGCGCTGGACGCCTTCGACGCGCGGCGCGTGGCCGGCCGCATCCTGGGCCAGGGCGACATTGTCGCTCTGGTCGAAAAAGCTGCTCAGGACCTCGATCAGGCGAAAGCTGAAAAAGCGGCCCGCAAGCTGGCCAAGGGCCAGTTCGACCTCGACGACCTCGCCGCCCAGCTTCAGCAGATGAAGCGCATGGGCGGCCTGCAGGGGATCATGGGCTTGCTGCCCGGCGTGGCCAAGATGAAGTCCCAGATGGCGGCTTCCGGCGTCGACGACCGCATGATCGCCCGCCAGGAGGCGATCCTGTCCTCGATGACCAAGGCCGAGCGGAAGAAGCCCGACCTGCTCAA
>CAMPGL010000062.1 GCA_946885435.1 uncultured Brevundimonas sp. | reverse complement strand
ACGGTCTGAAACCAAGCGAGGCCCCGCCGGAGCGATCCGGCGGGGCCTTTGCTTTGCGCGCCAAGCGGGGCACAGGAGGCCATGGCCCCCCGCATCCTGCTCCTCGCCGACGGCGGCCCCGAGATCGGGGGCGGGCATGTGATGCGGATGCTGACCCTGGCCGAAGCGTTGAAGGGCATGGGCGCCGCACCTGTGCTGGCGGCGCCGAGAGCTGCGGCGGGGGTGATCGCTGCCTTCGCGCCTGAGGGGCTCGAGACGCGCCTGCTGCCCACCACGGAGCCGGGCCAACTGCCCGCCTCGGGCCTCACCGAAGCGTCAGCGGTCGTCTTCGACCATTTCCGTCTGTCTACGGAGCATCACGGGGTCCTGGCCGGCGGCCGGCCGTGCGCCGCCGTCGATGACCTGGCGGACCGGCCGATGGGCGTGGACCTGATCGCCGACCCCGGACCGGACCGGACGCCGGCGGATTACGCCGCCCTCACAGATGCGCGGCTGCTGCTGGGGCCGGACTACGCCCTGGTGCGGCCGGAGTTCGCCGAGCGCCGGCTCATGTCGCTCGCGCTTAGAGAGCGCGCAAAGGGCAGCGCGACAAGTATTCTCGTTTCGATGGGTCTGACCGACGTTGGAGGGATCACCCGCCGGGTGGTCGAGGCGGTCGGGCCCGTCTGTGGCGACGCGGTTCTGGACGTGGTCGTGGGGCCGGACGTCGCCAGCCTGGCCTGGCTGCAGGCGCAGGCGGGCCTCAAGGTCCATGCGCCTGCGCGAGACATGGCGGCCTTGTCGGTCACGGCGGATCTGGCCATCGGCGCGGGCGGCTCATCGTCGTTCGAGCGGTGCGTTCTGGGCCAGCCGGCGGTCCTGCTGATCCTGGCTGACAACCAGCTTCCCAATGCGCGGGCGCTGGAGCGGCGGGGCGCCGCCCAGGTCATCGACGCTAGGCAAACCGGATTCGAAGCCAGCCTGGCCGACGCGGTCCAAACGCTCGTCGAGGACGCGCGCCTGCGGGGCCAGATGGCGCGCGCGGCGGCGGCGGTGTGTGATGGGCGCGGCGCTGACCGCGTCGCCCGGGCGGTGCTCAGCCTGCTGGAATAGGATCGGTCGGCAGCAGGCCGAACTCGACCACATCGGTCCGGCCACCCTCGAAGGCGGCGTGTTCCCTAAGTACGCCCTCCTGAACGAAGCCGGCCTTCTCCAGAACGCGAATGCTTGCGACGTTGTCAGCGTAGGCGCCGGCGGTCAGTTTGCGGACCCCGTGCCGCTCGAAGGCCAGCCGGACACCGAGCCGGACGGCTTCCGTGGCCAGGCCGCGGCCGGCGGCGTCCTTAGCGCCGATCAGATAGCTGACAGCCGCGCGGCCGTGGCGCGCGTCGACCGGGCCGATCTTGAGGTTGCCGATGTGCCGCTCGCCGTCCTTCAGGAAGATTCCGTAGAGGTGCTCGGCGGCGCTGGTCTGCTTGTCGGCGACGAAGGCCTCGACGGCGGCGCGGTCGTGCGAGGTCCAGCGGGTTTCGAGAAAGCGGTTCGTTTCGGGATCGGTCATCCAGCCGACGTAGGCGTCCGAGACGTCAGCGACCGTCAGCGCGCGGAGAAAAAGACGGTCGCCGTCGATGCGGCTCATGCGGCGCGGCGCTCAAACGGAAGGGCGGCGACGGCTTCCTGGCCGAAGGAACCCTCGCCCAGGGCCGCGTAGACGGACTCGACGAAGGCGAAGTCCTCGGCCGTGTCGACCGTCCACCGCAGGTCCGAGAGATTGCGGGTCTGGCGCAGCTGGGCGATGCGGTAGCGCTCGGGCCGGCGGTAGAGGAAGGGCGTGACGTGCTCGCGCTCATAGGGGTCGTCGGCTTCGCGCGCGGCGTCGGCCAGGGCCTCGGCGCGCATGACCTCGACGTCCAGCCCGTCCGGGTAGGAGCGCTCGATGGTGTTGGAGGTGTAGTCCGCGCCGGTGGCGAGGTGCAGGCGCACGCAGGCGTCGATGACGCCGGGCTCGGCCAGCGGACAGTCGGCGGTCAGGCGGACGACGTGCTGTATCCCGCCGCACATCAGGGCCGCGCCCTGGAAGCGGCCGAGCACGTCGGTCAGGGAGCCGCGGAAGACCTTCACGCCCAGGCTTTCGCAGTAGTCCGCCAGCGGATCATCGGAGGCGTCGAGGCTGGTGGCGACCAGCAGGCGGTCCAGGGTCTCGGCGCGCCTGAGGCGTTCGAGCTGCCGTCCGATCATCGGCTGGCCCAGGATCGGCTTCATCACCTTGCCCGGGAGGCGGGACGAACTCATGCGGGCCTGCAGGACGGCGAGGATCATCATCGCACCTTGAAGAGGGGCTTGAGCGGTTCGCAGCGGAGACGGGCGAGCACGTCGCCGTCGGAGAGGGCCTCGGCCATGACGGCGAAGGTGGCGTCATAGGCGGCCAGCAGGGCAGCGACCTCGGCGTCGCCGTGGGCGTAGCTCATGTTGTGCGTGCCGTAGGCCAGCACGCCACGCGCCAGCACCTCCTGCATGAACAGGGTCTTGAGCGTGAAGGCGTCGGCCTGGGGCCGATCCTTGATGGCCAGGAAGGACCAGGCGGGATGGCCCGACAGGGTAAGCACTTCGCCCAGGCCCTGGCGGTCGATCAGCGCCTGCGTCCCGGCCAGCACCTCGCGGCCACGCTGGGCCAGAGTCTCGACCACCGGCTCGCGCTCCAGCTTCGCCAGTGCCGCGTCGGCGGCGGCGAGCGACAGGCATTCGCCGCCCATGGTGAAGGAGAAGAAGACCTCCTCCATCAGGGCCATCAGGTCGGCCCGGCCGCAGACGGCCGACAGCGGAAAGCCGTTGGCCAGCCCCTTGCCGAGGGTGCAGAGGTCCGGCGTGACGCCGAACAGCTCCTGCGCCCCGCCCCGGGCGTAGCGGAAGCCGGTGATGGTCTCGTCGAATATGAGGACCGCGCCGGCGGCGTGGGCCAGCCGCTTGACCCCTTCGAGGTAGCCCGGTGACGGCTCGCGCACGTTCATCGGCTCGAGGATGACCGCGGCGACCTCGCCCTTCAGCCCGTCGAGGAGAGCCTCCAGCGCCGGCAGGTCGTCGTAGGGGAAGGCGTGGGTCAGCTCGCGCGTCGCCTGGGGCACGCCGAGGTTTCGCGCGGTCGAGCCGATGTACCAGTCCTGCCACCCGTGATAGCCGCAGACCAGCACATGATCCCGGCCGGTGGCGGCCCGCGCGATGCGGATGGCGCCTGAGGTGGCGTCCGAGCCGTTCTTGCCGAAGCGGACCTTCTCGGCGCAGGGCACCATCCGCACGATCCGCTCGGCGACTTGGGCCTCCAGCGCGTGCGACAGCGAGAAGATCACTCCGTCCTTCAGCTGGCGCTCGACCGCGGCGTCCACGTCCGGATCGCCGTAGCCGAGGGTGACGCTGCACAGCGCATTGACGAAGTCCGTGTACGGATTGCCGTCCACGTCCCACAGGGTCGCGCCCTTGGCCCGGCTGGCGAAGAAGGGCGCCGCGCCGCGCGGAAACTGGGTCAGGCTCTTGGAAAAGGTCTGGGCGCCCAGCGGGATGGTGCGCAGCGCGCGCTCCAGCATGGCCTCGGAGCGGGCGTAGCGGGGCTCGACCGCCTGGAGGGCGTCGGCGGTCAGGCGATCATGTCCCACGACAGGGGTTCTCCCTTGGAGAGCGGACGGGCGGCCGCGCGGCCCAGGACCGACGGCAGGTGAACGGGCGCCAGGCCGAAGCCCGGGCGGATGGAGCGGACGTTGCCCGGCGTGAGCGCAGCGCCCTCGGCCACGTCGTCGGCGACATAGAGCGAGCGGCGGAACTGGGCGTTGGCGGCCTCGGCGGGCTTGCGCTCGTAGGAGGCGTGGCCGAGCGCGGCCCAGGCGTCCTTGCAGTCGCGGACCAGGGCTGCGAACTCCGCCGGTTCCAGCGAGAAGCCGGCGTCCGGGCCGCCGTCGGCGCGGGCCAGGGTGAAGTGCTTTTCGATCACGGCCCCGCCTAGCGCGATCGAGGCGACCGAGGCGGCCGAGCCCAGGGTGTGGTCCGACAGGCCTGAGACGCAGCCGAAGGCCTCGGCCAGGTGCGGCACGGTGCGGACGTTGGCCTGGTCGACCGGCGCCGGATAGGCGCTGATGCAGTGGAGCAGAACGAGCTGGCTGCAGCCATTGGCGCGGGCGGTCTCGGCCGCCGCGCCGATCTCCTCGAAGGAGGCCAGGCCGGTGGAGATGATCAGCGGCTTGCCGGTGCGGGCCGCCGCCGCGATCAGGCCGTGGTCCGTCGCCTCGAACGAAGCGATCTTGTAGGCGGGCGCGCCCAGGCCTTCGAGCAGGTCGATGGCCGTCTCGTCGAAGGGGGTCGAGAAGACCGTGACGCCCCGCGCCCGCGCCCGGTCGAACAGGGCGGCGTGCCAGCCATAGGGGGTGTGGGCCTCGGCGTAGAGGTCGTGCAGCGTCCGTCCGTCCCACGGCCCGCCTTCGATCCGGAAGCCCGGCCCGTCGCAGTCCAGCGTCAGAGTGTCCGGCGTATAGGTCTGCAGCTTGATGGCGTCGCAGCCGGTGTCGGCCGCGGCGTCGATGAGGGCGAGCGCGCGATCCAGCGAGCCGTTGTGGTTGCCGGAAATCTCGCAGATCACATAGGGGCTGTGGTCTGGCCCGATGCGCCGCCCGTCGATGACGACCTCGCGGCTCACGCGGCGGCCTCCTCGGGCGGGTCGAGGCGGTAGTGGACGATGCCCTCCGCCTCGCCGACCTGCCGGAAGCCGCAGGAGACGAACAGGCTTCGCGACCGGCGGTTCTCGCTCATCACCTGGGCGATAATCGTCTGGCCCTCGCGGTGACGAAGGCCGGCGCGGAGCAGCTTGCCGGCCCAGCCCCGGCCGCGGAACTCGGGCGCGACGGTGATGCCGACCTCGTGGGTCCCGTCGGGCCGCTCGTCGAAACGGACGACGCCGATCGGCTGGTCGGTGCGCACCGCTTCGCCGACGAAAATTACGCGATCATGGGCGCCAAGCCAGCGCTCGAGCCAGGTGAGGTGGTCCTCCCAGACCAGCGGGGCGGCGTTGTGCGACCAGAAGCGTGTGTCGGGGTCGTCGCGCCAGTCGAACAGGCGCTTGGCGTCCTCCATGGTGGCGGGACGCAGGCGCAGAGTCTCGACCGTCATGGCCGGGCCCCGAGCACCGCCTTCAGGGCGTCGACCACGCGGACCGGATCGTCGTCGGCCATGGCCGGGAAGAGCGGCAGGCTGAGCGTGCGGGCGTAGAAGGCGTCGGCGCCCGGCAGGGTGAGTTCGCCGTTGCGAGCGCGCCAGTAGGGCTGGCGATGCACGGGGATGTAGTGGACCTGGGTCCCAACGCCGCGCGCTTTCAGGCCGCCCATGACCTCGCGGCGCGACAGGCCGGCGGCCTCGAAGTCGATCCGCACCTGCATCAGGTGCCAAGCGGGTCGGCCCGCATAGGGCGCGACCGTGACCAGCGGCGCGAGCGGCGCCAGGGCCTCGCGGTAGAGCGCGACCAGGTGCGCCCGGCGGGCCACGAAGGCGTCGAGCCGCGACAGCTGGCTGAGGCCCAGGGCGCACTGCACGTCAGACAGCCGGTAGTTGAAGCCGAGGTCGTGCTGCTCGTGCCACCAGGGGTTGGCCTCGCCGCCGTCGAAGGCGTCGTCGTCGAGCAGGAAGTCGTCGGCCTCGCGCGTGATCCCTTGGGTGCGCAGGCGGCGCATCCGCTCGGCCAGAGCGCGGTCGTTGGTGGTGACCATGCCGCCCTCGCAGGTCGTCAGGGTCTTGACCGGGTGGAAGGAGAAGCAGGCCATCAGCGAGCGGGCGCAGTCGCCGGTCACGCCCTCGGGCGCGACCGTGCCGGCGGCGTGACAGGCGTCCTCGATGACGGCGGCGCCGACGCGCTCGGCCAGGCTTGAGATGTTGGCGAGGTCACACGGGGCGCCGGCCAGGTGAACCGGGGCGACAATGCGGACGCGGCGGCCTTCGACCCGCCGCAGGGCCTCGGCCAGGGTATCGGGCGTCATCAGGCCGGAGACGGGATCGACGTCGGCGAAGACGATCTGGGCGCCCTCGTAGGCGGCCGAGGAGGCTGTGGCCACGAAGGTGACGGCCGGGACCACCACGACGTCGCCGGGCTGGAGGCCGGCGGCCTTGTAGGCGAGATGGAGCGCGTGCGAGCCGTTGCCGCAGGCCACGGCCTCGGCGGCGCCGACCTTTTCGGCGAAGGCGCGCTCGAACCGGTCGACCAGCGGTCCGGTGGTCAGGAAGTCGCCGCGAAGCGCGTCGGCCACGGCCCTGAGGTCGGCCTCGTCGATCGACTGGCGGCCGTAGGGCAGGAACGGCGGCGCGCCCGTCCCGTCAGGCATGGGCCCGTTCCAGCAGGGCCATCAGGCCCCGCGCGTCCAGCCGGTCGGCGGTGTCGGAGGCATAGGCGAAGCCCTCGGCCACGCGGCGGCCGTCGCCGGTGTCGGCGAAGCTCTCGCGCGGATATTCGACGAAGTCCGGCTCGATGGCGTAGCGGTCGCCGAGGTCCACCGTCTGGCGGGCGTCGTCGGGCGAGATCATCATCTCGTGCAGCTTCTCGCCGGGACGGATGCCGACCACCTTCACGCCCCGCTCAGGCGCCATGACCTGGGCCAGCTGGGTGATCGTCGTGGCCGGGATCTTAGGCACGAAGACCTCGCCGCCGCGCATGACCTCCATGGACGACAGGACGAAGTTCACGCCCTGCTCCAGGGTGATCCAGAAGCGGGTCATCCGCTCGTCGGTGATCGGCAGTTCGCTGACCCCCTGGTCGAGCAGGCGCTGGAACAGCGGAGCGACCGAGCCGCGCGAGCCCATGACGTTGCCGTAGCGGACCACCGAGAAGCGCGTGCCGATGTCGCCGGCCAGGTTGTTGGCGGCCACGAAGGTCTTGTCCGAGGCCAGCTTGGTCGCGCCATAGAGGTTGATCGGCGAGCAGGCCTTGTCGGTCGACAGGGCAATGACCTTCTCGACGTGATTGTGCAGGCAGGCCCAGACCACGTTCTCGGCGCCCATGACGTTGGTCTGGATGCACTCCGAGGGATTATACTCGGCGGCCGGCACCTGCTTCAGGGCCGCGGCGTGGACGACCACGTCGACGCCGCGGAAGGCCAGCTCCATGCGGGCCCGGTCGCGCACGTCGCCCAGGAAGAAGCGCATCCGGTCGAGCGTCTCCTTGGGGAACAGCTCGGCCAGCTCCTGGCGCATCTCGTACTGCTTGAGCTCGTCGCGCGAGAAGACGATCAGCTTCCTGGGCGCCTGGGTGGCCAGCACCTCCCTGACAAAGCGGCGGCCGAACGAGCCGGTGCCGCCGGTGACCAGCACCACCTTGCCGTCGAGAAGCCTTGTCCTGGGCGCGAAATCACGGCCGGAGTCCCGCTCCGGAACCGGCTCCCACTTGTGGGCGGCGTCGTACATCGGCCAAAAGCCCCCTGTTTCCGAAACAGGGTTAACGGTGACCGCCTTTAACGACCGTTAACGATGATCGGCCTTCGCCCCGCCTCTTGAGTTCAGTGTCAAGCGGCACGCTTGCGAAAGCGTGGCCATACAGGGTTACCCGCGCGGCTGGCGTTTAGGCCCCCATCGGGCTATTTGGCCGCCCTCTTTCTGAACCACCTGAAGGCCTGACCCCATGCGCGTCGCCATGATCGGAACCGGATACGTCGGCCTGGTGTCCGGCGCCTGTTTCGCCGACTTCGGCCACGTCGTGACCTGCATCGACAAGGACGCCTCCAAGATCGAGCGTCTGGAGCGCGGCGAGATGCCGATCTACGAGCCGGGCCTGGAGGATCTGGTCGCGGCCAACGTGCGCGACGAGCGGCTGTTCTTCGCCGTCGACGGGGCCCAGGCGATCCGCGAGGCGGATGCGGTCTTCATCGCGGTCGGCACGCCGTCGCGTCGCGGCGACGGCCATGCGGACCTGTCCTACGTCTACGCCGCCGCCGAGGAGATCGCCGGGCTGATCGACGGCTTCACCGTCATCGTCACCAAGTCGACCGTGCCCGTCGGCACCGGCGACGAGGTCGAGGCCATCATCCGGCGGGTGCGTCCTGACGCTGACTTCGCCGTGGTCTCGAACCCGGAGTTCCTGCGCGAGGGCGCGGCGATCAACGACTTCAAGCGGCCCGACCGCGTGGTGGTCGGCATCGAGGACGAACGCGCGCGCGAGCCGATGACCGAGCTCTACCGCCCGCTGAACCTGAACGAGACGCCGATCCTGTTTACCGGCCGCCGCACGTCCGAGCTGATCAAGTATGCGGCCAACGCCTTCCTGGCGATGAAGATCACCTTCATCAACGAGATGGCGGACCTGTGCGAGGCCGTCGGCGCGGACGTCCAGCAGGTCGCGCGCGGCATCGGTCTGGACAACCGGATCGGCTCGAAATTCCTGCACGCGGGCCCGGGCTATGGTGGCTCCTGCTTCCCGAAGGACACCCTGGCTGTGGTGCACACGGCCAAGGACGCCGGCGCGCCGCTGCGGCTGATCGAGACCACGGTGGAGATCAACGACACCCGCAAGAAGGCCATGGCCGAGCGGGTCCTGGCGGCGCTGGGCGGGGACGCGGCGGGCAAGACGGTCGCCATGCTGGGCCTGACCTTCAAGCCGAACACCGACGACATGCGCGACGCGCCCTCGCTGGACATCGCCCCGGCCCTGATCGCGGCGGGCGCGACGGTGCGGGCCTTCGATCCGGAGGGCATGCACGAGGCCGCCAAGCTGCTGCCCGACGTCGTCATGACCGACGGCCCCTACGAGGCGGTCGAGGGCGCCGACGTCGTCGTCATCGTCACGGAGTGGGACCAGTTCCGCGCGCTCGATCTCGAGCGCGTGAAGAGCCTGGTGAAAACCCCGGTCCTGGTCGACCTGCGCAACGTCTACCGCCCGGACGACATGCGGGCCCGCGGCTTCACCTACAGCTCGATCGGGAGGGCGTGAGCCCTCCCCTCTAGGTGTCGATCTCGGCGTCCAGGGCGTTTTCCTGGATGAACTCGCGGCGCGGCTCGACGACGTCGCCCATCAGCTTCGCGAACAGGTCGTCGGCGTCGTCGGCGTGCTCGACCTTCACCTTCAGCAGGGTGCGGGCGTTGTCGTCGAGCGTGGTCTCCCACAGCTGTTCGGCGTTCATTTCGCCCAGGCCCTTGTAGCGCTGGATCGACAGGCCCTTCTTGCCGGCGTCGAGCACGGCCTGGACCAGGTCCAGCGGCCCCCGGATGACCGAGCTCTTGTCCTTGCGGCGGAAGACCGACGGGGCCGAGAAGGCCTCGGCCATGGCCGCGGAGCGTTCACCGAGGCGGCGGGCGTCCATGGAGCGGACCAGAGCCTCTTCCAGGACGATCCGTTCGGAGACGGCGCGGCGCACGCGGCTGAAGACCACGGCGCCGGCCTCGCCGGGCTCGCCGGTCCAGGCGCCGTCGCCCTCCTCGTTGTAGAGGTCGAAGCGGCCGGCGGCGCGCATCGGGTCGCCGCCCTCGGCGAAGAGGCCGGCCAGGGCCGCCTGTTCGACCGAGAAGGCCGGGGCGCGCAGCGACAGCCGGTCGATCAGGGCCTTGGCCGACCGGGCTTCGTCCACCAGCCGGCGCAGGTCCTGGCCGGTCAGGCGCTCGCCCGACGGCAGGTCCAGTTCGGCGCCCTCCACGCCCTCGTCGACGAGGAAGGCGTTCATCTCGGCATCGTCCTTCAGATAGCGGAACGACTTGCCCTTGCCCGCCCGATAGAGCGGCGGCTGGGCGATGTAGAGGTGGCCGCGTTCGATCAGCTCCGGCATCTGCCGGTAGAAGAAGGTGAGCAGCAGGGTCCGGATGTGGGCGCCGTCGACGTCGGCGTCCGTCATGATGATGATCTTGTGGTAGCGCAGCTTGTTGATGTCGAACTCGTCGCGGCCGATGCCGGCGCCGAGCGCCATGATCAGGGTGCCGATCTGGTCCGAGCCCAGCATCTTGTCGAAGCGGGCGCGCTCGACGTTCAGCACCTTGCCGCGCAGGGGCAGAACCGCCTGGTTTTCGCGGTTGCGGCCCTGTTTGGCCGAGCCGCCGGCCGAGTCACCCTCGACGATGAAGAGTTCGGACTTGGCGGGGTCACGCTCCTGGCAGTCGGCGAGCTTGCCGGGCAGGGACGAGATGTCGAGAGCCGACTTGCGCCGGGTCAGTTCGCGCGCCTTGCGGGCGGCTTCGCGGGCAGCGGCAGCCTCGACGATCTTGCCGACGATGGCCTTGGCTTCCGCCGGGTGCTCCTCAAACCACTGGGCGATGCCCTCGGCGCACAGGCTTTCGACGGCCGGACGCACTTCCGAGGAGACCAGCTTGTCCTTGGTCTGGGAGCTGAACTTCGGGTCCGGCACCTTGACCGACAGGACGCAGGTCAGGCCCTCGCGGGCGTCCTCGCCGGTGACGGAGACCTTCTCCTTCTTGGCGGCGCCGGCCTGTTCGATATAGCCGCCCATGACGCGCGTGAGCGCCGCGCGGAAGGCCGAGAGGTGCGTGCCTCCATCCCGCTGGGGGATGTTGTTGGTGAAGCACAGCATGGTCTCATGGTAGCTGTCGTTCCACCACATGGCGAGGTCGAGCTCGACGCCCTCCTTCTTGCCACGGACGGTGATGACGTCCTTGAGCAGCGGCTGCTTGGACTTGTCGAGGTGGCGCACGAAGGCCTCCACCCCGCCGTCGTAGTGCAGGATCTCCTCGAACGGCTCGGCGCCGCGGTTGTCCGCCAGGCGGATGGTCACGCCGGAGTTGAGGAAGGCCAGCTCCCGCAGGCGGTGCTCGAGCGTCTTCAGGTCGAAGTCGATGTGCGAGAAGGTCGTGACCGACGGATAGAAGGTCACCTCCGTGCCGGTCAGCGGCTGGCCGGCCTTTTCGCCCTTGTCGCGGATCGGGGCCTCGCCGGTGACTTCCAGCGACTTGACCGTGTCGCCGCGTTCGAAGCGCATCTGGTGGCGCTTGCCGTTGCGGTAGATGGTCAGCTCCAGCCAGTCGGACAGGGCGTTCACGACCGAAACCCCGACGCCGTGCAGGCCGCCTGAGACCTTGTAGGAGTTCTGGTCGAACTTACCGCCGGCGTGCAGCTGGGTCATGA